>CATLBO010000051.1 GCA_949879025.1 uncultured Hungatella sp. | reverse complement strand
GGTCAAAAACGCCGTACAGCTTATTATAGACATAAGTAAACGTGCTGCCTTCTACTGTCAGCTGTTTCAATGTCTCTGATACTTTAAGCTGCCCCAGCTTAAAACTTTCCATTTCTGATTCTGCCTTCCACATACGGTTTGTCTGGTTATGGGGGTCGCTGTTTTCAAGGGCAATTTCATCAAATCCCAGCAAATATCCCTGCCTGCGGAATGGTTCTGCATATTTAAGCCTATAATAAACCTTCAGATATGCCCTGCCTTTATCAGGAACAGACACCGGGAGAGATATCTGAGCCTTTCTGCCAGGCAGGATCTGAGGAATATTGGCTGCATCTATGTTTCCGGCACATACGTCCTTGCCGTCAGCAGTTACTTCATAAGAAATATTCAGATAATCCCGGATATCCACAAAATTCATTTCATTTTTCAGTACAAGAAGCCCCGTATTTTGATCATAAGAACATACTCTTGCAGGCCTGTGAACGTTTTTGTACTCCAATAACCCCATATGAGGGGTTCTGTCAGGATACACCAGCCCATCCATGCAGAAATTTCCGTCATGGGGATACTCCCCATGATCCCCGCCATAAAGATATATGTTCCTGCCATCCGCCGTTTTTCCCCTGTATATGGCATGATCGCACCATTCCCACACAAAGCCTCCGCAAATGCAGTCATATGTCTCAATTAGCTGAAAATAATCCTCATAGTCTCCTGCTCCATTTCCCATAGAATGGCAGTACTCGCACATAATGTAGGGCTTATCTGGATCTGACTCTGCATAATCAACAACCTCCTGAAATCCCGGATACATCCGGCTGTAAAGATCCAAGTTGGAATAATCATATTTTCGTTTTCGCCCTCTGTAATATGCGCTTTCATAGTGGGTCAGCCTGCTTGGGTCATACTGTTTCGTCCATGCCAGGGCTTTTTCAAACGTACATCCGTAGCCGCATTCATTTCCCATTGACCAGATGACCACACACGGACGGTTTTTATCCCGTTCCACCAGCTTTTTCACCCTGTCAAGAGTGGCTTCATCAAATTCCGGATTATCGGAGATCAGCTCATTCCATCTGCCGGCCCGCTCCGCATCCGTATCATTGGAATAGCAAAGCATCCAGGGCCCATGGCTTTCATTATCCGCTTCATCAATAACAAAAAATCCATACTTGTCGCACATCTGATAAAACATAGGCTGGTTAGGATAATGGCTGGTGCGGATGGCATTGAAATTATGCTGCTTCATCATTTCCAGATCTTTTTTCATCTGAGCCGTGCTGATGACAAACCCTGTTTCCGGGTCAGAATCGTGGCGGTTTACCCCCCGGAATTTAACCGGCTCTCCGTTAAGGTATACCACGCTGCCTTTCACATAAATCTCACGGATGCCAATATGCTCTGTAATCACTTCGTCTTCTGTTTCAAGAACCAGGGTATACAAATAGGGCTGTTCGCTGTTCCATAAATGGGGTTTTGGAATTGTAAATCCAGTGTCGCCTTTATAGACAAACTCTGTGATCAATGCTCCCTCTGCATCATAAACAGCCGCTCTCACCGGAATAATCTCATCCAGATATTTTGTCCTGATATCCACCAGCGCTTTGTTTTCCTCTATTTTTGTCTGGATAAAATAATCATAGATGCACTGTCTGGGCCGCTTCATCAGATACACGTCCCGGAAAATGCCGCTCATGCGGAATTTGTCCTGATCCTCCAGGTAGCTGCCGTCACACCATTTTAGCACCAGCACCGCCAGGCAGTTTTCCCCTTCTTCTATGTATTCAGTCACATCAAATTCGCTAAGCCCATGGGAAACCTGGCTGTAGCCCACATACTCGCCATTAAGCCACACATAAAAGCAGGAATCCACCCCTTCGAATTCCAGAAACGCCCTGGGCGCTCTTTCCTCCTTTTCATAAACAAACCGGCAGATATACGTTCCGCACGGATTATCCTGAGGTACATATGGCGGGTCCACCGGAAACGGATACCGGAAATTCGTATACTGGTGGCTGTCACAGCCATAGTTCTGCCAGGTGCCCGGAACTGGTATGGTTCTAAAGTCCTGCGTGTCAAATTCCGGTTTATAAAACAATTCCTTAAGTTCATAAATACTGTCATAGTATTTGAATTCCCAGAGGCCGTTGAGCATCTGTATACGGTCAGACTTTTCTCTTTCTTCATCAAGGCCATCCATTCTCACTGCCGCCGGCACATAATAAGAGCGATCTGGCATGGTATTCTCATGCAGCATATGCAGATCCTCATAATAACTGGGTACAATCATGGCATTTTCCTCCTTATATACATTATTTTGACAATGCTGCAGCATAGCACAAAATATTTGCAGGTTTTCTTTTACACAGGCCTTGTGTTTGCCTGTATTATACGATAATCTGCCTGGGTTTTACAAGAAGCGGAATAGACAAAATATGCACAAAATGATACAAACATACTGGGTAAATGTTATCGGTGGATATCATATAGGCAACAGAAAAAGGCGGCTGTATCCGGTTACGTTATAACCGAATGCAGCCGCCTGTATTTGATAATCCTAAAATGGTGGCTTTATACTGTTTTGCCGCAGTAGTGAAGAGCCATTATACAAGCCTGATCAAAGGCTGTCAATTATGGAATCGACTTTTCTCTTATTTTTAGAAGTGTCCGCCTCCATTCTTGTTAATAGATAAAGAGCAAATTTTACTTGGCCATCAATCCATTTAAATTGTCTTAGACATGCCCTATCCATTCCATCATTGTGTATCTCTTTCAAAGATACATCCTTTTGCTTAGTCAGTGTACGATTCTGAGATAAATATAAAACAAATTCCTCATCATTTTTCCGGCTCTCTTCCTTATAGCCATTAAAGGAACATGCCATTCTTAATGATGCACACAAATAATTATTTTTTATATATATAAATATTGAATATTCATTAGATTCCCCTAACTTTTTAGGCAGAACCGAAACTCTGTCAAAAAGTTTGCTTAAAAAGTCAAAATTAAACGTACCATTATAATATGTCTGCAGCCTTTCCAATGGTTTCGAAAGTATTACCCTGTTAAACTTATCTCCCTGCATATTAAAAAGCATCAAAAAATAAGGGTCCTGCGAAAAGCCTCTCTTCTCTGTCAGCCATCCATGGATTAATTTTGCCTGATCAGAATCAACTAATTTTGTGGTATAATATGCTGCAAAGTATTCCTGAAAGGAACGATGTGCAAAAATATAATTTAATCCGTCTTTTATAAGCATGCAAACCGACTTATTCAGATCTGTAAGATAGTCATCAATATTAAACTTAATCGTCTCAAACTTTTTTTGAGCCATTGCTAAATATTTCCGTACACTGCTGTCTGTAAACTGGTAATCGCCTTTAAAATAGGATTTAAAGCAAAAATATGCAAATATTGTTTTAAAATCATCAGCCCCCAGCCCACTCCTTATATCTCTTTTAAAGCAGTCTTTAGAACCATCATGCACATTAAACAATGCAGAGAATGCCTGTTCATAAAAGTCATTCAGCTTATCAGGTATTTCGGCTCTTTCATCAAATGTCATCAGCATAATGCTAAGCAGTAATGGGTTAGATGCAAAGGAATGGTACCTTTCAAACATACCATTCTCTAACGCATTCAGAAATTTATCTTTTGTGTCTTTGTCATAATCCAGCTTTTTTATTAAATCAAATGCCTGTTTCTTATCAAGAACCATTGCCTCCGCTTCAATAAAATCATTCCAGCCGATAAATTCTTCCATAGGCCTGGAAGATAATATATAATAATTATCTGGATACTTAGTGCTTAATTCCCGAATGCCCTTGGCTACATTTAAACCATTCTCCATTCTTACTTCATCAAATCCATCATATAAAATCAGATACCTGCCGCCTTTCATGCTATACTCAAAATACTTTTTTTCTACATTAAACCCATAATTAACTAAAGTATTATAGATTAAGTTAAATACATCAATATCTTTTACTTCTTTAGAATTAACCTCTCTTAGTTCTACAAAGATCGGGATTAAGTCTCCTTTTTCCAAAGCGCTGATAAAAAAGTGCCGCAGCATTGTAGTCTTTCCGATTCCTGCTGTTCCTGATATTATCAATTTATTTCCATAATCTAACAAATTCTTTACACTCTTTGTACTTACAATATTTCCAGAAAATTCTACATTTAAGCACTCATAAATCGAATACAAATCTTTTGGCTCTCTGCGATATATGATGGTCTTAACCTTTCTAACCTTATTTGCTGCGTTATGTAAATAGCTTTCATATGCATTTCCAAAATCAATCCCATCTTTTTCATCCAAATCCGAGTAATATTCTCTCACTCTGTTCCAAAGCGCTTTTATACTGTCTTTTACCAATTCAGTAATTACACCTACGGCAATGTTTTGCTTAAAATCATCCATTTTCCCTTCTCCGATCCGACATTTTTAAGCATTATAGCATATGTCTTATTGGAGGCTCTTCCAAATATGCTTGTATGGACTTATTTAATATAATACCCAGTGACTACTTATCCTATTCGCAGATCTGATCTGACAGAATACAGATTTATTCTATCTACATAATATGAAAAAAGGCATCCTGTCTAAGATGCCTTTCTTATCCTCATCTTTATCTGCAGTTCTCAATAGAGTGCACCTGAAAATTCATCCCCGCCGGCTGCCTGCCGCCCCGCTACGAATCCGCTTGACCAGGCCCACTGGAGATTATACCCTCCGCAGATACCATCCACATCCAGGATCTCGCCGCAAAAATACAGCCCCTTTACCAGTTTTGACTCCAGAGTCTCCTTGTTAACCTGTTTCGCATCCACCCCGCCGCAGCACACCTGGGCATTTTCATAAGGGTTAGAAGCCGTAATCTGAGTTTCATAATTGGTGATCATCTGAAAAAGCCGCTTTTTCTGGCTCTCCGTTATGGACTTTACAGGCTGTTTCTCCGGAATCTCTGCAAGCTCCAGCAAAACCCCGGACAGTTTGCTGTTTAAAAGCCCGTTCATAAACTGCCTGCAGTTTCTTTCCTTCAAAAGGTCAAGCCGTTTTTCCATCATCTCCCAGCTCTCAGCCCGGCTCATAGACGGCAGAAAATTAATTACTGCCGTAACCTTTTGTTTTCTATGTAGCGCCGCAGAAGCGTACCGGCTCACCTGGAAGGTAGGGATTCCTGAAATTCCATAGTCAGTCAGCTGCAGTTCCCCCACATCAGAGGCTGCAGGCTTTCCCTCCACATACAGCCTTATTTCCCCGTCGCTGCGAACCCCTGCCAGTTTCTTATAATGCCTTTCCCGGCACCGAAGCTGCACCAAAGCCGGAAGCGGCGTAATGATCCGGTGTCCGAAGTCCGCTGCCAGACCATATCCGCTGCCGTCAGAACCTGTCACTGGAGCCGCTTTCGATCCTGCCGCCAGAATCAAAGCATGTCCCCTGTACTGCCCTTTGTCAGAACAAACCAGAAACCTTCCTTCTTTTTTTGTCACACTGCTTATATTGCACTGATACTGCACTTTTACAGACAGATGTTCCAGTTCCTGCAAAAGCGCATCCAAAACCGAAGACGCCTGATCCGAATTAGGGTACACATACCCGTTTCTGTCTTTTGCTAAAATCCCCAGTTCTCTGAAAAAATCCAGAGTATCCTTAACCGGAAACCGGTCCAGAGCTTCCATGGGAAACCCGGGGACGCCGCACCGGTAACATGCATCTTTTTGGTTAAGATTTGTAAAGTTGCATCTTCCGTTCCCTGTGGACAGTATCTTCTTTCCTGCCCTGTCTTTATGCTCCAGAATAGTAACTTGTGCCCCGGCTCTTGCGGCATGAATCGCCGCCGTCATTCCCGAAGCCCCTGCGCCTATGATTAAAACCTGTTTTCCCATGGCTCCCTCCCTTTACCTGCCCTATGTTCTGCCAAACCGTATCTAAAAAACTTCTGTCCTTGCTTTTCGGCCTTTTTCTGCCGCTTCTGGCAATGTCCGCAGTAAGCGGGCATATAGCTTCTTCAGCTGGTATATGACTCCAGATAATGGAAGATCTCCATCATTGACTCAAACCAGATTCCTTCCCTCAGCTTTTCCTGTTCCTTTTCCGGAAACTCTGTAATAGGTATATGAGTATGCAGGCAGATTGTGGTCTGATCCTGAGCGAACACCAGAAGATATCCTGTCTCTGATACCAGATAAAACTCTTCTCTGGGGCTTACGCTTACTGGCTCCACATCCTTTTGGTTAATCACCAGCTGATTCTCTGTCACGGTTTCCGTTTCATAAATCGTGTTCGGAACTGCGCTTTCCTGGCGCACCTTTGGCTTTGACGCTAAAGCTCCCGCAGCAAAGCAGGCCCCGGCTATGGCAAAAGCTACCAGCACCCAGATAATATATCGTCCATAGTTTCTCTCCCGGCGCATATGCCTTATGCCGTCCGCCCCATGTCCTCCCGGCAGCCGCTGATTTCTCCCTGACAGCAAACCATATTTTTTCATGGATAGATTCCTCCTTTAGAAGCCATAAAACATTCTAAAGGTAGTATCCGCATATTTTAACAAATTAAACCAAGGAAATGCAAAAGGGCTTTCGGCCTGCAGCGTTAATTCTTTATATGGCGGATTCCCGCTCCAATATAGCATAACGAAATGCAGACACTTATGACAAAGAACATTGGAATTCCAAAGGGAAGGAAGGACAGCAGCGCCTTTAAAAGCAGCGGCGCAGTTCTGGAATACACTCCCAGCTTATACAGCTGTCCAAAGGTCAGCTGGCACCGCATACAGGAAGCCACAATCATTCCCAGCAGGGCCACGAACACCACTCCCAGGAAAAACAGCAGCTCCATTCCTATCAGTATCACTGCCGGAACTGCAAACACAAAGATATTCACTATGCCTTTCAGGGATTCAAGCAAAGTCTCCTTTGTCATATAGGCCTCACTGTCCATATCCTCATAAGCAATCTGCTGAATCTGGCCGTTGCTTTTCAGTACTGCCTGCTCTGAATCCATCAGCAGCACTCTGTCACGGCTATGCAGCATGGATTCTGCATCAAAGCCGGAACTGCCTAAGGATGCGCCGTTTCCGATAAATGTCCTGTCTGTATCTACAAAAACATAAATACTGTTATCCTCATATTCCACTGGCCTGCTTACCTGTACACGGCAGTTTTCTATGGTAAAATCAGGTACAAACTGGTCTACCATGTGAAGAATGCCGCCGGTAGACGCCTGAAACCTTACAAAAGGTACCATAATAGTAATTAGAAAATAAATAATCACCAGCACAAATCCAAACAGAAACGTCTTTCCCTTCCTGTCTTTTAAAAACTCTCCATAGCTTTTTGGGCTTGAGACTGCACAAGCCATCTCTGCAAATATGTTCATGTTTCTTTTTATCCTCCTAAATAAAACATAGCGGCCTGCAGCTCCCGGCAGATTTGCAAGCTGCCGGACAGCCGCAGGCCATAACCTTTTCAGGCTTTACATCAGACGCATTTTCCGTGCCACGCCCAGAATCCTGGTTCCGCCTGGCATGCTTTTGAGTTCCTGGGAGTCCACGCCCTTAAGTTTGATGAGAAGTACAAAGTAAACCGGGATCGCCGTCAAAATTGCCGCTGCCGTGCTGATCGTATTTCCCGCTGCCTTAATGCACAGCTGATACATCCCCCAGGCTGCTCCGCCCATGGCTGCAGACGCTGCGCAGGGAATTAAAAACGTCTTGATAATCTCCTGACGGTACCTTGTGTATCTGGCAATGGAAATGGCATTTAATATGCACACCATCCCTGCAAACAGAATATTGGCATATACCACGCTGTAGATTCCCATATGGAAAACTTTAAGCATTACATACAACGCCCCTACATGAATTCCCAGCGACACTGCAGAATTTATAATGGGAACCTGCATCCGGTTAATTCCCTGAAGAATGGCATTGCTTACTGTTGACAAAGAGAAAAAAACCACAGCTGATGACCCAACTGCCATCATCCGGATCAGCATCTCATTGTCCATGCCGGAAAACAATAGATTGCTTACAGGTTCTGCCAAAACCGTAAGCCCTACTGCCGATGGGATTGCAATAATCATGGAGAACCGAATCGCACTTCCGATCTTTGAAAGAATATCCTTCCGTTTTCTTTCTGCTGCAGCTCTGGATAAGGAGGGAATCAGCGATGAAGAAAGGGAATTGGCAATGGCTACGGGAATATTAAACAGCATATGATACCGTCCCATGTATACTCCCCATTGGGAGGCAGTCTGGCCGCTCTCTCCCAGGCCATCCATTACATGGCCGAAAATGCTGTTGTCCACAACATTGCTGATATTATAAATAGCGCTGCTGATGATAATAGGAACAATGGTCACAAACAAGGCCCGGGAAATCGCTCCATAGCTTTCCGCCTGGGCTTTCCTGTCCCTTTTCGCCTGCTTTCTCATGGTCGGCACATACCCGACTGTCAGCAGAAGAAACAGAATCAAGGCTGTCAAAGCCCCGGCTCCCGTTCCGATAGCGCCTCCTGCCGCACCAAAGGCATAAGAAAGCTCTGTATCATGGAATACCAGGTTCGACTTAACTCCCATGTCAAATAAGACGGAAGCAGCTACAATGCTTATGGCGGCATTTACCACCTGTTCAAAAACCTGGGACACTGCCGTAGGGATCATGGTTGAATGCCCCTGGAAATAGCCTCTCAGCACTCCCAGATAAGCCATGATCCAGATGGTAGGAGCAAGGCACTTTAAGGCATAAGAGCTGTAAGGCATCTTTATGATCTCATTGGCAAAATAGTCCGCACCGAACCATAATGCGCAAAATCCCGCCATTCCTGCCACCGTGGCATAAAACATTCCTGCCCGGAAAATCTTCGTGGATGTGCGGTACTGCCCTTTTGCCAGCCTTGCGGACACCATCTTTGACATTGCCGTAGGCAGACTGTAAGAGGACATAATCAGCAAAATAGAATAGATCGAATATGCTGCATTGTAATAACCGTTTCCGACATCTCCGATTTTTTTGGCAAGGGGAATCCGATAAACCATGCCAATAAGCCGGACAATGATTCCCGCCGCCGCCAGAATGCTTCCCTGAACCAGAAAATTAATTCCGCCCCCTGGCCTTCTGCGGGCATTGGAACCATAGCCAGGAGGTTTTGCCCTCTGCCCTGCTGCCGGATGTACCTGGGGTCCTGTACTCCGCCTCTGAACGCTTCCGGAGGCATTTAGGGAATCTTCATATACCCGGCCTATGTCTTCCCTGCCTCTGGCTCCTGCCGGCTTTCCTTTTTTGCCCCCCAGCAGCCCTTTCCTCTTGGATGATGCACCTGGAGGCCTTTTGCTGCTTTTTATCTTCCGTCTGCCTTCTTTGCCTCTGTCTGCATTCGGCCCCCCGTCCGTCCGGCGCCTGGCGTCATTTCCTGCTGTGCTGCTGTTTTGTGTCCTGCGTTTGTTTCTCTCTGTGCGGTCATCAAACTGTCCGGTGCTTTTTCCTGATAATCTTCGGGCCTGATGGCCGGCATTTTTTCCAGCTTCCCTGCCGTTTTGATGCCGGGCACTGTTTTCCGGCTGGCGCCCGGCAGGAAATCCGGCACTTCTTTCTGATGTTCCATCGTTCTTTAGAGCTCTGGAGCCTGACGAGCCGTCAGGCTGACGGCCCATGCCGTTTCCTGGCATTCCCGCCGGCTGGCGGCTCATGCCGTTTTCAGACATCGGGGCGGGCAGGCGGCCTCCTCCGTTTTCAGGCATTCTGTCCGGCTGACGCCCTGCGCCGCTTCCTGGCATTCCCGCCGGCTGGCGGCTCATGCCGTTTTCAGACACCGGGACGGGCGGGCGGCTTATGCCATTGCCTGGCGGGCGGCCTTCCTGGCCTCCCATGCCGCTTCCTGTCTGCCTGCTGCGGTATCCTCCTTCAGGTTCCTTACGTGCGATCTGTCCCTGCCTGTCATTTAATCTCTGAAATGCAGAACCTGTCCAGCGGCCTCCGCTGCTGCCTAAAGACTGCTTTTCCTGGCCATACCCGCTTCCGCCATAAGCCTGGCCCCTGGCCTGATTTCCTGTACTGTTTCCATAAGCCTGACCGTTAACCGAATCCCGGCCTCCCGTCTGCCCGCCGCTTTCGGGAAGAGTCCTTCCTTCTGTCTGGCCTTCTGCATTTTCGCCTGAAAAACCTCCCCGGCCTCTTTCCATTCCCAAACCTCCTGACCGCATAGGCTCACCTTCCGGCTCCGTTTCTTCCTGGCCGTCTTCATATGCCGCCGTACTGCGGCCCGCCATTTTATGGTCATATTCCCGGGCAAGCCCGTCTGCCCACTGGCCGTCTGACTTCTGGCCGGTCTGCCCCACTCCCCGCGGCTGTCTTCCAGCCGGGGCTCTTGTTTCCACCTGAATTGGTCTATTCGTTCTTTCCATGAATTTCCGATTTCGCGAAATCACTGGTTGGGATGATGCAGATCCAGGTCTTTCCCTGATTCAGAGTGATTTCCTCGTTCTCCGTATTATAATAGCGGGTCACCCCGAACTGGCTGTCCTTTTCCCAGGATAGGGCAATTGCCCTGCCGCCAGTTATGTAATAGCCGTACTGAGGGGTATGGACGTCAATATCCAAATACTGTGTAGTAGCATAGTGCCCGGATGCGCAGTACTGAAAAATAATGTTCTTCACCGCTATCTGCCCCTCATCCCCGTTATGAGGGCCTCCGTACTGATATCGGTAATATAACCCGTCTTCCTCATTGTATTCAAAATACGGCTGGTTCACCACGTATCCGGGATAAACCTTCCAGGCCTCCAGAGAGTTGTCAAGTACCACCTCTTCCCCATCTCCGGCAAATTTATAATGACCCTCATAATCTTCGGCATATTCCTGGGAATATCCCAGTTTCTCTATGGCTGCCTGTACTCCTTCAAAACTGATATAGGCGTTATGAGGAGACTTTCTGTCGCTGGAACGGTAATATGCATTGCCTCCCACCCCTTCCAGTCCGTTTATATTGTCCACATTGTTCAGATACGGCTTTGCAAATGTGCTCTGTCCGTAATGGGCATAGATGGCATCAAACTCTCTGGCAAAATACGTATAATACGTGCGGCAGCTTCTAACCGAGCCGATACGCTCCAGATCATCATAATCCTCAATAATAGCCATATACCGGTTCATGCCGCCTTCTACCGGAGCTTCGTACACCACGCCTGCCCGGTTTATGCCGTAGTGAGGAAGTGCCTGCTTGTCATTGCTTATCATCACTGCCAAAGGACGGCGGTTTCCTTTCTTTACATCCACTGATTCCCCTGTCAGATAGCTTTTGACTTTCCCGTCTCTTTCCGTCCGCTTTTCAGGCTCTGTTTCTTCCTGCGTCTCCTCCTCTGTCTCCGGAGCCGTCGTTATCTCCACCCTGGAAGTCTCGGGCACTGTAAATTCTATTGTCACGTCTGTCTCCACAGAAGCCTTTTGGCATCCGGCCAGAATCCAGAGCACTGCCGTAAAAACTGCTGTCATGAAAAACGCCGTCCGGCCTCTTCTCATCTGACATACCCCCTGCTTTCCAGGATCTCTGTCTGCTTTTTTTCCATCACAAGGCGCTCATCTTCCTCCATATGATCATAGCCAAAAAGATGAAGCATGCTGTGAGCTGTCAGAAAGGCCAGTTCCCGCTCTTTGGAATGGCCGTATTTCTCTGCCTGCTCTTCCACTTTATCTACAGAAATCATAATGTCTCCCAGCATCAGTTCCCCGCTTTCCGGGTTAAAGCAGTCTGCAAACATATCTTCCGCCCTGCCAAAATCAGCTGGCTCTTCGTACTCAAGCATGGGGAAAGACAGCACATCCGTAGGCGCATCTGTATTGCGGTATTCCAGGTTCACCTGATGAATTCCAGGGTTGTCCGTCAAAACTACGTTAACCTCTGCCTCATACGGACACTTCTCATAATCCAGCGCCCTCAAAACAACGTCCTTGATAATCGTTTCCCAGGCCAGATCTAACTTTTTTTCTGCCTCATAATCAATATGAATGGTCATTGAACCTCTGTCCCTTCCGCCTTTACGGCTGTCATCACTTGTTGATATGATCCAGATACATCTTCCAGACGGCATTGTTTCCTGATTCTATCTCCTGGAATAGCCGCCTCTGCCTGATCCCCTGTCCTCACGCTCCCTGTACTTCTTCCTCTGCCTTTTTTCCTGGGCAGCTGCATCCTTTGATTCATAGTCATCATAAGCCTGGACAATCTTCTGCACCAGAGGGTGGCGCACCACATCACTGCTGGTCAGACAGCAGAACCCGATACCCTCCACATTCTTAAGCACCTTTAAAGCCGTATCCAGGCCTGAAGCGCTCCCCTGGGGCAGGTCTTTCTGGGTCTGGTCCCCTGTTACCACCACCTTTGAGCCAAACCCGATACGGGTCAGGAACATCTTCATCTGGGCAGGTGTGGTATTCTGAGCTTCATCCAGGATAATGTAGGCATTGTCCAGAGTGCGTCCCCTCATATAAGCCAGCGGGGCAACTTCAATCAGCCCTTTCTCAGAATTGTGGAGATAGCTTTCAGCCCCCATAATCTGGTACAAGGCATCATACAAGGGCCGCAGATAGGGATCAATCTTGCTCTGCAGATCGCCTGGAAGAAACCCCAGCTTTTCTCCGGCCTCAATAGCCGGACGGGTCAGGATAATACGGCCCACCTCCCCATCTTTAAACGCCTGGATCGCCATGGCCATAGCCAGATAAGTCTTACCTGTTCCTGCCGGTCCGATGCCGAACACCACCATCTTCTGCCTGATGGCATCCACATACTGCTTCTGCCCCAGAGTCTTTGGCTTCACCGGCTTGCCGCTTATGGTACGGCATATAATGTCTTTGTCAATCTCCAGAATCTCATGATCTTTCTCACTGAAGGACAGGGCCAGAGCATAATCCACATTCTGCTGGGTAATGATATTGCCTCTTTTGGACAGCTCTATCAAATTATGAAATACGCTGCCTGCCTTCCTTATCATGTCCTCCGGCCCAATAATCTTTAACGCCCCATCCCTGGCAATCATGGTCACATGAAGGGTACGCTCAATCTTTTTGATATATTGGTCAAACTGCCCGCACACATTTCTCTCATGCTCTGCGGGGATATCAATCATAGTCTCAATTACGCTCATCTGTTTCTTTCGTCACCTCAGTCTCTTCAAATTCCGTAATATAGCGTTCTGTTCCGATCTGCTCCTCTCCGATTACAGATCCCTCCACTTTCCATAAAGCCCCATCTTCTTGTATTTTAACACTATTTTCCAGAATTTGTACCCCTTTTTCCATTAAATTTTTCTGATAATATTGGTGAAGCTTTCTGGCCTCCTCCTCTTTCTCTTCCTGCCTGTAAGGCCTCTCATATGTGACGAAGCCTTCACCTGTGATTTTTTCTGCATAGAGGGGCAGATAGAAATCTCCAAACAGCCGGATCTGAATCAGATTCGTCATATAATTCCATGATGATTCCCCAAATTTCGGCGTCAGGAACCGAAACCGGTAAGATCCTGCCATCAGCCCGGCCCCATACCGTTTTTCACCTGTCTTTGCAGTCACTGTGTGATACTGGGAAAAGGTTTCTTCATAATGGTACTGGGTTCTGGCATAGACGTCTCCGTCTGCATGGACATAAGCCGTCCGTACCACTTCTCCTCCGTCATTCAAAATAGAAAGCTGCCCTTCAATCAGCTGCTGCCCTTCGTTTACCTCATCTCCTGGCGCTACCGCCGCTTTTCCCTGGCGGACAATGATCCTGGTAATAGTTCCTGATGTCCTGGCAATTATCTGACAGGGTTCGCTTTTGTCCTCCGGCACGGCGGAAAGCACCTCATTCTCCTTTAGCTTTACCAAAAGACGGGTTCCTGATACGCGGGCAGACACCCAGGTTACCTCCGGAAAAGCGCTTCGTATGCCCTCCTCCAGTTCATCACAGGAAATCCCGGACTTCATCATTCCGTACCTGACATTCTGGGTTTCAAGATAATCCAGAAGGGTTTCCCTGCTGTAATGCCAGTTTCCTTCAAAAGAGATGTTCCATATAAACAGGGACATTACATACAGAAGCACGAAAAAAGAAATTACGGCAGCAGCAAATGCCTTTCTTTTTCGGTTCCGATGCAAAAAAAACGGCATACCGGCACGGGTGGCGATTCTCATAGACACATGGGCTTTTCGAAGCAAAGGCCGGATCTGATAAAAGTCTTTAAGCCCCATGTAAAAATAATACCCGTCCCTTTTTCTGCGCAGCGCCCAATAATCAAGGCCCCCGCTTTTCAGCAGGTTAAAAAAACGCTCCGCCCCATACCCGCTTATTTTTAAGCCTAAATATCCCTTTGCCCAACGGCTGATTTTTTCAAGCAACCCCTTATCACCTCTCAGCCTTAATCTGGATTAATCCAACTTAAAATTTTTATCTGCAGGTGGTTTTGGCCTGCTGTACACTGCATTTTCAGGAAAACCTGTCTCCAAGCCACGAAAAGGCAGATGCCGGAAATGAATTTTCAGACACTCTTCAGCGCTGCCTTGCGGAAATTACAGGTACTGAATTCACCGGGATTTCCCCCAGGCAGTACTAGCTCTCTGTGGCCACTGAATGGATCAGGCCGGATATGAGAATGTCATCCCCTGTATAGTACTCAATAGCCAGCCTTTTCCCCTGGACAATGATCCTGCAGGTCTTGCCCTGTATTTTCACCTCATCGTCCATAAAGCTTATAATCCGCTTATAATTTTCAATATACACGTTTCTGCGCCCTGTAACCGTAATAACCGGCTCTCCGGCTGCCACATCCTTGGGAATGTGCAGCACGGAACCAGCCTGTTCCATCATCCTCGCCATACAACAGCCTTCCTGATACCAAGGATTAATATCAATCTATGTAAAATCCATAGAAAAAAGTCCTCAATCTTATGACTGAGGACTTTTAAATTTCTGTCAGCTTAATTGAACTTACGCTTTCTCGCAGCTTCGGACTTTTTCTTGCGTCTTACACTGGGCTTCTCGTAATGCTCTCTTTTACGAATCTCCTGCTGAATACCAGCCTTTGCGCAGTTTCTTTTGAATCTGCGTAAAGCGCTGTCTAACGATTCATTATCTTTAACAATAACGTTCGACATAGCTCACACCTAACCTCCCTCCAGTTGTGTACTTGTGCATAATACAACTGTTTGGGTATTTTATAGCACTGGTATGATTATAGCATAAATTATTCATTCGTCAACTGGTTTTTGCAAATTTTTTAGCGGTTAAAGAAAATTTATTGCCGAATCTGTCCCTTCACCACCTCAGCCACTTTGGCCAGAGCATCATCAATCCCTGCAGGGTTCTTTCCTCCCGCCTGGGCCATGCCCGGCCGGCCGCCTCCGCCTCCGCCTACCAGGCCGGCGATTGCCTTAATCAGGTTTCCGGCATGGGCGCCTTGTTTCTGGGCTCCTTCTGTGGCTGTGGCCATAAGGTTCACCTTCCCGCCTGCAGCTGATGCAATGACAATAACGCCTTCGCCCATTTTCGCCTTCAGCTGGTCGCCCAGGTTCAGCAGCCCGCTCATATCCACATCTGTGACTTTTGTAGCCAAGACTTTAACACCGTTAATTTCCGTAACCTTGCCCATTACGTCACCCAGGGCATTCCCTGCCAGCTTGCTTCTTAATTTCTCGTTTTCAGAGCCTAATGCCTTTATCTCCCCAAGAAGCGTCTCAATCCTATGGGTCAGCTCTCCCGGAGTGGTCTTGGCTGCCTTGGCCGCCTCATGAAGCTGCCGCTCCGTGCCCTCATAGTAAGCCATAAGCCCTTCTCCGGTCAGGGCCTCGATCCTGCGGACTCCGGCAGCGATACCTGTCTCCGATAGTATCTTAAAGGCAGTGATCACGCCTGTATCCCTCACATGGGTGCCGCCGCACAGTTCCACGGAAAAATCTCCCATCCTCACTACACGCACAGTCTCTCCGTACTTCTCGCCAAACAGCGCCATGGCTCCGGATTTCTTTGCCTCGTCCAGCGACATCTCCTGGGTAACCACTGCCAGGTCTTCCTGAATCTTTTCATTTACCAGGCCTTCCACTTTTCTTAACTCTTCAGAAGTCATGGCAGAGAAATGGGTAAAGTCAAAGCGAAGCCTGCCTGCATCCACATAGGAGCCTGCCTGCTCCACATGATCCCCCAGCACTGTCCTCAGGGCTTTCTGCAGAAGATGTGTGGCGCTGTGATTCTTGCCAGTGGAAAGCCGGTTCTTTTCATCCACCTTAAGGGTCACTTTATCTCCAGCTTTCACCATGCCTTCTGTCATAATGCCTACATGGCCTACTTTGCCGCCCAAAAGATGGATGGTATCCTCCACCGCAAACCTGCCGCTTTCACAGAAAATAATGCCTGTATCCGCCTGCTGGCCGCCCATGGTCCCATAAAACGGAGTCTCATCTACAATAACGGTTCCACGCTGGCCATCCGTAAGGGCTTCCACAATCTCGTCTTCCGTAGTGAGGACCGAAACAGCCGATTCATGGACAAGCCTGTCATACCCCACAAATTTCGTAGTAATATGAGCTGGAATGGACTGATACACTGTCACGTCGGCTCCCATATAATTAGTGGTCTTGCGTGCTGCCTGAGCTTTCTTCCTCTGCTCCTTCATGGCAGCCTTAAATCCCTCTTCGTCCACTTTGAAGCTCTTCTCTTCCAGAATCTCAACTGTCAAATCCAGTGGAAATCCGTAAGTATCATACAGCTTAAAGGCATCGTCACCGGAAAGGACACTGTCGCCTCTTTCCGCCATAGCCTGCTCCATGTCATTTAATATAGCCAGTCCCTGATTAATGGTCTTGTTAAACTTATCCTCTTCCTCGCTTAACACCTTAAGGATCATGGCCTTCTTCTCTTCCAGTTCCGGATATCCGTCCTTAGACAGGGCGATAACCGTCTCGCTAAGGCCTGCCAGGAACTTTCCTTCAATGCCCAGAATCCTTCCGTGGCGGGCAGCCCGGCGCAGAAGCCTGCGGAGCACATATCCCCGCCCTTCATTGGAAGGCATAATGCCGTCCGAGATCATAAAGGTGCAGGACTTTACATGGTCTGAAATAATGCGCAGGGACACATCCTTTTTCTCATCCGCCAGATATTGGGTCTTGGCCAGGGCACAGACCTCATCCAATAACGCCTTGTTGGTATCAACCGTAAAAAGAGAATCCGCATCCTGGACCACCACTGCCAGGCGCTCCAGCCCCATGCCTGTATCAATATTTTTCTGAACCAGCTCCGTATAATTGCCGTGCCCGTCATTCTCAAACTGGGTGAACACGTTGTTCCACACTTCAATGTACCTGTCGCATTCGCAGCCTACCGTACAGTCAGGCTTCCCACATCCGTACTTCTCGCCTCTGTCATAGTAGATCTCTGAACAGGGACCGCAGGGGCCTGCCCCGTGCTCCCAAAAATTGTCCTCTTTGCCAAAGCGAAAAATCTTTTCTTTCGGAATTCCAATCTCTTTATTCCAGATGTCAAACGCCTCGTCATCCTCCAGATAAACCGACGGATACAGCCTGTCCGGCGAAAGTCCAATCACCTGGGTCAGAAATTCCCATGACCAATGAATCGCTTCCGTTTTAAAATAGTCCCCAAAAGAAAAATTGCCCAGCATCTCAAAGAAAGTGCCATGACGGGCAGTTTTTCCGATATTCTCAATATCCCCTGTGCGGATGCACTTCTGGCATGTGGTAACCCGTTTTCTAGGCGGAATTTCCTGCCCTGTAAAATATGGCTTTAAAGGCGCCATGCCGGAATTGATCAGCAGCAGGCTGTTGTCATTGTGAGGAACCAGGGAAAAGCTTTTCATAGCCAGATGGCCTTTGCTTTCGAAGAATTCCAAAAACATTTTTCTTAATTCATTCACACCATACTTCTTCACGTCTGTTCCTCCGCGTCTATTTAGTATCCTTGCCGCCTGTTGTCTTCTTTGCTGCCCAATTCTTCCCCAACAGAATGCCTGCCCATGCGATCACCACAAATACCGCCACTTCTATTGCATTTTTAATAATACTTCCAAAGATTGCTCCCATAACCGTTCCTCCTTACATAGTTTGACGTGAACTGTCCTGTTCACGGCCTGTGCGTTCTACCGGATGCACATTTTAATCCCGTTTATCGTATCACAAGGCATAGGATTTATCAAGATATAATCTTTCTTTTCCCTGCCTTTTCCCTGTCTGTCTCCTGTACCGTTAAAACAGCCTGTTCCTTAAAAGCTGCCGCCCTCCCTATGCCGGTTGCCCATTATCTCTTTTCCCTGATTGTCTGCACAAAAGCTTTTCCATTGAACTCTGCAAACAACATTAATTTCATCTCCGCTTTCTTTTAACTGCTCCAAATACAGCTGCTCACCGCTCATTGACACCAGGCCTAATCTGTGATAAGCTTTTTTAACCTATACCTGACTTCAGGTTAAATTATTTTAGAAATCGAGGTAACCACCCATGTACACTATCGGGCAGATATCCAGCATGTTTCATTTACCTGTGTCCACGCTCCGCTATTATGATAAAGAGGGGCTGTTTCCGAACATGGAAAGGCGTTCCGGCATCCGTGCCTTCAGTGAAAAAGAAGTAGAGGCCCTTCATATGATTGAGTGTCTGAAAAAAACCGGTATGGAGATCCGGGACATTAAAGAATTTATGCTTTGGTGCCAGCAGGGCCCAGCCACCTATGAAAAGCGCAGAAATATGCTCCTTCAGCAGAAAAAAGCTGTAGAAGCCGAAATCCGGCGGATGAACCAGGTGCTGGATATGGTTACCTACAAATGCTGGTACTATGAGCAGGCCATTGCTGACGGCAATGAAGAGCGGCTGCAGTCTATGACACTGGATAAGATGCCCGAAAACATCCGCCATGCATACGAAAACGGTCATAAATAACTATTGCTTTTCATGTGTTTTCTGAATCATAAAAAACTGTAAAAAAATCGAAATATGCATTACAGACAGTTGAATTTTTTGCTGATTTTGTGTAAAATTATAATAATAGAATTTGGCACATACCGCAAAGGAGCAGGTAAACGATGAAAAAAGCAATGAATCAATCAAAATTAATGTTACTTCTTAACGGAGGCTCCATCCTGGCGCTCATGCTTGTAGCCGTTCTTCTTCTGGTCTACGTTTCTGCAAGCAACCGCCTTGAAAAGGCCAATGCAGACAAAACCAGCCTCACCTACAATGCCAACCGGTTTACCAACGGTTCTTCCAGCCTTGTTGAAGATGTGCGCGCCTATGCCGCCACTGGTGACAGGCAGTATTATGACAGCTACATGAATGAAGTGAACACCTTGAAAAACCGGGAGCAGGGTGTGGCCGCCCTTCAGGAGATCGGAATTACCTCCGAGGAACAGTCTATGATCAATCAGATGTCCAGTCTCTCCAATGATCTAGTTCCTCTTGAGGAGGAAGCCATGAACCAAGTGCAGAACGGCCAGATTGATGCCGCTCTCGGCTATGTATACGGCCAGGAATACAGCACGGTTATCTCTCAGATCAATTCTTTGAAAGAAGATTTTCTGTCTGCGCTGGATGCAAGGACCCAGGCCCACGTAAACTCCCTGATTACCGCCCAGAATGTCATCAGCATTATCATTATGATTGCCGTGTTCCTGGTAGGCATTATGCAGGTCTATGTCCTGGTGATCACTCAGAAAAAGATCATACATCCTGTAATCTCTGTCCGCGACCAGATGGGTGAGATAGCCAGAGGAAATCTGTCGGCGGAATTTCCCCTGGAGCCGGATACCTCTGAGATCGGAATGCTGGTGCACTCTATCCATGAGACAAAAGATGAGCTTAAAAAATACATATATGACATTAATTCCAAGCTTGCCCAAATGGCTGAAGGTAAGATGGACTTAGGCATCAGCAATGATTATAAAGGAGAATTCATCCCCATTCAAAAGGCCATGAACCAAATACTTGATTCTTTAAACAATGCATTGTTTCAAATCAACCTTACAAGCGACCAGGTTTCCCAGCAGTCCCAGCATATGGCTGCCGATGCACAGGTGCTTTCCAGCGGCGTTGTGCAGCAGGCCTCTGCTGTTGAGGAGCTGTCCTCCAGTATCCAGACATTATCCCAGCAGGTTAATTCCACTTCCCAGGACGCAGACACAGCCCGCACATTTTCTGCCAATGCCACCATACAGCTTCAGGCCTGCAACCAGAAAATGGCTGATCTGACTTCTGCCATGGGAGATATCGCCCGGTCTTCGCAGCAAATCAGCGGAATTATCAAGACCATTGATGATATCTCTTTCCAGACCAACATTCTGGCCCTGAATGCCGCTGTAGAAGCTGCCCGGGCAGGTTCTGCCGGAAAAGGTTTCGCAGTGGTTGCCGACGAAGTACAGAGCCTTGCCAACAAAAGTTCCATGGCAGCCAAAGATATTGCAGTCCTTATCCAGAATTCCATGAAAATGGTAGAACACGGAGCTTCTCTTTCCGCTGAAACTACATCTGCTTTATCCACAGGCGTAGCAGGAGCTCAAAAGTCTACAGAACTGGTGGAGCGTATTGCTGAATCCGCAAAGCATCAGGCTGAATCTTTATCACAGCTTACTCTTGGTATGAATCAGATTTCCAGCGTGGTTCAAAGCAACGCTTCCACAGCCGAAAAATCTGCCACAGCTGCACAGCAGCTGCAAAGCCAGGCTGAGGAAATGTCTGTATCTGTACGCAGATTCCGTCTTCGCAGACGCTCATAAATTTTCTTGTAAACTCATTATGGAAGGCCCCTTGACGGGGCCTTTTGCATTGTCTGGCAGCTTACTTTCAGGCTTCTCCCCACCAGGCAGAACGCTGTTCTCAAAAAACAGTCCTAAAAACGCCAAATTTGTGAACATCATTTCAAAATCCTCCGAAAATATTGAATCTTATTCCAAAATCTGGTTTAATAGAACCATAAAGCACAGCATATTTTTTGGAATTGGAGGTAAATGAGATGAAAAAAAGAAACCATAAATCTTTGCAGTGTGAAATCTATGATTGGCTGGCTTCCATGGACTGTGCCCGAATCAAGAAAAAATGCGGGATTATCAGTTTCTGCAATGAAGCATATGAGGCATTAGCAGTTTTTCATGAGAACAGTCTTATGGAATTGTCTATTGAGGATAAAAAGACAGGCGAGATGCCCTTCTACCTTCATTTTGAAGCCAGGGATCCTAAAACCGCCAAGGAACATATTCAGGCGTTTTTTGACTTTTTTAAAGATCAGCATCCTGCAAAGGAGCATCTCAGTGCAGCGGCTGCAAAAATAAGCCAGCCGATGAAGCTCTTAGTCAGCTGCACCTCAGGGCTTACATCCTCCTATTTTGCATACACCATGAAAAACGCTTTGAAAAAGGCGGGCATTGACATAACCATAGACGCTGTCAGCTATACAGAAATCGAACATGTGCAAAGTCACTATGACTACATTCTCCTGGCGCCTCAGATCGCCTACAAGCTGCCGGAATACCGCAAAAAATATGGGAACAAGGTCATGACTGTAGACAGCAGGGATTTTGCAAGTTACGATGTAAACAGGGTTATAAACCGCCTTGCCCGTCTTGACGGCACCAGCGTAGCATAACTTCTCGCCTATTAAAGCCCCTCTGATCCGCTGAAATCAGAGGGGCTGCATTTTGCTCCCTATAAGCTTTTTATATCTCTGCCTTAATACTGGCAGCTTTCGCTGTACCTGAACATTTAGTATTCCAAATAGGCACCCTTCATGGGGCTGGCTGCATGAAGGCTAAACATCCGCAGAACCCCCTTCTTATACTTCGGCTCCTTCGGCTTCCAGCTGCTGCGTCTTTGAGCCAGCACTGCATCAATTTCCTCTGGAGTTTTTCTCTCTCCTTTAATGCCGATAATGTTCAGCTTCCGCTCCATAACATCAATCTCAATCAAGTCTCCCTCTTCTACAAGGGCAATAGGGCCTCCGTCCACGGCCTCCGGGCTGCAGTGTCCGATAACCGGGCCCGTAGACGCACCAGAAAAACGTCCGTCTGTAATCAGGGCTATGCTGCGTCCCAGCTCTTTGTCACTGCTGATGGCTTCAGAGGTATAGAACATCTCCGGCATTCCGCTTCCCTTAGGTCCTTCATAGCGGATAAACACTGCATCCCCTGTCTGTACCTTGTGCTTCAGCACTGCATCCAGGCACTCCTCTTCACTGTCAAAAGGCCTGGCCCTAAGCACTGCTTTAAACATCTCCTTCGGACAAGCTGTATGCTTAATAACCGCCCCCTCCGGTGCCAGGTTCCCTCTTAAAATGGCAATGCTTCCGTCTGTTCCAATAGCCTTGTCATAAGGGCGGATAATGTCTTCTTTTGTAAGCGCAACACCATATCTCTTGTTGAAATCATCAAGCCATTTTCCGCAGCGCTCATAGAACCCATTGGCCTTCAATTCCTTCAGGTTCTCCCCTAAAGTCTTTCCTGTAACCGTCATGACATCCAGATGAAGATGTTCTTTGATCTCTTCCATTATAGCCGGAACTCCTCCTGCATAATAGAACACCTCTGCAGGCCACCGCCCTGCAGGCCGGACATCCAAAAGATATCTGGCGTTTCTGTGAAGCCTGTCAAACGTATCTCCCGTAATTTCGATTCCGAATTCGTGGGCAACAGCCGGAATATGCAGCAAACAGTTGGTGCTGCCGGAAACAGCCGCATGAACCAGGATGGCATTTTCAAAGCTTTCCATGGTAACAATCTCTGACGGCCGCATTCCCGGCATAGTTGCCAGCTTTACTGCCAAGGCCCCTGCCTGTCTGGCAAATGTCAGCAGATCCGGGCTGGTGGCAGGCATCAGGGCGCTTCCCGGAAGGGCCAGGCCTAAGGCCTCTGCCATAATCTGCATGGTAGACGCTGTACCGATAAAGGAGCAGGCGCCGCAGCTGGGGCAGGCATTGCACTTTGCCCAGTTCAGCTTCTCCTGGTTAATCTCGCCTCTCTGGTATTTGGCGCTGTACATGCCCAGCTGCTCCAGAGTCAGCATCTGGGGGCCTGCGTTCATTGTGCCTCCAGGCACCACTACAGCAGGAGTGTCCACCCTTGCAAGTCCCATAAGGTTTCCTGGCATGCCTTTGTCGCAGCTGGCCAGATACACTGCCCCGTCAAAGGGCGTTACATTTCCGTGAATTTCAATCATGCCTGCAATCATCTCACGGCTCACAAGGCTGAAGTTTATTCCGTCTGTTCCCTGGCTCTCTCCGTCACAAATATCCGTGCAATAATACCGGGCACCATATCCTC
>CATLBO010000050.1 GCA_949879025.1 uncultured Hungatella sp. | reverse complement strand
GTTCTGCAGCGCAGTAGGCCCTATATCCATAGGATTTACAATGGCCCCGCCCCCTGCCACAATCTCTGCGCCAGCGTCTCTGGCCATAACCAGGCCGTCGCCTTGATGGGCTTCTCCTAAAAAGGTTCCATAGGCGCCGAATGCAGGACAATATTCCTCTACCAGTTTCTGGTCATTGGCGAAACCGCCTGTAGCCAGTATCACGCTTTTGGCGGAGATTTCCACCTTGCGCCCTTCATTTTCACAGATAACGCCTTTTACCATGCCGTCCTCTAAGATCAGTTCTGTAGCCGGAGTCTCCAGACGGACTTCCACTCCTGCCTTCTCCGCCGCCTCAATCATAGGAAGGATAAATCCGGTTCCGCCCATATCTGAGGTCTTGTGGTTCCGCAGAGGATTCTGTCTGGGATCATTATATGAAAATGTGATCTTGCCGAACTCCACACCCCGCTCCTGTAACCACAGCACTGTCTCCGGGCTGGCGGCTGCAATGGTCTTCAGCATCTCCTCATCCACATGCCCCTCGCCTTTCTCGATCCAGTACTTAGCCAAAGCCTCTGTGGAATCCTCAATACCCTGCTCTTTCTGCATATCCGTTCCCGCTGCCAGTAATTCCCCGCCGCAGGTAATAGAAGCGCCTCCAAGGGAAGCCATTTTCTCCACAAGAATCACCTTGGCATTGTTGTCAGCCGCAGACACTGCTGCGCTTAAGCCCGCCAGTCCGCCTCCCACTACCACAACATCGGTCTCTAGTTTTTCATCCTGTTTTGCTTCCTTTGCCAGGCTGACCGTCTTCAAAGCTTCCACATCCGCCCCTGCCTGTCCCAGAGCGTCCGCCGCTGCTGTCAGAATGGCATTGCTGGTAATAGTAGCTCCTGACACTGCGTCAATCCCAAGGCCCTGGGCTTCCACAATCGCTGCCGGTATTTTTTCAATGGCAGGATCTGAAATCCCCGCTGTCTCACTGTGCTCTTTTACTGTCACAGATTGGATAGCATCCTCAGTTACTACCACTTCCACGCTTACATCGCCGCCCATGCCTTTTGCCGCTGCTTTGTAGGTTCCAGGTATAAAGGCACCGTCCTTTGGCGCCTGCGTTTCATCCTGGGTGCTTGTCTCTGCTGCCGTTTCTGCTGCCGTCGTCCCGGCCGCCGTGGTTTCCGGAGCCGGACTGCTGCCGCAGCCTGTAAGAGATGCACACATTGCTGCCGTCAGCATTACACAATACCATCTTCTCTTCTCTCTCATAATGTCCTCCTTCTTGTTTTTATTTGCTGTCACATTAATAGTAAACCGTCCTCCAAAGTCACAGTCAAGAAAATATTTTTAGGCTATTAGCCATGATTTATTTGTGTTCTTTCCGGTATTTTTGTGCAATATGTCCTATAATGGAAAGAAAAAGCTTCGAAAGCATGCCCCTGGGGAATGCTTTTTCTATTGTGTCTTCCGGCATACTATGTTATGATCAAAAGAAACCATTACTGAACATATTTGAAAAATGCTCTGAAAAGGAAGGTTGACCATCTATGAGGATTCGCGAAGTAATGCACGAAACCGGTCTGAGCAAAAAAAGTATCCATCACTATATCCAAGAGGGCCTTCTGAAGCCAAAAGCAGATGCCAACAGCTATTTTGACTTTTCCGAAGATGATCTGAAAAGGCTTATCCTAATCCGTCAGTTAAGAGATCTGGACATTCCTGTAAAAGACATACTCCAGATACTTAACCATCCCGAAGCCGCCATATTCATCCTGGCTTATCACAGACGGAAGCTTCACCACAAAGAAGAACTTCTTAAATGGCAATATGAAAAAATATCCTCTTTGGAAAATCAGCTGATTTCCATTCCTCCCACGTCCCGGCTCGCCTGTATTTATGAAAACCGCCAGACCTTTTCCTTTCCTCCGGAAGATGCCCTTCCTATTGATGAGGTGGATGCAGAGATCATTGCCTGCCATTTCTGGGGAAACCGGATGCACAGCCTGGAATTAACGGAATATCGGATATATTTATATAACCGTCTCCGTCAGCGCATAATGACTCACCAGACAAAGGAAACCGTCGCACTGCGCAATTATCTCTGCTCTTTAAAGCCGCCAGAGATTGCATCAGAGTATTTTCTCACCAAAGATCAGCTTTATGAGGGACTTCTCTGTCTGACTCCTGACAGATATCCGGAATATTCGGATAAGATCATTTCCACCATAGAAGAAAATCTCAGCAAGCCCGCCTGGGTCTCTGCCTGGAAAAAATATTACCGCTGTTACCTTTACCCCTCATCCGTTTATTATGATGATGAGACAAACATCCAATTGTTCAGCGAGATCTTGCCGGAATATAAAATATACCAGAAAAATGCCAGAGCCTGCTGCAGTTATGTATTTCATCATTTCAATTCCAAAACCGGAGCCGCCTTAAAAGGCAGCCTGCTGAAAACATTGGACGGATATATAGATCTAAACTCCAACCATCATATGATCCTTTTGGGCCTCTACGCATTTAAGCTGCGCAAAGCAGATCGGTGCTGACACGGCGGTTACTGTAAAAGTCACGCCGCAGGCCCTTTCCGTCCAGGCATTACGGCCTTGGCGTGCCATGATTCTTCATCTGCCTGAAACAAATAGCAAAAAACAGAATCCCATATATTGTGGTAATAGGTGTAGCCAGCCCCATTCCCACAAGAGAAGCGCCGGGAATCCGGGACATAAGGATGGAAACAGGAATACGCACGCAGAGCGCAGAGGTAACTCCCTGAACCATCACAGGAATGCTTTTTCCGCTTCCGTTAAAATATCCGATGCTGCTGAACAGAATACAGGTAAGAATACAGTCTGCAGAAAATCCTTTCAGGTAATCTGCGCTTTGTGCAATAACCTGAGGGTCATGGGTAAACGCTGCAGACAAGAAACTTCCCCCGAAAAAGCCAGTCAGAAAAATCACCACGCCTACGCTGCATCCCGTAATCATGGCTGTGCGGACACCCGTCCGGGCCCGCACTCTTTTCCCCGCACCGATATTCTGTGCCACAAAGGCAGAAACGCTCTGCATCACCGAAGAAGGAACCAGCATAATGAAAGACACGATCTTCGAAGCCACACCATAGCCTGCTGACGGCATCAGCCCCATATGGTTCACAATGGAGTTAACCACCAGAAAGGAAATCTGCACCATGGCCTCCTGCAGCGCAATGGGCACTCCTATATTCAGAATCCTTTTCAGCTCCTTCCCATAGATCCGGCACTGAGCAAAGGAAAAGCGAATAGGAAGATCCTGCCTCCGAATAATCGCTGCCGACAAAATCACAGATACCAGCTGGGCAAACACAGTTGCAAGTGCAGCTCCTGCCACGTCCATCTGGAACGCTCCGATCAGAAGCAGATCCCCTATAATATTAACCACACAAGCGATTCCTACAAACAGAAACGGCAGGTTTGCATTTCCCACTCCCCTGAGCACGCCGCTGATCACATTGTAAGCAATAATCACCACAATGCCTGCCGAGCAGATCCTGATATAAAGGATGGTTTTGTCAACCGACTGCAGAGGCACCTGTAAAAGAGCAACAATCTTTCCGGCAAACAGCTCAAGCGCCACTGTCGCCCCGATCCCGATGGCGGCAAACAGCAAAATCGTTGTTCCTACTGTATTCCCTGCCTCTTCCGGCTTTTTCTCCCCTATGTGCTGTCCTATGACAACCGTGGAACCCATGGCCAGACTAGTAATGATAAAGGTTGCCATCTGCATAAAGGAACTTCCTGTTCCTACGGCAGAAATGCTGGCCGCATCCCCGAACTGCCCCACCACCATTAGATCCACCGCTCCATAAGCCGCCTGCAAAATCAAGGCACCCAGCACCGGAACCGCAAAGCGGATCAAAGATCCGAATACCGGCCCCTCCACAAACGAAAATTCACTTTTCATCTTTCCCATCTCAAGTTTCCTCCTGTCTGCCCGGCATACTGTCATGAAGCTTCTCTATGATTTCAACCACTTCCTGAACCTGTTCATCTGATATATCCTCTAAGTTCTTTACCCAATTCCTGTGAAAATCTATGACATACTTCTTCACATGAGCAGTACCCTTGTCCGTCAGGTTTAAAAGGCTTACCATTTTGTCACCTTTGTCTCCCCACTTCTCCAGCATCCCCATAGCCTCCATCTCCTGTATCAGCTTCGTAATGCTGGGCATTGTAATATTCATCCTTGTGCTCACATCACTGACCCGGCATTCCCCCTGCTTGCGGCACACCTCCTCCACCTGCGCCAGGACATGAATATGGCGGGGCTTCATCCCTTTCGGAAGCTCTGGCATTGTTTCTGCAATATGCTTTGCCGTAAAGCACACATCTAAAAGCATTTTTAAACCGCTGACAGTCATACATCTCTATCCCCCTTATTCATATTTAAAATTTACTATTAGTAATTACTTGTAGTAAGTATATATTGCCACCGTTCACTTGTCAACCCTGAAACCATAAAACCGCCAAGGTATCAGTTCCACCCAGGCGGTTCTATAAAATCTTCCTTCAATACCCATTTACCTGCAGACAGCTTCCTCCAGTTCCCGCTTTACCCGGGCACAGGCATCGCTGAAAATCCCGGTGTCTACAGAATACGACAGATACCGGACGCCTGCCCTGCTCCACATCTTCAGCGCCTTTGTACTGTCAGTAAATGTTCCCACCAGCCTTCCTTTCTCCTTCGCCTTCTCTGCTGCTTTCTGCATCTGGCTGATAACAGAGGGGTGCGTAATCTGCCCCGGCACTCCCAGGCTTTGAGACAGATCATACGGTCCTATAAACAAAATATCAATACCCGGGACCTGCAGAATCTCGTCCAGATTCCCGATGGCTTCCTGGCCCTCCAGCTGAATAATCACCAGCGACTGATTAGAATCTGCAAAATAGATGTTCCTGTCAAGGGCAGAATAGTGAGCTGCCCGGACAAACCGGCAGATCCCCCTTTGCCCCTGGGGATAAAACTTGGCTCTCTCCACCACAGCCCTTGCCTCTTTGGCACTGGAAACGTGAGGCACCTGCACTCCTACTGCCCCAATGTCCAGCACCCGGGAAATATCCTCATAATTGCCCACCCGTACAATGGGAAGTATGCCTGACGCCTGAGCCCCGCGGATATGATTCTGAAGATTCTCCAGGCTGACCGGTCCATGTTCCATGTCAAGAATTACAAAATCCATTCCTGCATACCCTGCCGCTTCCACAAATGCCGGATCGCAGGTCTTCATAAAAGGCCCCACAACGCAGCCCTGCCTGATTTTTTTCCGGAACGTTTTTATCAGTTCTGTGTTCATAGCATTTTCCCCTATTCGCAAAAATGACAAGCCACTTGATGTCCTGGGGCTGCCGTCTTCAGTTCCGGCACCTGCTCTTTACAGATTTCTTTGCACATAGGGCACCGGGGATGAAACACACAGCCAGACGGCGGCTTCACCGGAGATGGAATCTCTCCTGACAGAGCCATCCTGCTGCGTACCTTATCCGGATTAGGATTGGGAATCGCCGATAACAGGGCCTTTGTATAAAAATGCAGAGGATTTTTGTATATTTCTGTCTTATCTGCAATCTCCACCACATGGCCCAGATACATAACGGCAACCCTATGGCTGATATGACGGACCACGCTTAAGTCATGAGAGATAAATAAGTAGGACAAATGATGTGTTTCCTGCAGCTTCCGCATTAAATTCAATACCTGGGCCCGCACGGATACATCCAGGGCCGATACCGGTTCGTCACAGACAATCAGTTCCGGATTCAAAGCCATGGCCCTGGCAATGCCGATTCTCTGCCGCTGTCCTCCTGAAAATTCATGGGGAAACCGTTTCATATGGTGTTTTCCCAGCCCCACCTCCCCAAGCAGCTCTTCTACCCTATCCCGGCGTTCCTCCTTGGTTCCTATATGGTAGATAACATAAGGTTCCCCTACGATCTGCTCCACTGTCATTTTAGGATTCAGGGAAGCATAGGGATCTTGAAATACCATCTGCATCTTCTTGCGCATTTCCCGAAGCCTGGCCCCATTCATCCCCTGAATCGGCTGGCCCCGAAACAGAATCTCTCCCTCCGTAGCATCTATGAGACGCAGAATCATCCTTCCCGTTGTGGATTTGCCGCAGCCGCTTTCTCCAACCAGTCCCAGAGTCTCTCCCTCATACAAATCCAGATTCACCCCGTCCACTGCCTTAACATATCCGGCACTCCTCTTGAAAATGCCCTTTTTAACGGGAAAATGCTTCTTCAGATTCCTTACCTCCAAGATCTGCTTCTTGTCTTTATCCATCTTCCTTCCCCCATTCTTCTGAGCAGCAGAAACATTTCACCGTATGTTCCTGGGGACCGTAAGTATCCGGCTCCTTCTGCCAGCAAATGTCTTTGGCATAATCACACCGGGGCGCAAACCGACAGCCTTGATGCAGCCGGCTCAGATCCGGAACCGCCCCGCGGATAATCGGCAGCTCTCCCTGCTCTTCTTCCAGATTGGGCAAAGATTTCAGAAGCCCTCTGGTATAAGGATGCCTTGGCCTGTAAAACAGTTCCCTCACATCCGTACATTCCACAACAGTTCCCGCATACATTACCATGACTCTCTGAGCCGTCTCTGCGACAACCCCTAAATCATGGGTAATCAGCATCACAGACATTCCCAGCTCATCTTTCAGCCGGTTAATCAAGTCCAGAATCTGTGCCTGGATCGTCACATCTAGAGCCGTGGTAGGTTCGTCTGCGATCAAAAGCTTGGGATTGCATGACAGTGCCATGGCGATCATGACTCTCTGCCGCATTCCCCCGGATAATTCATGGGGATACTGATTCATCCTTTCCCGGGGAGAAGGAATCTCTACCAGCTCTAAAAGCTGTGCAACCCGCCGGTTCAGTTCCTCCCCCTCCATTTTCCTATGCAGTTTCAATGCCTCTTTAATCTGATTCCCAACGGTAAAAAGAGGGTTTAAAGATGTCATAGGCTCCTGAAAGATCATTGCGATCTCGTTTCCCCGGATTCTGCAGATCTCCTTTTCCGTGCAGTTTAAAAGATTTTTTCCCTGAAACAAAATCTCTCCAGACAAAATTTTCCCGTTCTGCTTATGTATTAAGCCCAGGATCGACATGGAAGTCACTGACTTTCCGCAGCCGGACTCGCCTACAATAGCAAGGGTTTCCTTTGGATTTACATGAAAGCTTACTCCGTCTACCGGCACTACCATCCCGTTATCCGCAGGAAAGCCTGTCCTTAAATTTTTTACCTCAAGCAGATAATTTTTTGACTTGTCTTCCATTTTCACCCCTCTAATATTCAATCCGGGGATCGATATACATATAGATCAGATCCACTAATAAGTTGATAACAATATATGATGCCGCTATAAAAAGCACGATTCCCTGAATCAAAGGGTAGTCCCGGCGCAGAACCGCATTCATCAGAAGCCTTCCGATTCCAGGAAGATTAAACACCATCTCAATGGCAATTGCTCCTCCTAAGAGTACGGAAAACGTCATACCCACAACCGTAACCGTAGGCACCATGGCATTTTTCATCACATGCTTCATAACCACTTTGCGGTACAGCACGCCCTTTGCCATGGCGGTTCTTACGTAATCCTGATCCAAAATCTCCAGCACGCTGGACCGGACCATTCTGGCTATAAATGCGGCCTGGGTAATTCCCAGAGACACTGCCGGCAAAAACAGGGAGTGGATACAGCCTGCCGGATCTTTAAAAAACGGCACATAACCTCCTATGGGAAAAATCTGATGGTAAACGGCAAAAACAAGTATCAGATTCAATGCCAGCCAGAACTCCGGAATAGAAACCCCGAAAACGGAGAATACCATGGCGGCCTGATCCAGCAGCTTTCCTCTGTTTACGGCAGATAAGATACCCAGGGTCACTCCGATAGATGCCGCAATCACCATGGCAAAGATGGTCAGGGCCATGGTCACTCCCAAATGTTCCCCTATGGCCTGAGTAACCGGCTGATTCAAAAAAATCGATTCCCCCAGATCCCCTTTCAGCAAATTCGAAAACCACTTGCCCATCTGTACCGCTACAGGCTGGTCATACCCCATCTGAGTCCTAAGTTCTGCTATCTGCTCCACCGTGGCATCCGGCCCAAGCATAAGGCTGGCCGGATCGCCTGGTGAAAAAAATATCAGCATAAAGACAATGACAGATGGGATCAGCATGGTGGGAATCAATTGCAGCAGGCGTTTCAGTATATATGCTCCCATAAATCATCCTCCATGAATCAGTCTTACTTCTCCAGATAACAATTCCAGAAAAACGTAAACGGACCTTCATCAAAATTCTTTAAGTTCTTGCTGCGGGTGGACAACAGGAAGTAATCCCCCATTTTAATAAACGGCACATCTCCCCACATCCACTTTTCCTGGAACTCATCCCAGATCTTCTGCCTCTTTTCCGGATCGGCTTCTGCGTTCAGCTCCACGATCATCTGATCCTTTTCTTCATTCTCCCACCATCCCGGCCATGTGCCGTCCAGATGCGGCAGTACGCCAGGGTCCGGAGTGAAGGTAGTAGCTCCGCTGAATATATTGTAAGCTGAAGGATCATTGCGTACCTGGGTAATGGTTGCCCAGTCCACAACCTGAACATCCACATTAAATCCTGCATCTTTCATCTGCTGGGATGCAACTACGGCGATCTTATACATATACGGATAATCTTTTGTAGTGTACCATACTACTGGTTCCCCATTATAATCCGTTTCCGCCAGCAAGGCTTTTGCCTTCTCTATGTCATGCTGGTTGTACATTTCCTTGCCGCCTTCACTGTACAAAGGCTGCTCCTGGAACATGGCTGAACAGTCAATCCGGTAAAACAGCTCATTGCCAAAGGCCGCTTTCATGCATTCCTCCATATCCAGGCAGGCCAGCAGCGCTTGTCTGGCTTTCACGTCTGCGAAGACCCCTTCTTTTTTATTCAGAACCATCATAGGCCACCACCATGGCTTTATCACCACAGGCTCGCTGTTAGGGTCCATTTCAACCAGATCATACATATCTGTGCTGATCTGCTCTCCGAAATGATATTCTCCTGTTGATACTCCGTCTTTTCTCACTGCATCCTCTGATACTGGAACAAATGTCAGCTGCTGGAAGTTTGCCGTCTTTCTGCCGCCATGGCCGCTTGGCTCTTCTTCCCTTGCACAGTATTCTTCAAACTTTTCCAGTTTCACATACTGATCCGGCTTGTGTTCTGAAAATTTATAAGGGCCTGTCCCGATAATATATTCCTCCGGAATCCCCTTTTCCCCTGCTGCGTCAATGGACTCTTTGGGATAAATCCCTCCCTGCTGGTTGGGGAACGCCAGAAGTGTCGTCACCACTACAGAAGGCTCTGTCAGATACAGCTCCACGGTGTAAGAATCTGTAACCTCGATTTTATCCAATATTTTCCCTAATATGGCTCCGTAGCTGGTTTTCTCAACCCACCGTTTCAGTGACGCCTCCACATCCTCTGAGGTCATTTCCTTTCCGTTATGGAATTTAACCCCTTGTCTCAGTTTGATGGTGTAATGGGTATTGTCATCTGATACTGTGGTATCCTGGGCAAGCATTGGCACCGTATTATAATCTGCGTCAATGGTATACAATCCTTCAAGAATATGGTATCCAATCTCCTGGGTAATAAATGCAGACGTCATATGGACATCCAGCGTAGCCGGTTCTCCGATAACTGCAACCTTTAATTCCTCTGCCATATTGGAATCCGCCGCTTCTTCCGCCTGGTTTCCTTCTGTCTGGCTTTCTCCTGCCCCCTGGCTATTCTCTGTCACTGCCTGGCTTTCCGGGGATGTGGTTTTTCCTCCTCCGCCGCATCCGCTTACTGATATTGCGATCATAATGGCTGCTAATCCCATAGATAATGCTCGTTTCATATCGTTCCTCCTCGTAGAATAAATTATCGTTTTCTAATCAGTTTCCCCTGCCCTGCCTTTGATATTCCTCCTTCCTGCCATGCAGTGCAGCCATTGACTATAACATATGAGATCCCTTCCGGAAATTGTCTGGGATCTGTAAAATCTGCTTTATCCCTTATGGTTTCCGGATCAAATATGGTCAGATCCGCAAAGTATTGTTCTTTTAATGCGCCTCTTGCCTCCAGGCCAAACCGTCTGGCTGGCTGCAGTGTAATCTTATGAACCGCCTGTTCCCATGTCATCAGTTTCTTCTCCCTGACAAACTCTCTCAGGAATTTGGGAAAGGTTCCGTATAATCTGGGATGGGGAGCTTTTGCGCCAGGCAGCCCGTCAGAAGCTACAGACACTCCGGGAAACAAAAGGGTCTGTTCCATATCCTCCTGGGCAATATGGTTTAAAAGGATGGATACCTCTCCCTGTTCCTCCAAAAACAGATCCATAAAGACTTCCGCTTCCTCCATCTGCCGCTCTCTTGCTATCTCCTCTATAGATTTTCCCAGCAGCCCTATATGTTTCTCTGTCCCTACAGAAGAAAGAATTACATTTTCCCATCCGCACAGCAGGCTTAAATTATCCTCTTCGCCCCAGCTTTCCTTTAGGCGCCGTGCAATGTCTCTGCGTACTTTCTTGTCAGAAAGCTGGTTCAGCAAAGCTTTTACGCCATGTTTTAAGTACTCTGTAGGGAATAAAATTGCCATTGTAGTGCTTCCCATGGTATAAGGGTACATGTCAAAAGACAAATCTGCGCCTCTTTCCAGAAGGCCTTTCAGCCAGTTCAGCCTTTCAGCCATGTTACCCCGATATTCCTTGCCCACGTTTTTCAGGTGGCTGATCTCTACCGGAACCTGGCATTTCAGGGATAAGTTTGCCGCCGCTTCTATAGACTCCAGAAAGTATTCAGATTCGGACTTCATATGGATGGTAACAATTCCGCCTTTTTCCCCTGTTTCTCTGGCAAGCAGCTCCAGTTCTCTGGCAGTAGAATAGCAGCCCGGCGCATACATCAGTCCCAGAGACAGCCCCAGCGCCCCGGCTTCCATGGCTTCTGCCACATATTCCCTCTCCCGGTTCAGTACCTTCTCTTCAGGTTCCGCCCCTTCCGTTTTGGCGGCTGACATATAGACTGCCCCGTGGGGGACCAGGCAGGCCACATTTACAGCTTTTTCTATATATTCCATGTGATCCAGATATTCTCCAAAGGTTTCAAACAGCAGGTCCCAGGCCTGGCTGCCTAAGATAGGAGCATTGTAAGCCGCCAGATCCTGTCTGCAGTGTTTGGCTGCAGGCGCAGAGCCAAAGCCGCAGTTTCCCACAATCACCGTCGTAATCCCCTGTCGCAGTTTGGGTGTGTTCATGGGATCTAGGTCAAATACCAAGTCATCATGAGTATGAACGTCAATAAATCCCGGGCTGACCATCTTTCCTTCTGCGTCAATGACTATCTTCGCTTCATCGGAAATCGTCTCGGCAATTTTTACGATTCTCTCTCCCACTACTGCCAGATCGCCATAATATCCCTTTTCCCCTGTTCCGTCTATGAGGAACCCGTTTTTAATCAGTAAATCATACATGGTTTAACCTCTTGCCTTTATTTTTTCATCCGCGGATCTAGAAAGTCCCGCAGTCCGTCTCCAAGCATATTCAGCCCCAGCACCGTAACCATAATGGAAAGTCCGGGAAATACAGTAAGCCATGGAGCAATCTGCATGTATACGCGCCCTTCGCTGAGAATATTCCCCCAGCTTGGAAGCGTTGCCGGAACGCCTACGCCCAGAAAGCTTAAAGCCGCTTCACCCAAAATGGCATACGAAAAAATAAAAGATGCCTGAACCACAATGGGAGAAAAGCAGTTGGGAAGTATATGGCAAAAAAGTATCCGAATGTCCATGGCGCCCATGGATCTGGCTGCTTCAATGTACTGGCTCTCCCTGACTGTCAGAATAAAGGAACGTACTACCCGGGCTACCCGAGGCGTATAAACAATCCCTAAAGCTACAATCACATTTGCCATGCTGGGTCCCATGGCGCCCATCATGGCAATAGCCAGGACAATCCCCGGAAATGCCATCAGCCCATCCATGATTCTCATAATAATCGAATCCGCTTTTGTATAGTATCCGGCAATCAGGCCGAATATAAGCCCCATTCCCACTGCCGCTACTACAATGAAGAAAGCCACAGTCAGGGAATTCCTTGCCCCGTACAAAACCCTTGAAAACAGATCCCGTCCAAACTCGTCAGTTCCCATAAGGTGCTGGGAGGAAGGCGCCAGCAATCGGTTGGCCACATTCATCTCGTCCGGAGTAAATCGGGTAAGCAATCCGGCCCCCAAAGCTGCAGACACGATTGCTGTCACCAAAATCAGGCCAATCAATGCAGACTTCCGCTTCAAAAACATTTTTTTTAAATGAACCATTCCCATCACCTCACTAGCTGGTCTATCTGGTCCGCACTGTCGATTACCGGCGGCTTCTTTGGCTGCCGTCCGCTGTATTTAAACCCGTGGCCTGTAGTCAGGCTGACTGTCAGCGCACCCTTTTTCAAAAAGCCCTGGTTCCACAGCTTCTTCACTGCGCCTGCGGACACAGCTCCTGTGGGCTCGCAGTAAAGCCCCAGCTTTGTCTCGATTGCCTCTGATGCTTCCCAAACCTCTTCTTCCTCCAGGGAAACCATTCTTCCCCCGGTCCTTTTTACAGCTGCCAGAGTCAGTTCTCCGTCCCCCTCATAGCCGATGAGAGGATCTGAAATTCCTCCTGCCATGGTCTTTATCTGCTTGTCCCATCCTTTCACCCTGTCCGTCCCACATGCAAAGGCCTGTGTAATCGGTTCGCAGGCTGTTACCTGGACTCCCACCATAGCGGGAAGACGTTGAACCAGTCCCATTTTCTTCAACTCTTCATAACCTTTCAGGATACCTACCAGCAAAGGCCCGGAACCAATGGGAATAAAAATGTAATCCGGAACCCTTCCGCCCAGCTGATGGTACAGTTCATAAGCCGGCGTTTTATCTCCTTCCACAGTATAGGGATTGATAAAGGTTGAAGTCACATTGGCCCATCCGTATCGCTCTGCACACAGCTTCGCCATATCAAAAGACCGGCTGTAATTTCCCCTTACGCAGATCACCCTGGCGCCGTAAGACTGGGCCTGAATAACTTTGTTGGGATCAGTTGTATCCGGAACAAATACCACGCAGTCCATGCCTGCCCGGGCTGCATATGCAGAAGCAGATGCAGAGGCATTGCCTGAAGATGCCACTACGATCTTTTCAAATCCTTTTTCCTTTGCCACTGATACCCCTACGGACGTAGGCCGATCTTTAAAAGATCCTGTAGGGCTAAGCATCTCTGCCTTTACCATCATCTCCACATCACAGTCCCATAACCGGGACAGCCGTCCGGCTTCCAGCAGCGGAGTGTCTCCCTCTCCCAGAGTCACAATGTTCTTTTTATCCTCTACAGGCAAAAGTCCCCGAAATTTCCACATCCCGTCCATGCTGTTATCAGGATTTCCAACAGGATTTTGGGAAAATGCCTTTTCGTAATCATATGTGACCTCCAGAATTCCGCCGCAGGCTTCACAGGAATACTGGTTAGCCAAAGGATAAACCGCCCCGCATTTCCTGCAGGTCAGATTCTTTGCATCCATGATTTCCTCCATTCTGTGCATGTTTCACAGCACAAACAGGTATGGGTGAAATGTCTTTCTTTCGCCCTTCCATCCTTTCCTTTTTCTCAGGCTCAAAAGCAGGTTCCTGCCTTCTCTTGGCTGCGTGCCTGATCCTATGTATCCAGATGTCATTCCTTCAGTTCCAGAAGCAGTTCGATCTCTACCGGAATATTTCCCGGAAGCACGTTAACGCCGATAGCTGACCGGGCCGGAAGGCCGGCTTCCTCCCCAAACACATCCAAAATCAGCTTCGATGCTCCGTTGGCAACCATTGGCTGCTGGAAAAAATCATCTGCGCTGTTTACAAATACCAGCATCTTTACAACTTTTTTGATCCGGTTTAAGTCTCCTATGGCAGCATTCAGATTAGACAGCAGATTCATGGCACATCTGCGGGCCATTTCCTGGCCTTCTTCCAGTGTCAGATCTTTCCCCACTCTGCCGGTTTTGTCCAAAAGGCCTTCTATCACTCCTCCCGTCCCGGAGGTATATACCATCTTCTCGCCGTAAAACCTAACCGGCGAGTAGATCCCCCCCGCTTGAGTGGGTTTGCCTAATTCCAGCCCCAGCTCCTTCATTCTTGCATACACATCCATAAGCCTTGCCTCCTTTAACACGTTTTTATATTTTTATTCATTACTTTTGCGTATGGTTTCCAAATAGTTATAAAATGTATATTTGGATATCCCCAGCACTTCGCAGACTTTTTCTCCGGATTTCGAAATGAGAAACGCCCCTCTTTTATCCAGAAATTCCAGCAGCTGCATCTTATTTTCTTTATTCATCTCACCTGGCTGTCTTCCTACGAACTGAATCCCCTTCTGAAGCAGATCCTCCAGCAGATCATGCACATTATCTACAAAAATCTCTTCTGTCTGGTCTTCACTTTCTCCAATATTATAGCGATTATTCTCATGAAGATAATTTTCAAACCGTATGGATTCCGTAATGTCCACATTGATGCATAGAGAGTACCGCACTTTTCCCTGGCGGTCTTTCAAATAGATAGAAGAAGACCTTAGAATCTTCCCGTCGCGCGTATTGGTAAAATAATTAAACTTATCCCCGTTTTTCACGGTTCCCCGTATAACCTCCAGGCCCAGGTTGCTGCCGCAGTCTCCCACTCTTCTTCCCGTAATATGTCCGTTCCGGATATCAATAATGGTACTGTCATAGGGCCTGGACAAATCATGAAGCACCACCTCACAATGGCTGCCAAACTGCTGCTCCAGCAAATCCAGTATCTGCTTTAACCACTCTTCCCCAAACTCAAACTTTTCCTCCATAATATCTCCTTGCCTGCCTTTGTTATTCTTTTGTATCTCCATAATATCAAAAAAATTGTTTGTTGTAAATAACTTTTTGTTAGATTTTTTCCTATTTTCATTAATTTTCATAACTTTTTGTTAGATTTTTCCTTCTGAATATTATTTTTTGTTCTTTCCCCCTCCCTTGCCTACGTCTGAACTTCTCCAAAGAGCCCTTCCTGTGCATCCAAATGCAAAAAATTTTCTGCATACAAAAGCAAAAATGGCACCTGCTTTGGAAACTTCTTCCGCAGCAAATGCCACTCTCCCCTAACACCGGCAAAACAAATGATATCCCAGTGTCAGCAATCCGATAATAAAGATCAATAATGCCAATGTTGTAGGAATCAGCACCTTAACAGCCATTCCCACCCCGATGCAGAAAAGCATCAGGCCGCACAGTCGTCTCATAAAAATCCCTGCCTTTGTGTACTTGCCTATATTTTATCCTATGCGGACCGGCTTGTCCCTATGCAGGTTCTCCTTCCCCTTCCGCCATTTCCTTCGCCGTTTTCACTGCTTCCTCTGAAAACTCCTGGCCCACATTCACCTTCCCCCCTGTAAACCGGTTCACAAGATCCGGCACCATGTCAAGCATCTTATTAACCGTATTCTGGTTTTTAATATTGACCAGGCGGGTACTGCCGTTCTGAATCACCAGAATCGCACTGGGACTCAGCTTTGCGCTCATGCCTCCGGTTCCCTTGTTTTTGGCATTCTCTGCAAAGGTGCCTGCGGCCATCCCGCAGGTGACGTCCATCAGGGGAAGGATAATGGCATCGTCCACGCGGACTGCATCCCCCACCACGGTCTTCGTGGCCACCAGATGATCCATCCCCCGAAACAGCGCCTCCACTGCTGACGAAAATCCGCTTTGACCTCCTGTCTTAATCTCTGCCATGTTTATTTTCCTCCATTCTTAAGCAGGCTCCATGCCAGCCTTCTGAAATTTTTATTTAATAAAACCCGCAGGCAGCGGGCAGCGATAACTCCTGCCTGAATCCGGCCTTTTAGGCTGACTTCCATTTCCAAAATACTTCTGTCGAATACCGGAATGATCTCAAGGCTGTCCCCGTACCAGGCATAGGCTGCGCTAAAGGCCCACAAGGCTTTTCCTGTAGTTGCCGGATCATCAAACCCAAAGGCTGCCTTTCCCCGAAGTTTTCTGGGAAGAATATGACGGATAATGGCTTTCATCTGACTAATAATTATCTTTATAGTCTTTTGATTCCTTTCATCATTCCAAAATAAAACGGCTTTCTCCTTGTAACCTTCCAGTCTGGTACAGGTATCTGTTACAGATTCCTTCAGCTTTAGGAACTTTTCCTTCAGTCCCCGGCCCTCACAGCCAGTCCCTTTCTTCCTTCTTCTTTCTTTGCGTCTCTTTTTCTGTTTAGGGTTATTGGGATCTTCCCCATACTCTTCCTCTGTCTCCTCTTCCTCCGTCTTAAGCCGGTTATCCTCCTGCTCCGGCTTTGTCCCGTCATTTTCCGGCGCTTGCGGCTCTATCTCCGGTTCCTCTTCTGCCGCCTCCACAAAGTCTACTGACAGCCCGTCTTCCATTATCTCTTCTGTTTTCCGGGCACCCTCCTTCAATTCGTCCTTTACATCCTCCAGCGCCTCCCCTGCCCCTTCTGTCTTTTGAAATACCCGCTTTCCCAGCACTTTTACAGCCATGTCAAACCCGTCCTCATATGTAACCCTCAGGGACAAAGCATGCAGAAGCCAGGTAACCTTTACCGTTCCCTGTACTCTGCCATAGTAAGATCCCCACAAGCCATACCTGACAGGCACCAAAAGCACCAAAAGAAGGATCGCAAGTACCAGCCCCAGAAGCGCCAGTATTACAATCCCTATGATCTTCAGTATCATCAATAGAATCGGAAGCATCTGATCACACCCTACTGCCCCTTTCCGTCAGAAATTCGTCAAGGCAGAATCTGCCTGTCAGCCTATACATATCGCTTACAATCGTCCCTGCAAGAGTTAAGGCTTCCTGGTATCCTAAAGCGATGCCAAGGATACGGAACTCCTTTTCCCTGTATTCTCTCAGCAAAAGCATATAACCGGGATAAATGTCAAGAATATTATTCCCGTTTGAAGGGGGAGTAATCACATAAACCCCGGGACGGTACGTTTTTTCCCGTATGCTCCTGATAATGGAAACCCGATGCCTTTTCGCTTTTTCTCCTACATACAGATGCCTATACCAAAACATGCGCTATTTACCTCTGCTTAAGTTAACTCCTGCTCCAGCAGTTCCATGGATGCCTCCCGCTCCGCAGCGTCCGTGCAGCTTTCCAGGCTGGCACAAATATACTCCTCCACTTCCTGGCTGTCCCGAAACACAATGGGAAGGCTGGAAATCACTTTGGCCATAACGGCACGAACCACAGCTTTCTGCATGCCTGCAAACAGGCCCTCCAGCTCTTCACACAGCTTTGTGCCCTCTTTGTCCAGCCACTGTCTGTCCGCCTCCTGGCAGCAAGCCTCTTTCGCCTCCACAGACATAAAAAGGCTTCCTGAAACCAGCCTGTCTACCTGATCCAGAATCGGGTCCCTCTCTGTCCCTGCCGCCATTACCAGATCGATTACGGCTTCCTGGATTCCTTCCATTTCCCCGGGGATCTTATTCTTGTTAAGAAGTTCTCCATCTCCCATCTGTAAGGCGTCCAGGATATTTTCCGTACAGCTCCTGAATTTCATATCTTCCCCGGCGTCCGTAACTTTTTCGTTGTCTGTCAGGAACAAAACATAGAGATCATTGACCATCTGCTCTACGGAAACATAGTAATCCATCTTTGCAGACAGAAGCCTGGTTCCCTCTACCAGAGCTTCTGTGCACCTGTCAAAATCCTCCCGTTTCAGATCACGGTACTGTGCCTGGCAGAGGCACTCCAGCTGTTCATACAGCTCCCTTTCCTCTTCCATGCCCTGGGGCAGTTTCAGCATAACCGAACTTTTCAGCATATACAAATAGTCCTCAACATTTTCTCTGTTAAGTCCCCCGTAAGAAGAAAGCCGTTCCATAACCATGCTGTAAAACTTTTTCCTGGTAAACCGTATGGGCAGCTGCGCCGTAATGTCCCTCAGCCTGCCGTTTCTCTCAGCCGGGCTTTCCATGGAAGCCATAGACTCCACCAGCAAAGACGCCAGCTGTTTCGGGGTATGGCTGGATGGCTTCCCTGGAAGGAATCGTCTCTCCACCCGGTTCAGCACATACTCGTATATCTGAAAACAGTCAGAAAACGCCGTCAAAAGCTCCACCCTGCCAATGATCCTGTCCCGTAAGCCTTTAAGCTGCCTGAAAGCCTCTTCTGTGCCGTCCTCCTGGTTTTCTTCCAAAAATCTTCTGATAATCTGCGTCAGTTCTTCGCCGAAAGCCATATCTTCCATGGACACCTGTGTCAGATTGTCCATGGATTCCTCATAATAAAGCCACAGCTGCAGCACCAGCCTGGCAAAACAGTACCGGTATGACGCCCATATCCGTTTCTTTCTCGTTCTGCTTTCCAAATCCGTCCCCCTGTTAAGATTCTGAAATGACATTCAAACCATGTTGCCTTGAAGATCCATCTGCCCACAGACACAGGTTCATTCACAATTCTCCAATATCGTCCGACGCACAAGATCCAGCGCCCGCACCACTGCATACTCACGCACTTTGCTTCGGTTCCCTTTAAACTGGTACTTCTCAACTGTCACATTGTCCTTAAAGCAGCAGGCCATGTACACCAGTCCCACCGGCTTTTCCTCCGTCCCGCCGTCAGGCCCTGCAATGCCGGTAACCGAAACGCACACGTCCGAATCCGTGGCAAATGCGCCGCCGATGGCCATCTCCCTGGCAGTCTCTCTGCTGACTGCCCCATATTTCTTTAAGGTGCTTTTGCTCACATCCAGATGTTTCCTTTTGGCCTTGTTGGAGTATGTGACAAATCCCTCTTTAAATACATCTGACGCCCCGGCCACATTGACGATGCGCCCGGCTATCAGCCCGCCTGTACAGGATTCTGCCGTTGCCACTGTCAGCTCATGCTTCTTTAACAGCCTGACCACAGCCATCTCAAGTGTTTCCTCCTCCCTTACGGAGTACACTGCCCGGCCCAGCCGTTTCTTAATCTCTTTTACCACTGGCTTAAGAAGCCTTTCTGCTGCTGCGTCATCTGGTGCGGCTGCAGTTACCCGCACATGAACCTCTCCGGTCTTGGCGTATGTGGCGATGGTGGGATTGGTCTGACTGTCAATCAGATCCAAAAGCTTATCCTCCACCTGGCTCTCACCCATGCCGCAGACTTTCACCATTCTGGACACAAGAAATTCCGGCCTCAGCTTTCTGAGATACGGATCTACCTGTCCGTTAAACAGCGGTATCATCTCACCTGGCGGTCCCGGAAGAAGAATAAGCCGTTTCCCGTCTTTCTCCATAATCAGCCCTGGAGCCGTTCCATTGTCATTATCCAGCACTATGGCTCCCTCCGGAACAATGGCCTGCTTCCAGTTATTTTCCGGAATTTCTTTATAAATGCTGTTCTTAAAAAACTCCTGAATCCGCTCTCTGGTATGATTATCCTCCACAAGCTGGCACCCCAGAGCCTCTGCACACGTTTCTTTGGTCAGGTCATCTTCCGTAGGCCCCAAGCCTCCTGTAAGGATTACCAAATCTGAACGCCCTACTGCCGTGTCCACTGCCTCCTTAAGCCGCTGCCTGTTATCTCCCACTACAGTCTGAGTAAACATGGACAGCCCTAAAAGCGCACACTTTTCCGCCAAAAATTGGGCGTGGGTGTTTACAATATTTCCAAGGAGAAGTTCTGTCCCCACACTAATCAGCTCCACTACCATCATTTACATACTCCCTTCTGTCAAAACCCTGTGGTTTTTCCTGATGTAATCAACCAGAGAAATCACCGTCAAAGCCACTGCGATCCACAGGCATATATCCGTAATCACTGACAGCGCCTGGATCTTCACAATAAGCAGAACCACTGCAATCATCTGAAATGTAGTCTTAAATTTCCCCCAGTAGCTGGCTGCTATAACCACTCCATTGTCCGAGGCCACCAGCCTGAAGCCGCTGATAATAAACTCCCGGCTGATAATCACGATTACCATCCACGCTGGTATCTCCCCCAGCTCAATCAGGCAGATCAGGGCGGAACAAACCAAAAGCTTGTCCGCAAGAGGGTCCATAAATTTCCCGAAGTTCGTAACCAGGTTATATTTTCTGGCTATTTTCCCGTCCAGCATGTCCGTCAGGCTGGCGATTATAAAAATCCCAGCCGCCCAGTACCGCAGCGTCATATTTTCCCCCTGCTGCCACAAAAGAGCCGCAACAAAAAACGGAATTAAAAGCACCCGCAGCACAGTTAGTTTATTTGGCAGATTCATCATATATCTCTCCTATCAAATCATATTCCAGGGCTCCTGTTACCTGAACCCGGACAAAATCACCGGACAAAAGCTCCTCCTGTGTGTTTACAAAAACCAGGCCATCTACTCCTGGAGTATCCATATACGTGCGGCCCACATACGCATTTTCGTCAGCCACTTTTCCCTCTATCATAACTTCCAGGATGCGGCCTATCATGGACTCTGACTTTTCTAAAGAAATTTCCTGCTGCAGTTCCATGATCTCGTCCCGCCGCTGTTCTTTCACCTGTTCCTCCACCTGATCCCCGAATCCGGCGGCAGGAGTGTCCTCCTCCTGGGAATAGGCAAATACACCCAGACGTTCAAACTCCATCTCGTTGACAAAATCCATCAGGATCTCATGATCTTCCTGGCTTTCTCCCGGGAACCCGGAAATAAGGGTTGTCCTCAGGGCAATGTCCGGGATCTCTCTCCGCAGCATTCCGATAATAGCTTTCAGCTGCTTCTGGTCTGTCCGCCGTCCCATACGCTTTAAGATCCTGTCACTGGCATGCTGAATGGGTATATCCAGATATTTGCACACCTTTTCCTCTGTCTTAACAGCCTCCACAAGTTCCGGCGTTATCTCCTCAGGGTAACAGTACAGAATTCTGATCCACTGAATCCCCGGAATCCGGCACAGCTGGTAAATAAGCCTGGGCAGCGCCTTTTCCCCGTACAGGTCCATGCCGTAAACCGTAGTTTCCTGGGCCACCAGGATCAGTTCCTTCACCCCTGCCTCTGCCAGCTCTTTTGCCTCATGGACAAGTTCCTCCAAAGGAACGCTGCGGTAATGCCCCCGTACCTTTGGAATCACACAGTATGTGCAGTGTTTGTCGCATCCCTCTGCAATCTTCAAAAATGCATAGCACCCGCCTGTTGTTATGATTCTTGAGGCATTTACCTTAGGCAGGCGGTTTACATCCATAAATTGCATTTCCTTTTTGCCCTCCAGCGTCCTCCGGATCACCTGGGCTATCTCATCATATGCTGTCGTTCCCACGCAGCCGTCCACTTCAGGAATCTCCTTCCTGATCTCTGCTGCATATCTCTGGGCCAGGCAGCCTGCCACAATAAGCGCTCTGCACTTTCCCGTTTCCTTTAGCTTAGCCATCTCCAGAATCGTATTAATGCTCTCCTCCTTGGCATCGCCGATAAAACAGCAGGTATTAATGACAATAATGTCCGCCTCTGCCTCATCATCGGTAAACTGATACCCCTCTGCCCTTAAAAGCCCCAGCATCTTCTCCGTATCTACCAGATTTTTATCGCATCCAAGGGAAATACAAAGTATATTCATCAAATCTCCTTATAACCGTAAAGCAAATTTTGTTTCTGACATTTCCGCTTGTAAGAAAAGCCATCTCCTTTACATCGAGACGGCTTCCTTCCTATGCAAAATGTCCCGGCAAATTGGTTCAAACCTGTCCAAAGCAGCAAATATCTTGCCAGCTTCTCCCAGGATAGGCATAAAAATCATCCTTCTGCTATTCCATCCTGCTCTTCCAAAGCATCCCCGCTGCCGTATTCTTCCATATCCTCCCTGTGTTCCCCTGCATCCAGCAGCATAGGCTCCTCCTCACAGTCATCCTCGCTGATGATTTTCACCTTGGACTCATACAATTCCTCCACAGCCACGGAAAGAGGTTTTTTATTGTATGCATGAGGCACCATGGGCTCCTCCCCTGCAATCAGCTGCCTGGCTCTTTTTGCAGTGGCAATGACAATGGAATAACGGCTCTGAACCACCGGCTCCTCCCCTGGTTCCACGCCGCTGTTAACCGCATTGATCAAATCTGTGTATGATGGATGTAACATATCGTTTCCTCGCTTTCTAAGATTAGCCTTTCTATATTTTCCAACTGTCTGCGCATTTCTGAACTATTATAGCTTCTTCAGCTCTGATTTCATCTGCTCAATAAAATCAAGGTTGCCGCTGACCCGCTTATGCTGCATCTGAATAAGCTGATGCATCTCCTCCACGCACTGATCCATGTTGTCATTGATTAAAATATAGTCATAGGAAGTAATGCCTGCCGCTTCTTCTGCTGCCCGGTGCATCCGCTTATCAATAACCTCCAGGCTCTCTGTGCCCCGGCCCACAAGCCTGCGCTTCAATTCTTCTGCGCTGGGAGGCATCACGAACACCAGCAAAGCCTCGGGAAATCTCTCCTTGATCTTTAATGCGCCCTGAATCTCTATTTCCAGGACCACGTCCCGCCCGTCTGCCATCTGCTGGAACACATACTGCCTGGGAGTTCCGTAATAATTGTTGACATATTTGGCGTGTTCAATCAGCTGTTCCTCCTTTATCATCTGCTGGAATCTATCCCTGCTTACGAAAAAGTATTCTCTTCCATCCTCTTCCCCTTCCCGGGGCGCCCGGGTAGTGGCGGAGATAGACAGCGCATAATTGTGATGTTTTTCCAGCATAGCTTTTATCAGCGTCCCTTTTCCCGCTCCGGAAAAACCGGATACCACAACTAAAATTCCCTGGTCACTCATGTGTGTCAGCTCCTACTCAATATTCTGTATCTGTTCCCTGATCTTCTCAATCTCTGTCTTTAAAGCAATGGCCCTGTCAGATATCTCCAGGTTATTGGCCTTGGAGAGAATGGTGTTGGCTTCCCGGTTCATTTCCTGAGCCAGAAAATCCAGCTTTCTCCCTACGCCGCCTCCAGAATTCAGCTCATCGGCCATATGGCTGATGTGGCTTTTTAGCCGGACGATCTCCTCATCCACACAGACCTTGTCAGCAAAAATCGTAACCTCTGTCACAATGCGGCTTTCATCAATGGCGCTGTTTCCCAGCAGTTCCTTAACCTTTGCCTCCAGCTTGGCCTGGTATCCTGCCACAATGGCAGGCGACCGCTTCTCCACGTCCTCTACCAGTTCCTCCATATACTTAAGCTTGCCCAGAAGATCCGATTTCAGGTTTTCCCCTTCCCTGGTGCGGCTGTCCACAAACTTCTT
>CATLBO010000049.1 GCA_949879025.1 uncultured Hungatella sp. | reverse complement strand
AAAGACAGGCCTGAACAGAAGTCAGGTTATCGATGCGGGGAGCAGTGAAGAATTCTCCTTCAAGGCCCAGGGTAGTACAGGAGTCCAGATTGTAAAGACAGATGTCGTAGTCCAGAATCTGATCAGTAGAGCAGCCGCTTTCCTGTGCCCGAAGATTTAAGCGACAGTTTTCTGTGTCTGCCCGATCCGCCAGGATCGTGAGTATTGGCAGCATATCGATCTGGGGATTCAGTTCTACCCCCCTATTTACTTCCCGGTTCATGTGTATGGCCAGACTGGGGATAAGAGCTACTGGCCGTTTTATGTCAATCATATGGACGTTTGGAGAGAATGGAGTTTCCCCGGCTGTGCAGACTTTGCCTGCAAGGGAAAGAGGACGGTCGAGCCAGGTGCTGAGAATGGGACTGCCGTAAACTTCCACATTCAGTTTGCCGTAGCGTCCGTCGGGGATTTCCGGGGAGGGCTTCAGCTTCATGCAGGGCCAGTCTGTGTGGGCGGCTTCCATGCGGAGGCTGGGAACCACGGACGAGAAATCGGAGACTGGGGAAATGGTTTTCGCGTTCAGGCATTCCGATCCTATGGTGAAAGCCATAAGGCAGGAGTCGAAAACAGGCAGATAGTAGCCGCATCCAGATTCCAGATTCCAGGCACTGGTCAGATCCAGGCGTTTGAATCCGGCGTCTTTTAGAATCTGGGAAGCAGTCAGGATGCAGTGGAATGGCGATACGCTGCCCATAAGCAGGCGAGTTAAATTTTCAAGGTCTTTTTGTGGGTTCATAGTATATTCCTCCTCAATTTAGATGTTATTGTCTGGCTTGCCGCAGCAGATATGTAATGGTTCAGGTGCTGTCTGGACTGTTACGAGTATAACATGGGGAAGGGCGGCAGGCAAATGGAAATATTGACACTCTGCGTTTTACGTTGTATAGTTGTAACAGTTCATGGCTGACTGAACTGGACGGCATAGTTAAACAATAAGCGGCAGCGACATGCAGGAAAGGGACATCAAAGGAAAAGACCAGGCTCATTGAAACTGCGGCGGATTAAAAAAGAAGGGCTGGAAAGCGGCATGGTTGCATTGAAAGTGGAGGATATCAGGCAGTTTACGTCACGACTGTTTATTGGAAATTTGTTTGACAAATTTTTGGTAAGAGAAGCAGATATTGTGACGTTTAATGCTTTTCATGTGGACGGGCGGGTAAAGCCCGGTTTTTATACAGAACAGGAGACGGAAGAAAAAGAGATCGGGGAATATTCCACATGGGAAGCGATTAAGCCGGTGTGCTTTTCTCTGATTAAAGGGAAACGGCTGCCAGGAAGCTTTCAGATTGTGCTTCAGCTGGGAAAAAAGCAGGTGGAACAGTTTCTGGCCAAAAGGCAGACTGCTGTCAGGGCGGAGCAGGTTGGAGGAATGTATATAAATATACGATATGAAAACGGAGAGCTTTTCTGCGTGACAGGAACATCCGTTAACTTTTTTACCATGGATAAGTCTTTGGATATGGAGTGGGATAATGCAGTGAGGGAATTTTTTAAGAAGAATGGGATTCCTGTTACAATGTAAGGAGATGAGGAAAGTGGCAAAGCTGTATTTTCGGTATGGAGCTATGGGAAGTTCCAAAACTGCCAATGCGCTGATGGTGGAGTACAATTATTTTGAGCGCGGCAAAAGGGCTCTTTTAGTAAAGCCCCGGTTGGATTCCAGAGACGGAGATCATACCATACGTTCCAGAATGGGGCTGGAGAAAGAGGGAATTCTTTTGGAAAACCTGGCGAAGATGGAAGATAAGGAAATCCGGCAGTATGACTGTATTATTGTGGATGAGGCCCAATTTGCGTCTAAGGTTCAGATTGAGTTTCTGGTACATGTTGTGGATGATCTGGCAGTGCCGGTGATCTGCTATGGCCTAAGGACAGACTTTAAAAGGGAGTTTTTTGAGGGAAGCTTATGGCTTATGGCATGGGCAGACGTTATTGAGGAGATAAAGACCGTGTGCTGGTGCGGCAAGGCAGCTACCTGCAATGCCAGAATTGGCGAGGATGGAAGGATGCTCCAGGCTGGAGAGCAGATACTTATGGGAGGCAATGACAGGTATACGGCTCTCTGCAGAAAGCATCACCGCCAGGGGAATCTGGGACCGAAGGCCACGTAACAGCTGGTGCTGCCTTGCGGAAATAGCGAGTGATGAATTCGCTGGAATTTCCGCAATTCAGAAGCCAGTACTGAACACATGTAAAACAGAAGCGGCGGCCAGAATGTCCAGGGCTGAAGGGCTGATGGGAAAGAATAGGAGGAGAGTGCAGGATGTTCCGAGAGATTGGAGAGTGCGCAGCCATGACTGCGCTATTTGATTTGTATCCGCCTGCAGCAGACAGGAAGGCATGGAAGGAAATACCGGAAAGCTATAGGGAACGATTGATAAAAGAAGGGGAGAAGTGGCTGAACTATAAATTTCCCCCTATTTATGCTTCTGATTTTATGGATTTTTGCCGTACAGGGAACCGCACCCATTTTGAGGATAAGCAGTTTAAGAGGAGAACCGTGCTTAATGCCTTGGTTCTGGCAGAATGCGCCCAGTATCAAGGGCGCTTTCTGGATGGGATTATTAACGGCATTTTTTTAATATGCCAGGAAGCAGCATGGCAGGTTCCGGCCCACAATTCCTATATCCGGGATACGCCTCAGCATATTCTTCCTGATGTTACAAGGCCTCTTATTGATCTGTTTGCGGCGGAAACCGGGGCAGTGGTCGCTATGGCAGAGTATCTGCTGCGGGATGCTCTTAACAAAGTCAGCCCTTTTATTTCCAAGATGGTGGATCATAATCTGGAAAACAGGATTCTAAAGCCTTATTTGGAAGGGCATTTTTGGTGGATGGGAGACGGAATTTCTCCCATGAACAACTGGACGGCATGGTGTACTCAGAATGTGCTTATTGCGGCATTTACCAGGCAGCTGCCGGAGGACATGCAGAGTGATATTGTGCAAAAGGGCTGTAGAAGCCTGGATTATTTTCTGGAGGAGTATGGGGAAGACGGATGTTGCGATGAAGGCGCCCAGTATTACCGCCATGCGGGGCTGACGCTGTTTAATGCCATGGAAGTTCTCAACCAGGTCTGCGGAGGAGCATTTTCGGCTCTCTATAAGAAGGAGAAGATCAGAAATATAGCGGCTTATATCCGAAAAGCCCATGTGGCAGGTCCATATTATGTAAATTTTGCGGACTGCTCTCCCATAGCCGGAAGATGCGGCGCCCGGGAATATCTGTTTGGAAAACGGACTGGCGATGACAGCCTGAGGGCATTTGCCGCAGAGGATTACAGAGATTGTGAGGATTGGCTGAATCTGGAAGAACATAATCTGATGTATCGTGTACAGGCTGCATTTTCCCATAAGGAGATGATGGAATACGGAAAAGACAGGGCAGAAACAGGACAGAAGCAGGAGGCTGACTGTTATTTTCCAAGTACTGGCCTTTTCATTGCCAGGGATGACAGGTTTTGTCTGGCTGTAAAAGCAGGGGACAATGATGACAGCCACAACCACAACGACACAGGCAGCTTTACGGTCTATAAAGACGGGAAGCCTTTGTTTATTGATGTAGGGGTGGAAAGCTATACCAAGAAGACATTTTCGCCTGAGAGATATGAGATTTGGACCATGCAGTCCCAGTATCACAACCTTCCTTCCTTTGGAGACGTTATGGAAAAGGACGGGAAGGAATTTTGCGCCGCAGATGTGAAATATGGCATGGGAGAGGAAGCGTCCTGGATTTCTATGGAACTGGCAGGAGCCTATCCTAGGTGCCAGACTACGTCTTACAGAAGGAGGGCCTGCCTGGAGAAGGGAGGTTGCATCCGCATTACGGACAGATGGGAAGGAAGCGGGGAAAGCAAAGACGTGGTGCTGTCTCTGATGACCTGCGAAAAGCCGGATATAAAACATGAAGGCCAGGGATTCAGGATGGAGCTGGAGGGGCTGGGCAGCTGCAGCATAATCGGCGGGATTCACGTTAGGACAGAGGAAATTCCGATTATTGACGAAAGGCTGAAAACTGCGTGGAAACACAATATTTTCCGCACGTTGGCCGCTTTCGCAGGGAGGGAGGTACAGATTGTAATTTGGCGGAATCCATCGTAGAAATTATCTCTACGCTTTTAGGTTCGCCTGCAAAGCAAGACGCAGGCACTACAACGCCGTCGCTTCGCAGATGTTCACCGTTATTTCCGCAAGCCAGTCCAGTACTAAGGCTTAAGGGACTGTTGCACAAATTCCCTGGGGGATACCCCGGCTACTTTTTTGAATACCTTGCTGAAATAAAAGGCGCTTTCAAACCCCAGCTGATCTGCCACTTCATACACTTTCATGTCCTGCTCCAGCAGCATGGTTCTGGCCCGGCTTATTTTCATCTGGGTTATGTATTCCGAGAATCCGATACCGCAGGTCTTCTTAAACAGCACGCTGAGATAATTGGGGCTGAGCCCGAATACGGCGGATACTTCGTTTAAAGTCAGCCTCTCGTCAATGTGGGCCTGAATGTATTTTTGGATATTGGAGATAACATGTTCTTTATAAGTAATGCGTTTGGATTTCAGGGTTTCGCACAGTCCGTCCCGCAGGCGGATCATCCAGTCTGATACTTGTTCCACATTGCCCATGCGGTAGATAGAGCGGTAATTGTCAGCGTCATCAGAAAAGATCCCGGCAAGGGTTTCTTCGCCAGAAGGAAGAAGGGACAGAGCCAGATACAGAATATTGCAGGCTCCGTCAATGGCCTGAAGATACCGCAGAGGGTTTAAGCGGAACAAATCGATGATCTGAGTCAGGGTATTATAGAGGATGACGGTGTCAAATTCTTCAAAGGCTTTGATCAGGTCATTTTTAAAAAGAGTAATATTAAAAGAGTTTTTAATATCTTCCGGCTTCACCTGGTCGTAATCCCGGAAAGGGTCCTCCAGGGTGGCAGAGGTAAAGGCGACTCTGGCATCTTGATAGGAATCGCTGATTTTCAAAGGAGAATCTACCACGGAGCCAATGCCTACTGTAAGGCGGACATTGAAATAATTGCGTACCATGGCAGAGGCATTGCGGAGAGCTTCCATCATCTTTTCATGCTCTTCTTTGCTGACAGCAGAAAAATGAAAGATGATGGAAAAATGCTTCAGATCCAGAGAGATAACCTGGCAGGTCATATGTCGCTTTAGAATATCCTTCACCATCTGCATGGTGCTGTTGTACAGATTCATCAGCTGACCGTGGGTCATGTCCCGGACAGAATCCTCCAGAATCTCACAATGAGCCGCTGCATAGTATTGACTGTCAAAATTCAGGTTCAAATCTTTTGCCTGAAGCTTAAATTGTTCCTCATTGTCAAAAAGATTGTGGAGAAGCCGGAGAAAAAACTTGTCCAGATAGCTCTGAAGAATGGGACGCCTTTCACTGCGGACGGTTTCGCTGGCTTTTAGCTCATTAAGCTTTCCCAGCGTCCGGCTAATGGATTTGCCCAGAGTTTCAGGGTCCAGCTCCAGCTTAATAAGATAATCTACAACCTCGTAAGAGAGAGCCTGTCTTGCCAGTTCAAATTCTTCATAGCTGGTCAGGATAATGAACAAAGGTATTCGGCCATAGGTTTCCCGGCAGATTTTGGCCAGTTCCAGGCCGTTCATTATTGGCATGCGGATGTCAGTAATGACGATTTCCGGAGAATACTCTTCAATCATCCCCAGCGCTACGGCTCCATTCATGGCAGTCCCGCAGACCTCAATCCCATAATCAGCCCAGTTAAGCATGGATTTAATTCCAATCTGAACTAAAGGTTCATCATCTGCAATCAGTAATTTAATCATGGTAATTCACAATCCTTTCCATTTTGTGCGGAAGTTTATTGAATTTCAAAGAAAACCTGAGTCTGCCTTACTCAGACGGCGTTGGCATAATATATGGAATCAGGATAGTCATGACCGTGTATTCTCCTAACTGACTTTCTATAGAAATTCCGTAATGTTCTCCAAACTCATGCTGAATCCGCTGATTTACATTGGCAATCCCTACTTGGCGGAAAAAGTCGGCATTTTTCTTGGATGGTTTCTGATGCAGTACTTTTTCAATGGTTTCAGGAGACATTCCAACCCCGTTATCCGTAATGGAAATCCACAGATTTTTTCCCGCTTTGCCTTCCAAGGCCCACGCCTTTATCAGGATTTTTCCCGCAGATCCCTTTGGCTCAATACCATGGAACAGGGCGTTTTCTATAATCGGCTGCAGGGAAAAGCGGTGAACCATGCACTGATACAGATCCTGGGATTCGATTTGGTATTCAATGGTAATGCTGCCTCCATAGCGGTACTGCTGAATAAGAAAATAATCTTTTACCAGATTCAGCTCTTCCTCCAAAGGGATCATGGCGGAAGAACCCTTGGCCACCTGCCTTAACAGCCTTGCCAGGGCCGTAGTCATCTCGGCGATGCCGCGAGAACCCTGGATGGTTGCCATCCATTTAATGGAGTTTAAAGTATTATAAAGAAAGTGGGGATTTATCTGGCTTTGGAGAATCTGGTACTGCAGATCTTTTTTCTGTTTCTCGTCTTCAATCCGTTTGTTCATAAGATTTATCACGTCAAAAGACAGTGTATTAATGCCTTTTCCGATATCCCCCAGTTCATGGTTCCACTCAATAGACGGATCTCTGGAAAAATCCCCATGGGCAATTTCATTGATTTTTTTCTGGATTTTAGCCACAGGCTGATTGATAGTTCGGTTAAGAGACAGAACCATCAAAATACCCAGGGACAGTATGGCAGTGCAGATGGCGCCAATCAAAAGAAGGTAGATCTGCCGCTGTTGCATTAGCTGCTGTCTTGACAGAATCTGGTGGATGTACCAGCCGTTCTGACCAAGGGAGTGAGTAATGAGAGTTTCTGTCTTTCCGTTATCCATGCGTACTTTCTGCACCAGAGTTCCTGAGCCAGTACCTCGTACATTTTCTTGGGAGAGGACTGAAAAATTCGGCGTTGTTTTCCAGATTCGGTTTTCCTGAAGCTGGTAGAAATTGTCTCCGATGGTAAGGTAAAGACTGCTGTCTGACGGAAGAGGAAACGCCTTTAAATAGTCCAGAATAACATTGGCAGACACGGATATGTAGACCCAGCCTAGTGCGTCGCTTCCAAATGTGGAGTAAATAGGGCGTACAATGGGGATAACAGGGGCTTCCTGAAAATCCTGGTAAAAGGGGTCATTGATAATGCCTACCCACAAAAAATCCGGGCTGTCAAGAAGCGTATGGAATACATCAGACATAACCAGAGAGTTTATGCCATAGGAAAGGGTATCCCCAGAGGAGGAAAGCACCTGAAGAAAATTGGCGGCAGAGTTGGTGGAAACAATGACCCTGGTAATGTAGCGGCTGGTGTTATGGAATTCTTCTTTTAACCGTTCCGAGGAACTGAGGGCAATGGCGCGCAGGCTTTTGTCATTTCTCGACGCTATGGCCAAAGGGGGCTTATCCTGAAAGGTTTCCAGATATTTTAGGACATCATTGCTGGAGCCGCACCATCTGGAAAAATACATGATTTCTTTCATGTCATATAATACGTTGCTTGCCACCAGCTGCAGGCCGAATTCCACGGACTGAATCTGGTTCCGCCTTAAAAGAGACTGAAATACCACGAAACAGACTCCGACCGTAATCAGGGCGATAATCAGAATGGTACCTATGGTGGTGGTTATGATTTTACCTTTTATGGTTTTAAGAAAAGTTTTTATGGCCTTCATGAATATCTTCCATTTCCAGATGTTCCCTGCATGATCCGGGGCGGGCATGGCAGCGGATTTGGGGACAATCTTTCTATCTGCTCTTAATGAAATATGCAAGTTTATAAAAAGTATGATACATTATTGCAAAAAAGTCAACAGAGATATGGGGATGAAAGCGGGAGATGGAATGAAAACATAAAATATTACTGGAAATTCATAAAAAAACACATGGAATCAAAAAATACAATTTTACAGCAGTAGATAGTGAAGTATTTGTGCAATTTTTTCCATTCTGCTGAGAAATGATTTACGATATACTGTTTTCATAGTAAACCTGCATGCGCCTGGCAGGGGAGAATTACCACAAATAAAGGCTAGGCAGGCGCATTTGGCATACCTGGTTCAAGCCGCCTATTCGGCGGCGGACTTCAAATGTAAAAAGAGAGAAAAGAGGAGGAAAAAACATGAAAAAAAGATTACTTGGTCTTACATTGGCATGCACCATGGCGGCCATGAGCCTGGCAGGCTGCGGGGGAGGCGGATCTGATTCAGGTACAACGGCTGCAGAGGTAGGTTCTGAAACAACTGCCCCGGCAAAAGCAGGCGGAGAAACCACGGCAGCTTCCGTACAGGCGGCAGAAGGGGACACGGTGCTGAAATGGGCTGTGTGGGATATTTCTTCTACAGTGTATTACCAGCCATTGATTGACGCTTTTGAGGCGGCTAATCCAGGCGTAAAGATTGAGATGGTGGATCTGGGTTCTGCGGATTACCAGACGGTTTTGGCCACGGAACTGACAGGGAGCGGGTCTGATTTTGATATTGCCACCATCAAAGACGTTCCCGGATATACTACCCTGGTAAATAAAGGTGTTCTGGAATCCTTGGATGATTATATTGCAAAGGACAGCGTTGATTTGTCCCAGTACGGCGGCATCACAGATCAGGTAACTGTAGACGGCAAGCTGTATGAGCTGCCTTTCAGAAGTGATTTCTGGGTATTGTTCTACAATAAGAATGTATTTGATAATGCAGGAGTAAACTATCCTACCAATGATATGACATTTGAACAGTATGATCAGCTTGCAAGAAGCGTAACTAATACGGAACCGGGCCAGGAGGTATACGGTGCTCATTACCATACCTGGAGGTCAGCTGTACAGCTGTTTGGCATCCTGGACGGCAAAAACTCCATTGTAGACGGCAGCTATGATTTCCTGAAGCCGTATTATGAAATGATTTTGAAGCAGCAGGAAGACGGCGTGTGCCAGGATTACGCTACCCTTAAGACTTCCAGCCTTCATTATTCCGGCGCATTTGCCCAGGGCAATGTGGCAATGATGAACATGGGTTCCTGGTTTATCCCGACTTTGATTGAGAAAATTAAGACCGGCGAGTATGGCCAGGAAGTTGCCAACTGGGGAATCGTAAAATATCCTCATGCAGAAGGCGTGGAGCCAGGGTCTACTTTAGCCACTATCACCTGCCTGTCTATTCCTACATCCGCTCCCCACAAGGATCTGGCATGGGATTTCGTGAAGTTTGTATGCGGAACGGAGGGTGCCGAAGTGGTGGCCAAGACCGGCACAATCCCGGCTATTACCACAGACGCCGTAGTAAGCGCCATTTCCGGCATGGAGGGATTCCCGGATGATGATGCAAGCGCCGAGGCTTTAAAGACTGCCAACACCTATCTGGAAATGCCAGTTCATGCCAAGAGCTCTGAGATTGAGACAATTCTCAATGAAGGCCATGACAATATTATGACAGAAGGCAGCACCATCGACGAGGGAATTGAAGAGATGAACGAAGGCGTTCAGGCAATCCAGGGGCAGTAGTTTTCTGCCAGATTCAGAGGAACATAAGCACATCGACATATAGAGACTTTGCGGACGGGCTGATGATTTAGCCCGTCCAATTTTAAGAGGATAAAAGATCCTATCAGGAAATAAGACAGCTGTTTGGGAATATGCCCACTGCTGAAAAAATAAAAGCAGCCATGACAGGCGGCGGGAAAAAGGAGGATAAGCCGGATTTAAGAGGCTTCGGGAAATATGGCAAATCAAAAAAATGTTGACCCCAATGTTGCAAAAGAGAAACTGGCCAAATTTGAACGGCAGCTTTTGGCTTTGCAGGAGGAGCTGAAAAACACTTCTGATAAGAAAAAGCGCAACAGGCTTATATCGAAAATCGAATATACGCAGGGAAAAATCAAACAGGCAAAGACGGGGGAGAGGTTAAGCCGGCAAACCAAAAGAGATCTGGTGGCTTACTCATTTATAGCCCCGAACTTTATCGGGTTCTGCGTTTTTACCCTGATACCCATTATTTTTGCATTTATCCTGGCATTTGCCCAGTGGGACGGCAATAATGCCATGAAATTTGTGGCTTTTGACAACTTTGTCCAGGCTTTTCAAAATGACCGCTTTCTTGCGTCTTTAAAGAACACCATTATCTACTGCATTGCGACAGTTCCCTTGACGCTTATCTGCTCCCTGGGGCTGGCTATTATCCTGAACCAGAAAGTAAAGGGAAGAAACTTTTTCAGAACGGTCAGCTTTTTCCCCTATGTGGCTTCCCTGGTTGCGGTTGCGGCAGTATGGAATATGCTGTTCAGCCCCCAGAAAAGCGGACCGGTGAACATGATCCTGTATAATCTGGGAATGGCGGCTAAAGATCTTCCAAAATGGTCGGCTGATAAGGACTGGGTCATGTTTACGGTGGTTCTGTTCAGCGTGTGGAAGAACATGGGATACTACATGGTAATCTATCTGGCAGGCCTCCAGGGCGTCAACGCCGAGCTTTATGAAGCCTGCAGCCTGGATGGGGCAAATACATGGCAGAAATTTTTGTACATTACCTGGCCTCAGCTGCAGCCTACCACGTTTTTCGTCACCATTATGCTGACCATCAACTGTTTTAAAGTGTACGATATTGTGTATATGCTGGCAGGAGGTTCCAACGGCGTGCTGAACAAATCGGCCATTGTCCTGGTATACCATATTTACGAAGAGGCATTCAGAAACTGGAATCTGGGATATGCAAGTGCCGTGGCTATGGTACTGTTTTTGATGGTACTGGCAGTGACTCTGATTCAGTTCAGAGGCGAAAAGAAATATGCCAATTAGGAGGGTGAGAGATGAAAGTACAAAGCAAAAGTTACAAATTCTGGAGATTCATTCTGTACGCAGTACTAATCGCCCTGGCGGTTTTAATGCTGATACCTTTTGCATTGATGTTGTCTGCATCAATGAAGATTGATAATGACGTATTTATTTTCCCCATTGAGTGGATTCCCAAGAATCCCAGATGGCAAAACTACGTTGACATCTGGACAAAGATTCCTTTGTCCAAATTTGTGCTGAATACCACGAAGCTGACCATTATCGTGACCCTGCTGCAGCTTCTTACCAGCAGTTTTGCGGCTTACGCATTTGCAAAACTGGATTTCAAATATAAGAATCTGCTGTTTATGGCCTATATTTCCACCATTGCCATGCCATGGCAGGTGTACATGGTTCCCCAGTTCATTATGATGAGGGGCTTAGGGATGAATGACTCTCACATGGCGATTATCTGCCTGCAGGCGTTTTCCGCTTTTGGCGTGTTTATGATGAGACAGTTCTACCAAGGGATTCCCGATGAGCTGTGCGAAGCGGCAAGGATTGACGGTATGAGCGAATACAAAATCTATTCCAAGATAATGCTGCCTTTGTCCAAGCCGGCCCTGTCTACCCTGACGATTTTTACCTTTGTGGCAACCTGGAATGACTTTTTAGGCCCTATGATTTATCTGAAAACTGAGACGAAAAAGACGCTGCAGATCGGGCTTCGGATGTTTATCAGTCAGTATTCGTCAGAATATGGGCTGATCATGGCGGCATCCGTGCTGTCTCTGATTCCGGTGCTGATTGTGTTCTTGTCGCTGCAGAAATACTTTGTTGAGGGAATTGCGGCCACGGGAGTTAAGGGATAGGGGCAGAGGAGCCGAGGTAACCGTGAGCCAGTAAGACAGGTGCCTTTCCATGTCCAGGCCTGCGTATGCTGGTGCAGCTAAGCGGCTTTCTGCTTTTGCCTTAAAACACTCAATTATTAATAATTTAACTTTATGCGCAGCAACGCTGACAAAGCAACTTGATTAGGAAAGGAGTGTTTTGAATATGAGTGAAAAAACAGATGCATTACTGAAAGACAAATCCGTAATCGGAAGAGATGAAATAGAAAGCGCCCTGGATTTTTCCTTGGCGCAAATAATGGCCAACTTAAAGGAATTTACGTTTTCGTTTAAGAGGGCATTTAGTACCAACGGCTTTTATGACGGTACGGAAAATGTGAACTGGACTACGGGATTTTGGACAGGACAGATTTGGCTTGCCTGGGAGTGGGCCGGGAAGAAAGGGATGAGCAGTGAAGCAGATCAGCTGCGGCATGGAGGGGAGATTCAGATTGACAGCTTTTTAGACAGGATTAACAGAAAGAGAGAGGTGGATCACCATGATATGGGATTTCTGTATTCTCCGTCCTGCGTGGCAGGCTGGAAGCTGATCAGAAGCGAGAAGGGACGGGAGGCTGCCATAAAAGCTGCTGACCAGCTTATAAGACGGTTTCATCCGGTAGGGGAGTTTATTCAGGCATGGGGACCTATGGATCAGCCGGAAAATTACCGCTTTATTATTGACTGCCTTTTGAACCTGCCCCTGCTTTACTGGGCTACAGAAGAAACAGGGGATGAAAAGTACCGGGAAGTTGCGCAGAAGCATATCCATACGGCCATTGCCAATGTAATTCGGGAAGACTATTCCACATGGCATACCTTTTTTATGAATATGGAAACTGGGGAGCCTGACCACGGGGCTACGTGCCAGGGGTATCGGGACGGATCTGCATGGGCCAGAGGCCAGGCCTGGGGGGTGTATGGGACGGCTTTGGCATATAAGTATACAAGAAAGGGAGAATATATAGAGGATTTCAGGCATGTGACAGAATATTTTCTGGAGCATCTGCCTCATGATCTGGTGCCCTACTGGGATTTGGAGTTTGGAGATGGCTCAGGGGAACCTAAAGATTCTTCTTCTGCATCCATTGCGGCCTGCGGCCTGCTGGAGATGGCCAAATATATGGGAGCTGAAGAGGGGGCATATTATAGAGAAATTGCAGGAAAAATTATGAAATCCCTGACGGAGAATTACAGAGTGAAATCCCTGGAGGAGTCAAATGGGCTGGTTCTTCACAGTACATATTCAAAGAAGTCGCCGTATAACACATGTACCCCGGAAGGTGTGGATGAATGCAATATCTGGGGTGATTATTTTTATATGGAAGCGCTGACCAGGCTGTGGGGAGAGTGGAATCCCTATTGGTAGGCAGAGAGCCTGCGGTATAAAGGATATTTTTGGAATGGCAGACGAATGGAGGAGAGAATAGTGAGACTGGAAACAAAACACGATTTTCAGGCATGGATGCACAAGCTTCTGGAACCCTTGAAGCCTTTGTACAGCCAGGGGGGAGCCAGGCTCCATCTGGGTGACAGCGGCGTGACATATCCTCAGGCCAGCATTGAGATGGAAGCATTTTCAAGGCCTTTGTGGGCCTTGGTTCCTTTCTGGGCCGGAGGCGGCTGTGATAAAGAATTTGAGGAAATTTATGTTAGGGGCCTTTCAAACGGAACCGATCCGTCCCATAGGGAGTATTGGGGCGGCTTTACGGATTATGACCAGAGATTTGTGGAGATGGCGGCTATTGCAAGCGGCATGATCTTTGCACCTGAGAAGGTGTGGCGGCCTTTAAGCCCTGAGGCAAAAGAAAATGTGGCACACTGGCTTTACGGGATCAATGAGCATGTGATACCAGATTGCAACTGGCAGTTTTTTATGATTCTGGTTAATGTGGCCCTTAGAAAGCAGGGATATAAGTTTAACCAGGTGAAACTGGAGGCAGGGCTTGAGAAAATAGAGTCTTATTATCTGGGGGAAGGATGGTACCGGGACGGCGGATCGGCCCAGAAAGATTATTATATCTCTTTTGCCATGCATTATTACGGGCTTTTGTATGCGGCAGCCATGGAGCAGGAGGAGCCGGAGCGGTGCAGGCGGTTTAAGGACAGGGCTAGGGTTTTTGCAAACGATTTTATTTACTGGTTTGATGAAAACGGATCGGCGCTGCCTTACGGGCGAAGTCTGGCTTACCGGTTCGGACAGGCGGCGTTTTGGTCGGCTTATGTGTTTGCAGGGCTCCAGGATATCCCTGCCGGCGTGGTAAAGGGGATTCTGGCCCGGCATCTAAACTGGTGGGATAAGCAGAAGATTTACGACAGGGACGGAGTGCTGACCATTGGCTATGGATATCCCAACCTGATTATGGCGGAGCGGTACAATGCTCCCGGATCGCCTTACTGGGGGATGAAGAGCCTTCTGTGTTTGGGCCTGCCTGATGACCATGAATTCTGGAGAGTGAAGCCGGAGCCTCTTCCAAAGCTGGAAACGGTGAAAAGGATAAAGCAGGCGGATATGATTGTTCACAGGCTGGGAAAGGACGTGGTGGCATACCCGGCGGGCGTGTGCGAGAAGTATGGACATGGTCATGTGCCAGAGAAATATGCTAAATTTGCCTATTCCACCAGGTTCGGCTTTTCAGTGGCAAGAAGCCAGATCGTGCTTCACGAAAATGCGCCGGATTCCGCCTTGGCTTTTGTTATTGACGGCGATGATTATGTGTTTGTCAGAAAGGTGAGCCTGTCTTATAAGGTGAAGAAGGACAGGGTCATCAGCACTTGGCAGCCGTTTCCGGGGATTTTGGTGACGTCTGTGGTGATTCCAGAGGAAGAGGGGCATAGGCGGATTCACGAAATTGAGAGCAGCTATGACTGCATGGCGTATGACTGCGGATTCTCAGTGGAGAAATTTACTGACGGGTATGAGCAGAAAGCGGAAGGAGCCGAGGCCTTTGTGAGGAATGGGACTATGGGCTGCATGGTTTCAGGCAATGGGCCGAAGGCAAAAGGCACAGTCATAGAGGCTGACCCTGATACTAATGTGCTGTACTGCAACGGCAGCATCCCATCAGTGGCTTACCGGATAGGAAAGCAGAAAAAGGTTACAGTGGAAACCATTGTCAGAACTTTCGTAGGGTGATGAAGGCGGCTTCCAGACTGAGCTGCCTGTCAGACGGAAAGAATTATCCTTGCAGTGGCTTTTACAGAAAGAATTTGAACGAAAAATACATTTACATTCTGGCATAGGATTTATATAATAAAGGTAGCTGTATTTTGTCCGGCAGGAACTGGGGCGTATGGGGAGGGATACCGGAATATACGAAAGCCTTTTGCCTGTTTGGACACAGAAAAATATAAAACCAGGAGGAATTAGGATGAACAGCAGAGTACCAGATCTGGCATGGCTGGAGAACCCGGAGATTTTTGAAGTAAACAGGGAGAAAGCTCATTCGGATCACCGTTTTTATGAGAGTGCGGAGTCCATGAAAGATGGAGAGAGAAATGGGGGGCAGATGGGACTTCGCCAGTCTTTAAACGGAACATGGAAATTTGCCTGCGCCCAGTGTCCGGACAAGCGTGAGAAAGAGTTTTATAAAGAAAGTTTTGACCTGTCCGGAATGGAGGAGATTCAGGTTCCGGGGCATATCCAGACCCAGGGATATGACAAGAAGCAGTATATCAATACCATGTACCCATGGGACGGACACAGTGAACTGCGGCCGCCTCATATTGACTGGGAATATAATCCGGTGGCAAGTTATGTAAAGGAGTTTGACTTAAAAGAGGAGCTGGATCAAAAGCGAGTGTTCGTGTCCTTCCAGGGCGTGGAGACAGCTTTTTATGTGTGGCTCAACGGTGAGTTTGTAGGTTTCAGCGAGGATACGTTTACGCCGTCGGAGTTTGAACTGACAAAGTATATAAAAAAGACAGGAAACAGGCTGGCTGTGGAAGTGTACAAACGCAGCAGCGCCAGCTGGATTGAGGATCAGGATTTCTTCCGGTTTTCCGGCATTTTCCGGGAAGTGTACCTGTATGGGATTCCTAAGCTCCATGTACGGGACATTTTTGTGAAAGCTGATTTAGCTATGGGCAGTGACGGACAGCCTCTGGAAGGGGACAAGGAAGCCATAACTGGCGCTGCATCCCAGGAGGCTCAGAGAGAAAACAGGCCTTTTGATGCTGCCGGAATGAAAAGAGGAAAGCTGAAGGCAGAGCTGGAGCTGGTTTGCAGCCAGGCAGCAGGACTGGATTCCTGCCAAGTGAAAGCAGCTTTAGAAGACGCACAGGGAAATGTTGTATGGGACATGGCAGCGGTTTCTGCGGAAAATGGGAAGGCAGTTTTCTGCGGGGAACTTCCAGGGGTACATCCGTGGTCAGCGGAATCCCCATACCTTTACACCCTTGTGCTAACGGTTCTGGACGGCAGCGGCCAGACTGCAGAGGTGATTGCGCAGACTGTTGGATTCAGGCATTTTGAGATGCGTGACAGGATCATGTACCTTAATGGAAAGAGAATTGTATTTAAGGGCATTAACCGCCATGAGTTTAATATCCGCAGAGGCCGGGCCGTAACCCGGGAGGACATGATGTGGGATATCCGATTTATGAAGCAGCACAACATTAATGCGGTGCGCACATGCCATTATCCCAATCAGACGCTGTGGTACGAATTATGTGACAGATATGGACTTTATATGATCGATGAGGCGAACCTGGAAAGCCATGGTTCCTGGCAGAAGATGGGGGTCTGCGAGCCGTCCTGGAACGTGCCGGGCAGCCTGCCTCAGTGGAGAGAATGCGTGGTGGACCGGGCCAGATCTATGCTGGAGAGAGACAAAAACCATCCTGCCATTCTTATATGGTCCTGCGGAAATGAGGCCTATGCAGGAGAAGACATTCTCGCCATGTCCCAGTTTTTCAAAGACAGAGATCCGTCTAGGCTTGTCCACTATGAGGGCGTGTTCTGGAACAGGGAATTTGAGAGAATCAGCGATATGGAAAGCCAGATGTATACCAAGCCTCAGGATGTGGAGAAGTATCTGGCCAATGATCCGGAGAAACCGTTTATCCTGTGCGAGTATTCCCATGCCATGGGAAATTCTCTGGGCGGAATGAAAAAGTACACGGATCTGGCACGGAGATACCCGATGTACCAGGGCGGGTTTATCTGGGATTATATGGATCAGGCTCTGGTCCGTGAGGATGTGGACGGAAAAGAAGTGCTGGGATACGGCGGAGACTTTACAGACAGGCCTACAGATTATAATTTCTGCGGAAACGGAATCGTGTATGGAACCAGGGAACCGTCGCCAAAGGCCCAGGAAGTAAAATTTTTGTACCAGAGCCTTGTTATAAAGCCAATGATCCAGTGGGAGAAGCAGGAAAACGGATTCTTTATGCAGGTATCTGTAAACATAGAAAATGAGAATCTGTTTACGGATACAGGAAATTATGATTTTATATGCCGGATTTTAAAAGACGGAGAGGCAGCAGGTGAAACCGTCTTCCAGGCAGCAGTGGCAGCAGGAGAAAGCGGGAACATATGTGTGCCGGTTTCTGTATGCAGAGAAGAAGGAGAATATGTGTGCCAGGTTTCAGCGGTTCTGAAAGAGGACGCTTCCTGGGCTTCCAAAGGGCATGAGACTGCATTTGGGGAGTGCGTAAGCCATGTGAAAGAAGAAAACAGGGAGCCATGGGCCAAGTCGGAATGGAAAGATAAAGACCATAGAATTCCTTCCTTAAAAGTAGTTCATGGGGATATCAATCTTGGAGTGAAAGGCGGGAATTTTTCAGTACTGTTTTCCAGGCAGGACGGAGGAATCGTATCTCTGCGGTACAACGGAAAGGAGTGGATTACAACGCCTCCTATGCCCACTTATTGGCGGGCCACTACAGATAATGATAAGGGCAACGGATTCAGTGTGGAAAGCGCCATGTGGTTTGCAGCAGATCAGTTCAGGCATTATAAAAATACCCAGATGGAAGTAGAAGAAGAGGAAGACAAAGTTATTGTAACGTTTACATATGGCCTGACTGTGGTTCCGGCGACAGAAACAAAGGTTGCCTATACGGTGACAGCAGACGGGAAGATCAGGGTAAATGCCCATTACTTTGGGAAACAGGGCCTGCCCGGGCTGCCGCTGTTCGGCATGAGATTCCGCTTCCGATCTGATGTGGACACCTTCACTTATTACGGATTTGGGCCGGAAGAGAATTACATTGACAGGGCAAACGGGGCAAGGCTTGGAATTTTTTCCGGAACCCCTATGGATAATGTATCCCGGTATCTGGTTCCTCAGGAATGCGGCAACCGCACCGGAGTAAGATGGCTGGCAGTAGCTGACAGGCAGGGCCATCAGCTGAGGTTTACGGCCGAGAAAAAGCCTTTTGATATGAATGTGCTGCCGTATACGGCTCAGGAGCTGGAATGCGCTCTTCACAGAGAGGAACTTTCCACGCCGCCAAGGTATACCATTGTCAGTGTCTTGGGAGCTCAGAGAGGCGTAGGAGGAGATGACAGCTGGGGAGCTCCAGTACATAAGGAGTTTGAACTTAGCGGTGAGAACGATGCATGGACAAGCTTTGTGATTGAAGGCCAGTAGGAAATATAAATAAAAGGCTGCTGCAGGGATGGTTTTTAAATATCCCTGCAGCAGCCTTGTTTTTCCTTACGACGGAAATAGAGAAATATAAAATATGCTTGACACAAAATGTAAAGCATGCTATACTTTAAAATGTAAAGTAAACATAACATAGATAGCTAATCAGCATTTACGAGGAAGGGTGGTGGCATGAAAAACCGTATTCAGGAATTGAGAAAAGAACTAAAGATACGCCAGGAAGACCTGGCTGATGCAGTTGGAGTAACCAGGCAGACTATCATCTCGCTGGAGAACGGAAAGTATAATGCTTCCCTGCAGCTGGCATACAAGATTGCAAGATATTTTGGGAAACAGATTGAAGACATTTTTTTATTTGAGGAGGGATAACAATGTGGCTGAATCAGTTATTTGGGAATAATTCTATTGATATTGCAAAAAGGTGCCGCACCAGGATGAAAGTCGGCGCAGGCTTTATGGTTCTGGGGGCTGCAGCCATAGGGATGGTATTTCTGTTAAAGGGAGGGACACCTGCATTAGATTTGAACACAGACGTTGGGGAGTTTATTTCTGAATATTATACAGGTCTTGGAGTGGCTCTCATGGCAGCCGGGGCGGCTTTGATTATAAAAAACAGGAGATACCTTAAAAATCCCCAACTGCTGAAAAAAAGAGAGGTAGCGGAAAATGACGAAAGAAACCGCCTTATAGGCCTGAGGTGCTGGGCATATACAGGATATGCCATGTTTTTGGTCCTTTATATAGGAATATTAATAAGCGGATTTATCAGCATAACAGTGCTGGTGGTTCTGCAGGCAGTCATAGCGATATATGCGCTTATACTTCTGGCTTTCAGGATTTTGCTGAACAGATGCATGTGATGAAACAAAAAGCATCAGGCGAAGCGTTGAGAGACTGCCTTATTTTAGAAGCCGTAAGTTTTAATAATGTCTTCTGCCACCTGCCGTTTAGGAATGCATCGATCCATGGCCTGTTTTTCAATGTATCGATGAGCATGAGGCTCATCCATGTTAAGCTTGCTGATAAGAAGCCATTTGGCACGGTTGACCAGCCGTATTTCTGCCATTTTTTCTTCCACGGACAGGGTTTTTGTTTGGATTTTCCTCAGACGCTCTCTTGAGCTGGCCATCCAGCTTAATGCCTGGACAATGGTCTGGCGGGAGGTGGGTTTTGGCAGGGTAAAGACGCCATGTCCCATTACCTTCTCATAGGTTTCAGCGTGAAGCTCTGACTTTACAAATAGTAAAACCACGATTTCCCTGGAAGAGCAGATATCAATGGCAAAATCTGTTCCAAACTCGTCGGGAAGAGGGGAATTGATAATTACAAAATCAAAAGTGCGTTCTGCCAGAATTCTCTTAGCGGCGCCAATACCAGGGACGGTGGCAACGGGATAGAAGGAGGAATCAGGGAGTAACGCTGACAGGGCAGAGTCAAAGCTTTTGGATGAAGAAACTACGAGGACGCTGTATTTTTGCTCTTTCAGACTCATGTTTTCCTCCTTTCGCTGCAGCAGTACTATGAGAAGCTCTCTTGCATCTGCTTTTATGGATGGCATTTTGCCTATTGCAGGGAGCCCATACTGCTGCAGTAAATGTCAAGAATGGCGCCAGGAACATATGCCTTGACAAAAGAACTGCCGGCAGCCGCCTGGCAGGCGCTGTCAAAATCTTTTGGCAGCTGCGGAAAACCGGCCAGGCTTTCCGCAGCTGCTTTATACAGATTAAAATCCGCAGGCTCAGGCAGTTCCAGTTTGTGCTGGATTCCATATAAACCGGCATAGATGATCAGTGCAAAGGCAAGGTAGGGGTTGGCTTTTGGGTCAGGAGAGCGAAGCTCCGCCCGGCGGTATTCCCCTACTGCAGCTGGAAGCCTAATAAGCTGAGAACGGTTTTCCCTGGACCAGGAAATGTATCTCGGCGCCTTATTGCGGCCCAGACGGCGGTAAGAGTCGCTGACAGGATTCAGAAAGGCGGTAATTTCTCCTGCTTTATTCAGAAGCCCTGCAATTACATAGGGAAGCTTGTCGGAGCCGTCAGCAGATTTTACCGATATATTAATATGAAAACCATTGCCGGGCTTTTGCTCAAGAGGCTTGGGCCCAAAATCCGCCAGCAGTCCGTTTCTGGCAGCGCTTGTTTTCACAATAGTCTGAAATGTCATGGCATTGTCAGCAGCTGTCAGGGCATCAGAATACCGGAAGTCGATTTCATTCTGCCCGGGACCTTCTTCGTGGTGGGAACTTTCAGGCTGGATTCCCATCTGCTCAAGAGTCAGGCAGATCTCCCTGCGGATGTTTTCTCCCTTATCGTCAGGAGCAATGTCCATGTACCCTGCTTTGTCGTAGGGTATTTTTGTATTTTCACCATTTTCGTCGGGATAGAACAGATAAAATTCCTGCTCTGCTCCGAAGAAAAAGCGATACCCTGCTTCTTTGGCATATCCCACTGCTTTTTTAAGAAGGCTTCTTGTGTCGCATTCAAAAGGCCTGCCGTCAGGATAGGTAATGACGGAAAACATGCGGACAACTTTGCCGTGCTCCGGCCTCCAGGGAAGCAGCATCAGCGTATCCGGATCGGGGTGAAGCAGCAGGTCTGAGTGAGTTTCATCCCCAAAACCTGTAATGGCGGAGCCGTCAAAGGAGATTCCGTATTCAAAAGCCCGGGGAAGCTCTTCGGGCATGACGGCAATATTCTTTTGTCTTCCGAACACGTCACAGAATGCCAGGCGGATAAACTTTACATCCTCTTCCTGAATGTACTGCAGTACCTCTTGTTCCGAGTATTTCATAATGGTGACCTGCTTTCTATATTAATCTTTTTGAGGCTGAAGGTGGTCTCATGTATCCGAAAAAAAACAGGGCCGTCCATCCATAAACGTCCCCGCCTACTGTCAGCTATTATATATCAGGGTATAGGGAATGTCAAGAAAACCTGGCAGCCCCGGGAACTTCTCTGCGGCTGCTGACCGGTGAACAGCCAACTTCTCGAAAACTTCCTAAAAACCGAAGCCGGCGTGGTTGAAAATAGAGAACCTGTATGCTAAAATGAGGGATGAGATAAATATGACAGCGGAAGGGAAGGTTAACATAATTATGAAGGCAGCAGGAAGGTTCATCAGTCCGCTATGCTTGACCGCCATATTGGCGGCGGTTTTAGCAGGATGTAAGGATAAAAGCCCCCTTGATCCCAAAAGCCCGGTGACTTTAACCGTATGGCATTATTACAATGGGTCTCAGCAGGCAGCATTTGACACTCTGGTGGAAGAATTTAATGATACTGAGGGCAGAGAACAAGGTATTTTTGTACAGAGCTACAGCCAGGGTTCTGTATTTGATCTTGAGACGGCGGTGAGAGATTCTATTACAGGGAAAGTGGGAGCCGGTTCCATGCCGGATATCTTTTCTTCCTATGCAGATACTGCCTATGAGGTGGAACAGGCCGGTGCTTTGGCCGATCTGTCCCAATATCTGAGCAAAGAGGAACTAGAACAATACGTGGATTCCTACATTGAAGAAGGATGCATTGGTGCAGACGGCACATTGAGGATTTTTCCCATAGCAAAGTCCACAGAGATTATGATGATCAACAAGACAGACTGGGAGCCCTTTGCATCAGAGAAAGGAATTTCCCTGGAGGACTTAAAAACCGTGGAAGGGATTACCTCTGCTGCCGAAGCGTACTACCAGTGGACAGACAGCATGACCCCTGACGTTTTGGAAGACGGCAAGGCCTTTTACGGCAGGGATGCCCTGGCAAATTATTTTGTCATCGGGATGCAGCAGATGGGCGCAGAGCTTTTTCAGGTGGATAACGGCCAGGTAACCGTAAACTTGCCCAAGGAGCAGGCCCGGCGCCTTTGGGACAATTATTATGTACCTATGGTCAAAGGATATTTTGGAGCTTATGGTTCGTTCCGCTCCGATGACGTGAAGACGGGGGAGATACTGGCATACACAGGCTCCACTTCGTCGGCCATGTATTTCCCTGACCGGGTGGAGAAAGAGGACGACAGTTATGCCATTGACTATATTGTGACTATGGCTCCAGTATTTGAAGGCGGGGAGAATTATGCGGTTCAGCAGGGCGCAGGCATGGTTGTCAGCAAGTCTGATAAAAAGCATGAGTATGCAGCCGTGGAATTTTTAAAATGGTTTGCCCAGGCGGAGAATAACTTGCAGTTTGGCTGCGTCTCAGGCTATATGCCGGTGCTGAAGGAAGCCAACAGCACTGAAAAAATGGATCAGGTCATTTCCAGCCGGCAGATGACGGTATCAGCCAAAACGTATGACTGTCTGGACACCATATTCCGGGAAAAGGACAACCTGACTCTGTATACCAGCAAAAGTTTTGCAAACGCTACTGCAGCAAGGAAGGTTCTGGAGTATCATCTTGCGGACAAGGCATCCGAGGACAGGGAGGATGTGGAGATTCTGCTGCGTCAGGGCAAAAGCCTTGAGGAAGCCAGCAGGGAGTATGTGACAGAGGAAGCTTTTGAAGCATGGTATGATTCTTTTTGTGATGCGCTGAATAATGCAATCGGTGAGCAGGGATGAGATGAAGGGTAAAAGTCAAGGCAGAAAAAAACCAACCATATTCAGGATATTTCTGGTTCCTCTGATTGCCATTATGCTGATACAGAGTATGATCACCATCGGCACATTGGTGGTCCGAGGAACCGGTTCGACGCTGGAAAGGTATTCCAGTGGCATGATGACTCGTTTAGTGGAGAACAGAGGCGTAATTCTTCAAAATGATATGAACCAGCGTTGGGCGTCTGTCCATGAGCAGGAGGAGTTTATTAATGACATTCTTGGGCAGTTTTTAGAGGAGCAGAGCGTAGAACTGAAGGATCTGCTTATGTCGGAGGAGCTGAAAGAGAAGCTGCTGGAGCTGTTTTTTACGGAAGGTTTAAGGATACTGCAGAATAATACCACCACAGGGGTTTTTGTGATTTTGACCGGAACAGACAGGCAGGCAGCAAATGAGCATGACGGATTTTTTATCAGGGATTCTGATCCTGACACCAACCCTGCCAATTATTCGGATCTGCTGTTGGAACGGGGAAGCAAGCATTTGTCCAGAAAGTGGGATATTCCTCTTGATGCATCCTGGACGCCCCGCTTTTCCATGAAGGGACAGGGAAACGACTCTTCAGAGAAATATTTTTACGAGCCGTGGCGGGCAGGAGAAGAGTATGGGGATGCAGACATCCGTAATCTGGGCTACTGGTCTTTGCCGTTTCATCTGGAGAAGAAAACGACGGATTCTTATGAGA
>CATLBO010000048.1 GCA_949879025.1 uncultured Hungatella sp. | reverse complement strand
CACGCAAAAAAGCCGCCCGGTTTTGATGGCCGGACGGCCTTTAAGCGTAATGTGATAGATCAAATATTATTTTTGTTTTTGGTAGGCTCCGAAAAGCCTTGTATTTGCGGTTTTCCTAATTTATATGGCCCATATGTAGATACGGTAGGGAAAAATGCAAAGAAAATACAGGAATATTTCAAAATCAGTTACAAGAGGATCTGGAATATGATCAAATGACGATGAAAGAGTACTTTGACCCGTTCACGGGTGAGACAGTAAAGAGAAACAAATAAGATAAGCCCTGAAGGGCTTAGTAAGTAAATGACGTTGCGATTGGCGAACTACTCGACAGGTCTTTAGACCCAGAGCCAGAAAAGAACCCTTATAGGGTTCAGGCAAGCCATCGGCTAAGCCGGTGGTCTTGACTGAACAAAATAGGGTCAAATTTGTGGTAATGTAGCAAGAAGGCATATAGTACTTGGGCTGAGAGTATATTTTTGAGGTTGAAAATGGGTAAAATGAGGGTGTCGGAAAGTCTTATTTTATAAGCGTTTAGAAAATGAAAAATTGAAAATGAGGGGTAAAAATCATGGATGTGACGAATTGAAGATGTGAAAAAATAAAATGGTGATTTTCAAAAGTTTTCATTATGGTGAAAGAATTTTGAGTTGAGAGATAAACAGCAGATGGTTTAGGCTTAGAGAATGGATGTTTTGTGCGGTCTTTGAGTTTATGAAAAGATTTTAGAGGGAGGATTCTTAGATAGGAGATTTGTTGCCAAAGTTGCCGGAGCTGCCAACTCTGTTTCCCTGATGAATTTCTGTATAGAAATATGAAACTTTTTTTGAAATTTTCATGATATAAAATTTGTTGATTTTTGTATATAAGCAAAAAAATAGAAAGTCATATCAAAGTAATAAGGGAGGATATGACATGAATAATAAAGTAAATCAATTTTTTGAGGATTTAAAAAAAGAAGACTGGATAAAAATAATATCTGGAGGTACAATAGATACAGACACGATATTATCAAATTATATGAGTACTTATAAAAAGAATAGGGTTTTAAAGGTGCATCCATATGCAATAACTCAATTAAAGGAGGGAAGATACAGCACATATGTTGTAGATGAAGCTAAGGCTAATCACAGAAGAGTAGTAAAGGCGAAGGATTACGATTCACTGATTGATAAACTTTATGATTTCTATTTTAAAGATAGTGATGTTAATGCAAAAAGGCTCTGTGATATTTTTGAGGAATGGCTGGAATACACACATCTGTTTAAAAGCAAAAGGAAAAAGGCTTCTGAAAAGATGGTTTTTTATCCGGATGAGATTGAGGAACTAATCGGGGAGCTTGAAAGAGGCTACAGTGTCAACGGCAATAATAATCCATTCAGGGAGAATGCGAGGAAGAAAAAGGTCAAAGAGTGTTCTATTTTACATACAAATAAGGGGTGGTTTCAAAAAATGGCCCTGAAAATAAGATAAAAAAATGCCAAAAGCCCTGTAAAATCGAGCTTTTGGCCTACTTTAATAAAATCGGGGTAACAGGATTTGAACCTGCGACCTCTCGGCCCCCAGCCGAGCGCGCTACCAAACTACGCCATACCCCGTATTCTTTTGTCTTAGCTGTACTCTATCAGCCGACTTCCTTATTATAGCAAAAGATTTGCGATTTGAAAAGCATTTTCTTGAAAAAATTTTTATTATAGGATATGATTATGTAAGAGACAAGGAAAAACAGCGGAAAGGGGGCTGCTGATGATGATGAGGCCGATTGTGAGCTTTGATATGGACATGACCCTTCTGGATCATGAGACATTTGAGATTCCTGCCAGCGCCATGAAAGCGCTTGATATGCTTAGGGAGAATTATGTGGTGGTGATCGCCACAGGGCGGGACATGGACAGCCATTACAGCAGAAAGCTTCGGGATCTGGTAAGGCCGGAGGCTATTATCCATACCAACGGAACCAAGATTACGGTGGGAGATAAGGTGCTGTATGAATCGTTTATGGCAAGGGAACTGAAGGAAAGGCTGCTGGAATTTGCCCAGGATCATGGTCTTGCAGTAGGGGTTACCATAGGTGACGAAGATTACTATGTCCATCCGGAGCGGGTAACAGAATTTGACAAGAGCCGGTGGGGAGAGTGCGGCAGACGATACTGCGACCCGCAGAAGCTGCTGGATATGGATGTGCCATCTATGTGCTATATCGGAGAACCAGAAGGAGCCGCCCTTATGGAGCAGGCTTTTGCAGATCTGAAATTCCCCCTTTTTGCGGAAAAAAGAGGGGCGGATGTGATTGAGAAGCAAAATTCCAAGGCAAATGGGCTTTTAAAACTGTGCAAACACTTTGGGACGACCATGGAAGCTGCCTATGCGTTTGGGGACAGCATGAATGACTATGAGATAATCCAGGCCGCAGGAACCGGAGTGGCTATGGGCAATGGGGACCCCAGACTGAAGGCAGTGGCTGACTATGTGGCACCTCATATCCGGGAGGACGGGATTTACAGGGCATGTGTGGCGCTGGGGCTGATAGAAACATGAACAGAATAGAAAGGAAAGGTAAGAAAGGGGTAAAAAATGGCAGTTACATATGATATATTGGTGATTGGAGCAGGTCCGGGAGGATACACGGCAGCCATAAAGGCAGCAGGACTGGGAATGAAGACCGCAGTCATTGAAAAAGATAAATTGGGAGGCGTCTGCCTGAATCGCGGCTGTATTCCAACCAAGGCCCTTCTCCATGCCTCCAGCCAGTTTGCATTGATGCAGAAATGCGATGAGTTTGGGGTCAGCGTTGGGGAGATGGCATTTGATTTTAAGAAAATGCAGCAGTATAAAAAGAAGGCAGTGAAGTCTTACCGCAAGAGCGTGGAAGAACAGTTTAAGAAACTGGGCATTGAACTGATACATGGACGGGCGGTGATCAGGCGGGGCCGAAATGTGGAAGTCCATACAGATTCGGGAAAGGAATATTTCCAGGCAAAGCATATTATTATTGCCACGGGAGCAAAGGCCAGAAAGCCGGATATCCCCGGCATTGATTTAGCAGGGGTATACAACAGCGACGGGCTTTTGGCGGCGGACAGCTGGAAATTTGACAGAATCGCCATTGTGGGCGGCGGCGTTATTGGTGTAGAAATGGCCACCATCTTTAATTCTCTGTGCTCCAAAGTGTCGATTATTGAACAGGGAAGCCATTTGCTTGGCCCTATGGATCAGGATGTGGCAAAAGTTTTGGAGCAGGAACTTAAGGATAAAGGAATTTCCGTTTACTGCAATACCACGGTTTCCCGGATTACCGAAAGAAGTGACGGCCTGGTATGCCGTATTGTTCAGGAAGGGCAGGAACAGGATATTGCTGCCGGGCAGGTGCTGATGGCCATTGGGCGGGCTCCCTATACAGAAGAATTGTTTGGAGAAGACGTGGAATTTAAAATGGATGGAGGAAAGCTGGCAGTAAACGACAGCTTTATGACCAGCGAGCCTGGGATCTATGCCATTGGCGATGTGATTGCAGACATTCAGCTGGCCCATGTTGCTGCTGCACAGGGAACCTTTGTGGTGGAGAAGATTGCAGGCAAACCTCACAGTATCCAGTTGAGCGTGGTTCCCAACGGCATGTATGCAAGGCTTCCTGTGGTTCCCAACTGCATCTACACAGATCCGGAGATTGCCACTGTAGGCCTTACAGAGGAAGGCGCCAGGGCAAAGGGAATGAGGGTGATCTGCGGCAGATATTCCATGGGAGATAATGGCAAGTCTATTATTTCTCATGAAAGAGGCGGTTTTATCCATCTGGTGTTTGATTCGTACTCAAAAATTCTGGTGGGGGCCCAGATTGTGTGCCCCAGAGCCACAGACATGATTGGGGAGATGGCTACAGCCATTGCCGCAGGGCTTACGGCAGGGCAGCTGGGCATGGCCATGAGGGCTCACCCTACTTACAGCGAAGGCATTGGAATGGCCATTGAGGATGCGCTGAAATCGGCGTCATTTAATTAAAGTCAGAAAGAGGATAGAATTATGAATGAAAGACTGAACCAGCTTCGCAGGCTGATGGAGGAGCGGCACATAGACGCTTATGTAATTCCTACTTCGGATTTTCATGAGTCTGAATATGTGGGGGATTATTTTAAGTGCCGGAAATTTATTACCGGGTTTACTGGGTCTGCCGGTACGGCAGTGGTAACAGCCAGGGAAGCAGGACTGTGGACTGACGGACGGTATTTTGTGCAGGCGGCCAGAGAGCTGGAGGGAAGCGGATTCAAACTGCAGAAAATAGACGAGGAAGGGGTTCCTACAGTAGAGGAGTATCTGGCGGATGTGATGCCGGAGGGAGGAATCCTGGGATTCGACGGCCGGGTGGTTAACAGCCAGCTAGGTGAGGCCATAGAAGAAGCCTTGGAAGAAAAGCATGTGACATTTTCCTATGAAGAGGATCTGGTAGGAAGGATTTGGGCGGACAGGCCCCAGATGTCTGCAGAGCCGGTGTGGATTTTGGAGGAGAAATATGCAGGCCAGCCGGCTGCAGAGAAGATTTCCGGACTGCGGACGGATATGAGAGAAGCCAGAGCCACCATCCATATCCTGACAACCCTGGATGATATTGTATGGCTGTTAAATATTCGGGGAAATGATATCCCCTTTAATCCTGTAGTATTGTGTTATGCGGCAGTGACAGAGAAAGATTTTTACTTGTTTATTAATGAGAAGACCTTGGATAAGCAGGTGAGAGAATATCTGGAGGGACTTAAGATTACCATAAAGCCTTATAACGATATTTATGAGTTTGTAAAAGCCCTCCGCAGCGAAAAAGTGCTGCTGGAAAGTTCCAGGATCAATTACGCAATAAAGAATAATCTGGATGTTTCCAATAAAATAATTGATAAGATGAACCCTACAGTCATGGCGAAAGCTGTAAAGAATCCTGTGGAGATTGAAAATGAGCGGCGCGCCCACATTAAGGATGGTGTGGCCATGACAAAATTTATTTACTGGCTGAAGAAGAATATTGGAACCATGGATATGACGGAAATCAGCGTATCCGATTATCTGGAAGAGCTTCGCAGGCAGCAGGAGGGTAATCTGGGGTTAAGCTTTAATACCATATCCGCTTATGGGGAAAATGCCGCCATGTGTCATTACTCGGCAACACCGGAAAGCAACCAGGCGCTAAAGCCCGAAGGATTGTATCTCATTGATTCCGGAGGCCAGTACTATGAAGGGACTACGGATATTACCAGGACCGTGGTTTTGGGTCCCATTACGAACGAGGAGAGGGAGCATTTTACTTTGGTTGCCATGAGTATGCTGCGGCTGGGGCATGCCAGGTTCCTTTACGGGTGCCGTGGCCTTTCCCTTGATTACATTGCAAGACAGCCTATGTGGGAGCGTGGGCTTAACTATAACCATGGCACGGGACATGGAGTTGGGTATCTGCTGAATGTTCATGAAAGACCAAACGGCATCCGCTATAAAATCGTGCCGGAACGCATGGACAGCGCAGTAATAGAGGAAGGAATGATTTGCTCCGATGAACCAGGGATCTATATTGAGGGGAGTCATGGAATCAGGACGGAAAACCTGATTGTGTGCAGGAAGGCCGAAAAAAATCAGTATGGGCAGTTTATGGAATTTGAGTATCTGACTTTTGTGCCTATTGATCTGGATGGGCTGGATGCAGGGCTTATGGAGAGAAGAGATATTGAATATCTTAATGAATACCATAGGCAGGTGTATGAGAAGATCAGCCCTTATCTGACGGATGAGGAGAGAGAATGGCTGAAAGAGGCTACCAGGGCAGTGTAAAATAAGGTACAAAGTGATTTGAATAGTAAGGCTGGGGTCCGGATAAGCATGAGATGTCCGGACTCCTTTTTGCGGAAGGCCGTTTATAGCTAAAGGGAACACAGAAAAAGGCAGGGGATACAGGAAGGGGAGAATATGAGACAGGAAAGGAACGCTGGGAATGGCATGGCAAAAGTAAACAGGAATAGGGCAGGGAGCAGTACTCCGGAGAAAGGCAAAAAGCGGGCAGGAAGCAATATTCCGGAGAAAGACAGAAGGCGGGCAGGGAGCAATACTTCGGAGAAAGACAGAAAGCGGGCAGGAAGCAATATTCCGGAGAAAGGCAAAAAGCGGGAAGGAAGCAATATCCCGGAGAAAGACAGAAAGCGGGTAGGGAGCAATACCCCGAAGAAAGACAGAAGGCGGGAAGAAAGCAGAATCCTGGAGAAAGGCAAAAAGCGGGAAGGAAGCAGAATCCCGGAGAAAGACGGTAAAAGGGAGGGCAGGCGTATTCCGGAAAAAAACAGCTTATGTCCTGTTTCAAACAGATGCGGAGGGTGTCAGCTTTTGGACATGCCGTATGGCAGGCAGCTTCAAAACAAGCAGAAACAGGTGGAAGATCTGCTGAAAGGATTCTGCAAGGTTTACCCTATTGTAGGTATGGATGATCCGTTCCATTACCGCAATAAAGTCCATGCAGTATTTGGCTGGCAGAAGGGAAAAGCGGTTTGCGGGACTTACAGGGAAGGAACCCATGAGATTGTGCCTGTGGAACAGTGCCTAATTGAGGATAAAAAGGCAGATGAAATTATAGGAACCATTGGCAGTATGCTGAAATCATTTAAGATCCGCACCTATGACGAGGATACAGGATACGGGTTTCTCCGTCATGTTCTTGTCAGGCGGGGATTCGCCACAGGAGAGATTATGGTGGTTCTGGTTACCACATCCCCCATATTTCCGTCCAGGAACCACTTTATGAAAGCCTTAAGAGAGCGGCATCCAGAGATTACTACAATCATTCAGAATCTCAATGACAAGGATACCAGCATGATTTTAGGAGAAAAAGAAAAGGTGCTGTATGGAAAAGGGTATATTGAGGATGTGCTGTGCGGCTATACATTCCGCATTTCCAGCAGATCTTTTTATCAGATTAACCCGGTTCAGACAGAAAAGCTGTATACAAAAGCTGTCCAGGCGGCAGCATTGACGGGAACAGAGACGGTTATTGACGCATACTGCGGCATTGGAACCATTGGGATTACGGCAAGCAGGAAAGCAGGACGTATAATCGGCGTGGAGCTGAATCAGGATGCAGTCAGGGACGCTGTGCAGAATGCAAAAAGAAATAAGATTGAGAATATTCAGTTTTATCACAATGATGCAGGAAAATTTATGGCAGGCATGGCTGCAGACAGGGAAAAGGCGGATGTGGTGTTTATGGACCCTCCAAGAAGCGGCAGTACCGAAGAATTTATAGAATCCGTAGCGCTAATGGGGCCTGAAAGGGTGGTATATATATCCTGCTGCCCAGAGACTCTGGCCAGAGATTTGGAGATATTTGAGAAGAAGAAATATAAGGCTTTAGGCGCATGGCCTTTTGATATGTTCCCTCATACCGGCAGGCATGTGGAGTGCGTAGTTGCGCTTGATAAAATGGATTAATTTTCCTTCAGCTCTTTCTGTTATCTGTTTAAAAATTTTGTGAGTTTCATTTTTAAGGTACAATTAACCTGCTGCAATTTTTGCATATAAACTCTTTTCTTTGGAAATAGTAACACTAAAACAAAAACCAAAATAAAAGAAGGAGTTACACATATGCAGAAAGGAAAATCCAGCATCGAGTTTGAACAGCCGCCCATTGTGGCAAGCTGTGCATCCATAGCCGGAAAAAAAGAGGGCGAAGGGCCCTTGGGCCCGCTGATTGATGTGGTGGAACAGGATGAGATGTTCGGCACGGAGAACTGGGAGCAGGCGGAATCAGCCATGCAGAAGCAGGCAGCAGATTTGGCCCTTGAAAAGGGAGGAATCCGCAGGCAGGAGATACGGTATCTTTTTGCAGGGGATCTTTTAGGACAGCTGATTGCCACATCCTTTGGCACTGTGGATATGGAGATTCCTCTGTTTGGACTGTATGGGGCCTGCTCTACAATGGCGGAAGCTTTGTGCCTGGGAGCCATGACCGTCCACGGAGGGTATGGTGATAAAGTTCTGTGTGTTTCGTCCAGCCATTTTGCCACTGCAGAGAAACAGTTCCGTTTCCCGCTGGCCTATGGAAATCAGAGGCCCTTTTCTTCTACCTGGACAGTGACAGGGGCAGGAGCAGCAGTTGTAGCCAAAGGCGGCCATGTGCCAAAGGGAACCATGGCAAAGATTGCAGGCGTGACGCCGGGAAGGATTGTGGATTTCGGCGCCAGGGATTCTATGAATATGGGTGCTGCCATGGCTCCTGCTGCTTTTCAGACCATTAAGCAGAATTTTGAGGATTTTGCAGTAGATGAAACGTATTATGACCGCATTATTACCGGAGATCTGGGAGAAGTAGGAAGCAGAATTCTTCTGGATATGATGAAACAGTCAGGCATTGATTTGAAGAATCAGCATATGGACTGCGGCATGGAAATTTATGAAAAAGAATCTCAGGATACTCATGCGGGAGGAAGCGGCTGCGGCTGCGCAGCAGTGACCTTGTGCGCCATGATTCTTCCCAGGCTTAGATCCGGGGAATGGAAGCGGGTGCTGTATCTTCCCACAGGAGCTCTCTTGTCCACAGTAAGTTTTAATGAGGGGCAGAGCATCCCGGGAATCTGTCACGGCATAATGTTTGAGACGTGCCAGTAAAATTTCCGCCCGGAGTTTTTATGTGCCCGCCAGACTTTCATGTGCAGCAGTGTGCCAGCTGCCGGGTGAAGGACGGTTTACAGTGATGGCCAGAAAGTAAGTCAGGAGGTGTTTGAAATGGATTATGTAAGAGCGTTTATAATTGGCGGAATTATCTGCGGATTGGTGCAGATTCTTTTGGATAAAACCAAGATGATGCCGGGACGGGTTATGGCAACCCTGGTGATTCTGGGCAGTATACTGGGCTTTGCGGGGCTTTATGAACCATTTGCCAAGTGGGCAGGTGCCGGTGCCACAGTGCCTCTTTTGGGATTCGGCAATACCCTTTGGAAAGGCGTAAAGGAAGGTATTGAGAGTGAGGGCTTCCTAGGCGTGTTTAAAGGCGGATTTACAGCCAGTGCAGCAGGGATCTGCGGCGCTTTGGTGTTTGGATATTTGGGGGCTCAGATATTTAAGCCGAAAATGAAGGGATGACCGGCATTACGGATGCAAAAAAGATTTTGTAGACAAAAAAAGAAACGAATCAGTGTCTTTTACAGAACGAATTCGTTTCTTTTTTGTTTCGGCGGTGTTAATTGGGCCCCCCAGGTGATATATACTGTACGCTGGAGGACGGCCCTGAAGAGTCAGATGGTCCCGGATTATTGCCGGAAGGGCTTACATACCCCGGACCGTAATAGGAAGGCCCCTTAGGTGATGTAGGCGCTTCTTCCTGGGATTCTTCAGGACTGATAATGGTGGAAGCCGCCGTCTGGATGGTGCAGGAGCCAGGAAGGGCCAATACTGAGTCATCAGTGTCCCCTGTTTCGCCGGCTGGAATGGAAATAAAGACCCTTGTAGTTTTTGCCGGGCAGAATTCTGTGGGAAGCCTGCCTGACTCTGCGCAGACCGTAGCCGCCATATGATTATTGCAGACTTCTGCGGGAACCGTGCCTTTGGCAAAATATTCCGTATAGACAGCATTTCCCCTAGGGTCCCCGCTGCAGACGCCGGCAACTGCCAGCTTGCCGGATTTGCGGCAGATCTGGGCGGTTTCAACGCTGTCAGGAACCGCAAACCCAGAATCCGCCAAACCCTCATGAACTCTGGTCATGATTTTTCTCCAGATATCCTTATGAAAAGAAGTGCCTCCGTTCTGGGAACTTAGGTTCTGGTTTAAATCGCATCCGCCCCACACGCCTGCGGTAAAATAGGGGGTAAACCCTACAAACCAGATGTCATTGTTGCTTGTGGTGGTTCCGCTTTTTCCTGCGCAGGACATATTGGGCAGTTTGGCTCTGGTACTGGTGGAGGATGGGCCTGAACCTGCTCTTGAGAATTTACGGTTGCTTATCATGGATTCTGACATGGCATCCGTAAGCAGGAACGCAGTGGAATCTTTCAGCACCCGGTGCGTTTCAGGCTCTGTAGTAATCAGTTCCTTGCCGTTGCGGTCAAGAATTTTCGTAAAGAAAACCGGCGTAGTGTACACGCCGCCGTTGGCAATGGACGCATAAGCGGCAGTCAGCTCCAGATTCGTGACGCCTTTCGTCAGGCCTCCTAATGCAGTAGCGGCATTGTAATCTGTGTCCGTCAAAGTAGTAATGCCGAAATTCTGAGCGTACTCCACGCCAAGCTGGGGAGTAACCGTTTCCATCAGACACCTTACGGCTACAATGTTCATGGAGTAGATGATGCCTTCCCGGATGCTGGAATATCCCTGAAATCCGCTGGAATACCAGTTGCGGAAAGTTTTGTTCCCAATGGTGTAGGGCGTGTCATAGTATACAGTTCCAAGGGTTGCCCCCCGGGTATCGAGAGCAGGTGCAAATGCAGTAATAACCTTAAAAGTGGAACCAGGCTGGCGGGGCACGCTGGTGGCCCGGTTTAAAGTAAGGCTGGCCGTCTTTGGCCCCCGGCCGCCGCTTATGGCCTTCACCTGCCCCGTAGCTTGATCCATAAGCACAAAGGATACCTGAGGCTGTAAAGCCAGCGTTACGCTTTCTCCGATAACCGTGTCGCCTTCCTGAAGGACGGATGCTTTGTAGCTTTCTGCGTCAGCCCTTGCTTCCTCTTCGGAATTATAGAGGGCATCAAAACCTGCGTCACCAAGAACCTGCCTGTGCCATGTTTTAATATGCTCCTGGGAATAATGGGTGGTGGTGTCATCAGAGTGGGTGACAGACAGCCTATACTCCATGGAATATCTGGCTGCACTGTAATTTTCAGGATTATTGACCTCCTCATCCACAATGGCCTGAAGAGCAGGGTCCTGAGTGGTCATGATCTGCAGGCCGCCGCTGTAAAGCAGATTATGGGCCTGATTGTAGGAATAGCCGAGCTTTTCCATTAATGCATCCATAACTTGTCCGATAAGTTCATCAGTAAAATAACTGTAAGGAGTAGAGGTTTCTTTGGTGATGGAATCCACAGTCTGGATTCTGGAATACACATCATCAGCCAGGGCCTCTTCCTGTCTCTCCTTAGAAATATATCCTTGTTCAAACATATACTGCAGAATTACCTTGCGCTTTTCTTCATTGGCTTCCCTTCCGGAAATAGGGTTCAGCTTAGAAGGGTTCTGGGTGATTCCTGCAATGACTGCGCATTCTGACAAAGTCAAATCGGAGACCTCTTTGCCGAAATACCTTCTTGCGGCAACCTTTACGCCCAGACAGTCATTTCCAAGATTAATGGTATTCAAATAGTTGGTAAGAACCAGCTCTTTGCTCATGGTCTTGGTCAGCTGCACTGCCAGGTACTGTTCCTGAAATTTGCGCTCCAGCTGCTCACCGAAGCTTTGCTCTCTGCCGCCGTTAAAAACATTATTTTTAATCAGCTGCTGAGTCAAAGTGCTTCCGCCTCCTGCAGAGCGATCCCCCGTAAGGACTCCCTTGACTGCCCGGAGAATGGAGCGCGGGTCAATGCCGTTGTGTTTCCAGAACCGAGAGTCTTCAATAGCCACAAAGGCATTGATCAGATCCTGAGGCAGTTCTTCATAAGTAACCGGATCTCTGTTGGAACCAGCCATAACCAGGGTATCCGTCAGATTGCCGGCGCTGTCATATACAGTGGTGGCAAATCCCTGAGGGACAATGCTCTCAATATTGATTTCAGGAGCATCATCAATAATGCCCTTTATCATGCCGATGCCAACGCTGATCCCAGTTACGGCCAGGATCAGAAAGGAAAACAGCAGAGTCCTGACAAACCCCAAAAAGAGCTTGCCCGTATATTTGTGCGTATTGGAAGCCGCATCTTTCAGCTTTTTTTGTGTAGCCTTTTTTCCGTAGTTCATAAAACACCTCCTTCACTGCGAATCACTCAGGCCGCCGTCGACAGCCGCAGGGTGGTGACCTGCGTGCGCATCAGCGCACTTCCGATTATAATTTGTCGGCAACCGTAGGGTGGTGACCTGCGTGCGCATCAGCGCACTTCCGATTATAACAAATATTTTCCTTAGAATCAAGTAAAGCGGCATCAGTGCTTGCATGACGGACAGGATTATATTATGATAGAAGCATTCATATTAAGAATTTAAGCATGGAGGAACCGTGATGTTAGAACCATACAGAATTTTATGGCAGGGCGGCGCAGGAGAGCTGACGGAGAAAAAGTCCCGGTTTATTGCCCAGACCCAGCCTGTGGAATCAGAGGAGGAGGCCATTTCTTTTATCGAGTCAGTGAGAAAGAAATATTGGGATGCCAGACATCACTGTTTTGCTTATGTGTGCGGCGATAGAAATCAGATCCAAAGGTGCAGCGACGACGGAGAACCAAGCCAGACAGCTGGAAAGCCCATATTGGATGTGATTCTGGGAAGCCAGGTGCACAACATATGCCTGGTGGTGACCCGGTATTTCGGAGGAACGCTTCTGGGAACAGGAGGACTGGTGCGTGCCTATTCCGGCGCAGCGAAAGAGGGACTGCATAACAGCGAAATTTTGGAAAAACGTCCTGGAAGAGTAATGAAGATTGGCACCGACTATACAGGAATTGGGAAGATTCAGTACATTCTGGGACAGAATCGGATCATAATTTTAGACAGCCTGTATACAGATAAAGTGGAAGTAAGCGCCATGATACCAGCCGAGAAGGCAAAGACCCTGGAAGCGGAAATTACGGAGGGAACCAACGGCAAAGCATCCATAGAGCTGGGAGAAGAAGAGTATTATGGGACTTTGGAAGGGGAAGTCATAAGATTTTAGATGACAGGTAAGACAGCAGAAAAGAAAATTTTTCTCTTGCAATTCCTACAATATAATGCTATATTAGGAAATTGGTAAATGAAACTGGAAACTAAGGGCATAAGGGTCCTTAGTTTTTTCAATTAAAAGAGCAGGAAGCTGTCCTGAAAAGCAGGGGTAAAGACAGGAAAACATAAGGGAAAGAAGAGAAGAGTTTATGAAGATGAAAAGAGAAGATGTAAGAAATATTGCGATCATAGCCCATGTAGACCATGGCAAGACCACACTGGTTGACGAACTATTGAAGCAGAGCGGCGTATTCCGCGCCAACCAGGAAGTGGCGGAGCGGGTCATGGACTCCAATGACATTGAACGGGAGCGGGGCATTACGATCTTATCAAAGAATACGGCAGTATTTTATAAAGATACAAAGATCAATATTATTGACACTCCAGGCCATGCAGATTTCGGCGGCGAGGTAGAGCGGGTGCTGAAGATGGTAAATGGGGTGATTCTTATGGTGGACGCCTATGAAGGAGCTATGCCCCAGACCAAATTTGTGCTCCGAAAAGCACTGGAGCTGGATCTTTCTGTAATTGTCTGCATTAATAAGATTGACAGGCCGGAGGCAAGGCCTGAAGAAGTGGTGGATGAAATTCTGGAACTGCTTATGGATCTGGATGCATCTGACCAGCAGCTGGACTGCCCTTTCCTATTTGCATCTGCAAGGGAAGGGTATGCAAAAAGGAACCTGGAAGATCCTCAGACTGACATGGGACCATTGTTTGAAACCATTATTGAGCACATTCCGGCGCCGGAAGGCGACCCGGAAGCGGGAACCCAGGTGCTTGTCAGCACCATTGACTACAATGAGTATGTGGGCCGCATCGGCGTAGGCAAAGTGGACAACGGAAAAGTCCGGGTAAATCAGGAGTGCGCCCTGGTAAACCATCATGATCCAGGCAAGATGAGGAAGGTAAAGATCAGCAAGCTGTACGAGTTTGACGGTCTTAACAAAGTAGAGGTACAGGAGGCAAATGTGGGCTCTATTGTTGCCATTTCCGGCATAACGGATCTGCATATTGGGGATACCTTATGCTCTGTGGAGAAACCGGAGGCCATTCCGTTCCAAAAGATATCCGAACCTACCATTGCCATGAATTTTATGGTCAATGACAGCCCCCTGGCAGGGCAGGAAGGCAAATATGTTACCTCCAGACATTTAAGGGAAAGACTATTCCGGGAGCTTAATACTGATGTAAGCCTTAGGGTGGAGGAAACAGATTCCCCAGACTGCTTTAAAGTTTCCGGCAGAGGGGAACTGCATTTGTCTGTGCTGATTGAAAATATGCGCAGAGAAGGATATGAGTTTGCAGTCAGCAAAGCGGAGGTTTTATACAAATACAATGAAAGAAATCAGAAGCTGGAACCTATGGAATTGGCATACATTGATGTGCCGGAGGAATTTACAGGGGCTGTTATCCAGAAGCTGACATCCAGAAAAGGGGAGCTGCAGGGCATGAGCCCGGCAAACGGCGGATATACCCGGCTGGAATTTGAGATTCCGGCCAGGGGACTTATTGGATACCGGGGAGAATTTATGACGGATACCAAGGGAAATGGCATTATGAACACGATTTTCGACGGGTATGCGCCTTACAAAGGAGATTTAAGCTATAGAAAAACAGGTTCCCTCATTGCCTACGAAAGCGGGGAATCAATTACCTACGGCTTGTTCAGCGCTCAGGAACGGGGAACCCTGTTTATCGGGCCGGGGGTAAAGGTATATGCAGGCATGGTAGTCGGCCAGAACCCCAAAGCAGAGGATATCGAGATCAATGTATGCAAGACCAAGAAGCTGACCAACACCCGTTCCTCCAGTGCGGACGAAGCCCTGAAGCTGACTCCTCCAAAGGATATGAGCCTGGAGCAGTGTCTGGACTTTATTGATACAGATGAACTTTTGGAGGTGACTCCAGGCAGTCTGAGAGTCCGCAAGAGAATTCTGGACCCAACCTTAAGGAAAAGAGCTTCTTTTAAGAAAAATTAGAAAAACAGAGGCAGGACGATGCAGGCGGACTCGGACAGGGTCCGCTTTTGCCATTTGTGTGCAGGCGCACGAAAGCAGCCGCTGCCAGAAGGAATGGAGATAGCAGCGGTAAAGTTCTTGTCGAAACATCCCGACGTGTTTTTGACATGGAATTCTTTTCCTCTGCATACATTTATTATTAGCTGTAGGGCAAAAAACAAATAAGGAATCGAGGAGAAGATACTATGTCAGAAAAAGCCATTGAAAACAACAAAGTTACGGTTATTGGAAAAGTGGTATCAGGCTTTTCTTTCAGCCATGAAGTATTTGGAGAGGGATTTTATGTGGTGGACTTGGAGGTGAGCCGCTTAAGCGAACAGTCGGATATTATTCCGCTGATGATATCCGAGCGGCTTTTGAACGTAGATGAAGATTACATAGGTGCAACCGTGGAGGCATCAGGTCAGTTTCGATCCTACAACCGCCATGAGGGAGCCAAAAACCGGCTGGTACTGTCTGTTTTTGTCAGGGAAATAAATTTTATAGAAGAATTTACGGATTATACCAAGACCAACCAGATTTTTCTGGACGGGTATATCTGCAAAGTTCCCATTTACCGAAAGACGCCTCTTGGACGGGAGATTGCGGATATTTTGCTGGCAGTAAACCGGCCATACGGGAAATCGGATTACATACCCTGTATTGCATGGGGACGTAATGCCAGATATGCGGCAGGATTTGAGGTGGGGTCCCGGGTACGTATCTGGGGACGGGTTCAGAGCAGGGAATATACGAAAAAGCTCAGTGACAGCGAATGTGAGAAAAGGACGGCATATGAGGTTTCCGTCAGCAAATTGGAGTTTGGTTCTCAGGATGAGACAGGGAATGAGTAAAAAGTGCCGGGAAACCGCAGCAAACTTATGGAAACAATTGTCAGAAACCTTGCATATTTGGAGAAAATGTGCTACGATATGCGGATAACATAGTTTATCGCAGAAGACCTGCCGCTGATTTGGGGATTTGGCAGGCCGGAAGATAAAAATGAGGTGCAAAAGAATGAAAGGTGGGAAAGTAGAAGTCATCTGCGGTTCCGGCATCGGCAAGACCTCTCTGGCCATCGGCAAAGGAATGGCCGCATTGACTCAGCAGAAGAATGTTATAATGATCCAGTTCTTGAAGGGCAGCCCGAACCAGGAGGGGCTGGGGATTTTGGGTGTTCTGGAGCCCAGGCTAAAGGTGTTCCGGTTTGAAAAAGCCGATACCTATTTTGAGAATCTTTCTGAGGATGAAAAGCGGGAAGAGCTGATTAACATCCGCAACGGCTTTAATTTTGCCAGGAAAGTGATGGCTACAGGCGAGTGTGACCTGCTGATCCTGGATGAAGTTTTGGGGGTGCTGGAACGCAATATCATAACAGTGGAAGAGTTTGAGAAACTGATTGGCAGCAAAGAGGATTATATGGGGCTGATTTTGACAGGAAAAGTATTCCCGGAGCAGCTTCGCTCTTATGTGGATGCTATTTCCACCATTGAGTATGTTGAAATTGACAAATAATGGTTTTGCTCTCTGCAACTGTCAGACGTCTGTTTGCCTGGAGGCCGACAACGTATGTTGACAAAAAGAGGCAATAATGGTAGTATAATCGTATCTGCCGGAAAATAAAGGCAGACAGCAAGAGAAAAGTAGAGGTCGCGCGAATCATCAGTATGCCATTTGATGCAGCAGGTGCAGGGGAGGATGGCAGAAAGGGAGAGCGCCGAAGAGGAGTATTGCCTGACGGTACGAATCTGGGCACAGGGCAAAGAGTTCTGTGACTGTCATCCGAAACCCGGATGGGGAGCTACTTAAAGAAGAGAAACTTTAAGAACCAGCTCCGGCTGGTTCTTTTTGCACCCAGGAAAAACATAAGGAGGATTTTATCATGGCTATTTTTGAAGGAGCAGGCGTGGCTCTTGTTACCCCGTTTTCAGAAAACGGAGAGGTGAACTATTCCAAGCTGGAGGAGATTCTGGAAGAGCAGATTGCAGGCGGCACAGATGCTATTATTTCCTGCGGGACTACAGGAGAATCATCTACTATGACCCATGAGGAACATATTCAGGTGGTACGATATACCTGCCAGGTTGTAAAAGGCAGGATTCCCGTTATTGCAGGAACAGGCTCCAACTGTACCACAGAAGCTGTCCATCTGTCCCAGGAGGCCCAGAAGGCAGGAGCTGACGGGCTGCTTTTAGTTACGCCTTATTATAATAAAGCTACTCAGAAGGGGCTGACAGCCCACTATACGGCCATTGCGGAATCGGTGAAGATTCCTGCCCTGCTGTATCATATTCCGGGAAGAACCGGTGTGACCATGACTCCTGAAACCATGGCGTCTCTCTGCAAAAATGTTCCCAACATTGTAGGCGTTAAAGAAGCCAGCGGAAATTTTTCCGCCATGGCATCCTTAATGCACATGGCAGACGGATGCGTGGATCTGTATTCCGGCAATGATGATCAGATTGTACCGCTGTTAGCCATGGGAGGAAAGGGCGTTATTTCTGTGCTGTCCAATGTTGCTCCCAGGCAGACCCACGATATCTGTCAGTCTTTTTTTGACGGTGATGTAAAGAAAAGCCTTAAGCTGCAGCTGGATGCCGTACCGCTGATCGAGCAGCTGTTCTGCCAGGTAAACCCCATTCCCGTGAAAGCGGCCATGAACCTTATGGGCAAAGCAGTAGGAGGCCTTCGGATGCCTTTGACAGAGATGGAGCCGGAGCATCAGAAAAACCTGGCAGCTGCCATGAGAGAATACGGAATTCTGTAATCGGGGGAGAAAACTATGGTAAGAATGATCATGCATGGATGCAGCGGCGCCATGGGCCGGACCATTGGCGAACTGGTAAAAGGCCAGGATACCATTGCCATTGTGGCGGGTATTGACTTGAATGACAGTGTGAAACAGGATTATCCGGTCTATAAGGCGTTGGAAGACGTAAAGGAGGAGGCTGATGTAGTGGTGGATTTTGCTGCGGCATCGGCTGTGGATCATCTTCTGGATTTTTGTGCGGAAAAAAAGATGCCGGTGGTATTGTGTACCACCGGACTTTCCCACAAGCAGGCAGAGAAAGTATCCCAGGCAGCAGAAAAGACGGCGGTGCTGAGATCAGCCAATATGTCCCTGGGCATTAACTTGCTGCTGAAGCTGGCGAAGGAGGCAGCGCAGACTCTGGCAGAGGCAGGATTTGATATGGAGATTGTAGAGAAGCATCATAATCAGAAGCTGGATGCGCCCAGCGGCACGGCTTTAGCTTTAGCGGATTCTGTCAATGAAGCTATGGACAGCCAGTATCATTATGTGTACGGGCGGTCTGAACGCCATGAGAAACGGGATCAAAAGGAGATTGGCATCTCGGCGGTGAGAGGCGGATCCATTGTAGGCGAACATGATGTGATCTTTGCGGGAAAGGACGAGGTAGTCACCTTGAGCCACACTGCATATTCAAAAGCCATTTTTGCCAAAGGAGCCATTGAGGCAGCAAAATTTTTGGCAGGGAAAAGGGCAGGACTTTACAGTATGGCGGATGTGATTCAGGGAATTTAGTACAGCGCCAGCAAGAGAAAACCGGGGGTATGATGGAAAACATACAGTTTACATGGATAGATTTTTATTCGGAATTTGCCACAAAACTTATGTCGTTTAAAAATGACAGGCAGACTCTTATAAGAAAGCTGCAGAAGGTTTATGCTGATATCAACATAAAATTTCCCAAGATGGAAAGGGACAATATCTTAAAGGACATAGACCCTTTTACAATTTTTGGAATGTTTAATAAAGGCATTACGATTGCCAACAGAATCATGATTATCAAAGGACTGGCGGCGGAATTCCAAATCAGCGCCCCTGTTCCTGACAGCTTTGACGGTATTCCTGTTGTGAATAACCTGAAAGCCACCTTTTTTTATTCCCTGGATTCCAGGGGAGACAATGACATTCATAATTTATGGAGCGTATTTGAGGATGCCCTTGTTTTGGCAGAGACGGATACGGCTGAGAACCGGCAGAAATTTATTGGAGACTATGATGCTGTTGTACAGCAGCAGGGCATCCGATGGAACATTACCATGGGGCTATACTGGATTCGCCCATACGCTTTTTTAAATCTGGATTCAAGAAGCCGGTGGTTTCTTGACAATACGGAAAATATGCCAGCGGATTTTGTTGCCAGGATACACAAACAGCTGGACAAGGTGCCCCATGGGGCAAAGTACCTGGAGATCTGCGATGACTGTAAAACCGCACTTTCTATAGGAGATTATAAGTATAAAAATTATCCGGAGCTTTCCTACTATGCATGGAAGGTTTCCGAGCAGGTAAATGAGGAGAAGCGGACTGCATTGCAGAAGGGGGGAAATGAATCCAAGGCTGCGTTCTTGCGCTGGATGAGGCCTTTGCTGCAGGCATTAAGGGATCTGGGCGGATCTGCGTCTCCTCAGGAGGCACGGCAAAAAATCATAGAAAATGAAGGGCTTTCAGAGGAAGAGGTAAGCCAGGTAAGGGGTATAAACCAGGTCAATAAATTTGAAAATGAAGTTGCCTTTGCAAGAAATTATCTTGTTTACGGCGGGTATATTGATAAAAGCATACGTGGCTTATGGACTCTGACAGATCTGGGACAATCGGTAGACATGACCAATGAGCTGGCCTCGGAGCTTTTCAAAAGAACTGTGGCTGAGAACCAAAGAAGAAGGGATAAAGCCGGCGCTGCTCTGGCAGATAAGGATGTAGACACGGTTCACTACTGGGTTTACGCTCTTGGCAAGAACGCTGATAAATGGGAGGAGTTTTACCGGGACGGCGTGATTGCCTTAGGCTGGGGTGAAATCGGCGATCTGGAGACTTTTGCAAGCAAAGATGAGATAAAGCAGAAAATGAAGGAAGCATATGGAAGCGAGTCTTCCTATAAAAATTCTGCCCATGCCGTATGGCAGTTTTCAAGGGATATGAAAATCGGGGATATTATCTTTGTGAAAAAAGGCAGGACGGAGATCATCGGCAAAGGCGTGGTAACATCTGAATATGAATATGATGAGGATCGTGGTGATTATTACAGCAATGTAAGACAGGTAAAATGGACTCATAAAGGCAGATGGGAGATTGACAGCCATACGCATTTAAAGACATTGACGGATGTGACGCCTTACCGTGACTTTGTGGAGATATTGCTTGCACTGTTTGAGGATGAAATGACAGAAGACGGGGATGAGCAGGAAGTGGTTTATCCTTTGTATACGCCGGATAATTTTCTGGATGATGTTTATATGGAAGAAACAGATTACCATACGCTGACTTCCGTTTTGCAGAAAAAGAAAAATGTGATTCTGCAGGGCGCTCCCGGCGTAGGCAAGACCTTTGCAGCCAAAAGGCTTGCATATTCTATAATGGGCGTAAAAGACGTAGAGCGGGTCATGATGGTTCAGTTCCATCAAAGCTATTCCTATGAAGATTTCATCATGGGCTTTCGGCCATGTGCCGCTGGCTTTGAACTGAAAAAGGGCGTTTTCTATAATTTCTGCAAAAAGGCGGAGATAGACAGCGATAATGATTATTTCTTTATCATTGATGAGATTAACCGGGGAAATTTAAGCAAAATCTTTGGTGAACTGTTTATGCTGATTGAAAATGATAAAAGAGGCATTGAACTGCAGCTGCTTTATTCCGATGAAACATTTTCCATACCTGACAATGTTTATCTTATTGGAATGATGAATACTGCAGACAGAAGCCTGGCAATGCTGGACTATGCCCTCCGCAGAAGATTTGCGTTCTTTGAGCTGAAACCAGGATTTGGGTCAGAAGGCTTTAGCGCATACCGCATGAGCCTGGACAGTGAAAAATTTGATAAACTGATCAGCTGCGTGGAAAGGCTGAATAATGCTATTTCCGCTGATGATTCACTGGGAGACGGTTTTTGCATTGGGCACAGCTATTTTTGCAATCTGGAGCCGGAGAAGCTGGACGACCGCTGCCTGTCTGAAATTGTAGAGTATGAATTGATTCCTTTGTTAAGGGAATACTGGTTTGATGAGCCGAAGAATGTGAAGAACTGGAGCGACGAACTAAGGAGAGCAGTTAAGTGATACCTATTCAGAATATTTATTATATGCTGTCTTATGCGTTTCAGGTGCTGAATGAACAGGGATATAAAAAGATTGCTGCGGAGAAATTTGACAATACGGCAGAACTGTGTGCGGCAATTCTGGCAAAAGGCACGGCAGTACAGGTTAAGCGGGGGCTGGGACGGGAATACATGGAAAAATCTGAGGCGATGTCATCCCTTAAAGGCAGGATTGATATAGCGGATTCTTTAAAGACACAGTCCATGATGCGAAAAAAACTGGTCTGCACCTATGACGATTTTTCGATTAATACTTATATGAACCAGATCATTAAATCATCGGCGGAACTGCTGCTTTGCTCCCAAATTTCCAAAGACCGGAAAAAGGAACTGCGGAAACAGATGGTTTATTTTTCAGAGGTGGATCGGATTGACTTACATACTGTTAATTGGAATATGCAGTATAACAGGAATAACCAGACGTACCAAATGCTTATATCCATCTGCTATTTGGTGGTAAAGGGATTGCTGCAGACCAACTCGGACGGAACCATATACCTTATGGATTTTTTGGATCAGAAGCCCATGTGCCGTCTGTATGAGAAATTTATTTTGGAATATTATCGGAAAGAACATCCCAATATTACGGCAAAGGCCTCCCAGATTCCATGGCAGCTGGACAGCGGAGAAGATCATATGCTCCCTATTATGCAGACAGATGTGACGCTTTCCTGCAAAGAGAAAACGCTGATTATTGATGCGAAATATTATGGGCGCGCCACGCAGATCCGGTTTGACACCCGTAAGCTGCACTCAGGGAATCTGTATCAGATATTCACATATGTGAAAAACAAAGAGTACCAGCTTTCTGACAAGCCGCATAAGGTTGCAGGAATGCTGCTATACGCCAAAACAGACGAAGATGTGCTTCCGGACAGTGAATACCAGATGAGCGGAAATTTCATATGGGTCAAAACTCTGAATTTGGACTGTGATTTTTCAGAAATCAGAAAACAGCTGGATAAAATTGCTTTTGATTATTTTGAAGAGGGATTTAAGGACAGGAAGGAAAAGAATACCTTGATTTGAAAGAAGTAAAAGCTGCATAAAACATTCTCCATAAGTACATAATAACCAGAGAAAAAAGAAAGGAGAATGTCATTATGAAGAGAATCAAAATCTGCACATTTGCAATTCTGCTTATTTTGTCCATGACCGTGCTGGCTGCCTGCAGCAGTAAAGACTCCGGTACAAATCAGGGAACCAACCCGTCAGGCACCCAGAGCACATCTGGAACCAGCCAGGGAGGCAGCAGTGAAAGCGGCACAGGCAATTCCGGCACAAGCAGCGCCACGGACAATACCAGAGGGAATACGGGAAACTCCGGAAGTGAGGAGAGCAGCAGTTCCGCAGGGGGAAACCGAAACAGCGCTGACCAGGAAAGCAGTACAGGGGTGATTGGCGGCATGATAGATGATGTGGAAGATGGCGTGGATGATATGTTCGGCGGAGATAATGCGTCTACAACCGCAGATGAAAACAGGTAACCCTTTATGTGCCGGGCAGCGGACATTCTGCCGCACATAACTGCACGGCGGTTCCATTGGGCAGAAGGGTATAAGAGCCAGAGCATGCACAAAGCCTGCTTCGGCTCTTATGCTTTTTGCTGGTAAAGAGCCGGATGAAATCTTCATATTGCGCAGCAGCTGACAGTATGATATATTATTATGGAAAGCATTTCTTTGAATAATCTTTTTGTGATTTGTCTTTTTGTAAGGAGTTCACAGCGTGTCAAAACAAAAACCCTGGCGGAAATTTAAAGAGAAAAGGCTGAAGGACAGACATATCCGGCGGATATGCCTTATTGTCTTTGCAGCGGAAGTGGCAGTGATGGAGAAGCAGGGACAAATTCAAGTTCCTGCTGTAAAAGTAACAGAAAACCGGGAGGTGCTTATTTACCAGCTTCCATTGGAGGAGGCCAGAAAGGATTGTGAAGGTGAACCTTTGATAATTCCTTCAAAAGACCGGATTTATGGCATACGCATTCATTTAAAAGAAGGAACCGTGGATTTTTACCGCAGGGAGGAACTGCATAATGGGGGACAGTAAAGGGCGGGACTGCTAAGGCCTGTAAACCGGAATGGAGAAAGAAATTTATGAAAGAACATATTGTATTTCATGACGCTGTGTATTATACTCTGTAATATGTTTTACCTAAGAACACGAATTCATTAAAGAAAAGGACAGGTGGATACTCATGGAGAAAAAGGAACTGCTGTATGAAGGGAAGGCAAAAAAAGTTTTTACAACAGAAGACCCGGATGCACTGATTGTGTCCTACAAGGATGATGCAACTGCGTTTGACGGACAGAAAAAGGGGACGATTGTGGGAAAGGGCGCAATTAATAACCGGATGACCAACCATGTGTTTAAGCTTCTGGAGGCAGAGGGGGTGCCTACCCACCTGATAGAGGAAATAAATGACAGGGAGACTGTGGTGAAAAAGGTGGAGATTGTGCCTCTTGAAGTCATTATCCGCAATTTCAGCGCAGGCAGCTTTGCCAAGAAGATGGGCATGGAGGAAGGGATTCTGCTGAAATGCCCTACCTTGGAGTTTAGCTATAAAAATGATGATTTGCATGATCCGTTTATTAACAGCTACTATGCCTTGGCTTTGGATCTGGCCACTCAGGAGGAGATTGACGCTATCAGCAGATATGCGTTTAAAGTAAATGAAGTGATGCAGAAATATTTTGCCGGCCTTGGCATTGAACTGATCGATTTTAAGATTGAATTCGGCCGTTACCATGGAG
>CATLBO010000047.1 GCA_949879025.1 uncultured Hungatella sp. | reverse complement strand
CCATTCCTCACTCAATTTTTAAGCCTCCTTTGAATCCTAAAGGAGCGATACATGCATACGGCGGAAAACGGCAAAGTTTGGTTATCTGTTGACAAAAGGGCCTGTTCCGCCGCATGGTATCTATCGCTCCGATAGAAGTGTGCAGGGAATGAAGATTTTCTAAAGCCGGAAAATACCCGGCTTTAGAAAATCTAAATCATTCTCCAAAGAATGCCAAATGCAGTCATTCTTTTTGCATTTGGGAACGCCTTGTCGCTTCAAACAGCGTTCTCCAGTATGCTTATCGTTGAGGGTGTGGCTGACGTTCCGCTGGTAAAAGAATGGATAAGCCATCCCACGGACACCATAAAAGCCGCCCCCTGTTCTTTCTCAAACAAGGGTGATGCGTTCTCCCGTTTTTCAGGGCTGCCGTTTTTTGGCAGAAGTATCATGATAAGTGACAGGGGTCATCGCAATCCGCCCCACCACGGGGCGTCACTGCCACGGACAAAATCGCTCGGAGTATGCTTAAGACAGAATCTCTAGCATATCGTCTTGGCGCGTCCCGGCTTGTCGCTTCCGGTTTCCCGGCCTGTCAACGTGTATCCGCCACACCCGATATGAAGTTTTCAATGTGCGGGGGAAAGGATGCTCAAAAAATTCCTTTCACCCAACGTGAAAAAACAGGGGGTGTGAGGGGTTATCCGTTATAAATTTTTTTCAGTTTTTTCTCTGCCCACATCAGGCTTTCCCATGCGGTTTTCTGATTGATGCCCTCCAGCTTTGCTATCTGCCTTGTGGAAAGCCCCTGGAAAAAGTGGAGACAGAAACGCCTTTTCTGCACGTCCGTCAGCTTTCCGCTTGCCAGCAGGCAGATGGCCGCCTCCAGCGCTTTCTTCTCTTCCTCTTTCTGAATCAGTTCCGCATCAACAGAGGGCGCCAAAGCGACAAGCGTATCTTCCATCCCACTGATGCTCACGTCCTGATGGCTTACCCGGTACTCCTGCCTGTCCTGCTGGTAATAAATCTCATCTGACAGGGCTTTCAGTTTTGCAAAATCTTCTTCCGTCTTATCCGGATTGTCACGCAGATAATCTTCCAGTGTTATCTCCACAATCCCGTCCGCAAATTTATAGACAATACCCTGGCTGTATCGGTTCAGTGCATAATCGCTGTCCTTATAATTTCTCATTGTCCTTTCCTCCGGTTTTGAATTTTCAGATTCAAAACCGGAAGGCGGACTACGACACCGCATTATCCGACAATTATCGACAAAGGGCGGCCGCATAAATCCTGCGGCCGCCCTTTGAAGTGATATATAAGTAACTATTCTGTTGTCTGGTTGTGAATATAACTCTATAAATAAAAAACAGGCCACAGCCCAATGCATATAAAAGGCTGTTACCTGTTTATCGCTTTCTTCTGTCTTGTTACTGACCAAATGTATGGCAGGGTATCTAATTGTCGGAACTTTAATGGAACTATCCCCCTTATTCTGGGGAATTTATCTGTCGATCCAACTTAAAGCCCTTATACCCCACCTTTTACAAGGTCAAGTATATAAAACAATTCTGATATGGCTTGTAGGATATTCTGAGGAAATTCTGAGGTTTTCACTAAAACAAAATACCCTTTATTCTACAGGTTCCTCTTTCAACCGATACCCTGTACCATATACAGATTCAATCCTTTCCCTCCCAATTTTCCGGCGCAACTGACCTATATGATAAAAAACTGCCTCTTTATCTGCCTCTCCCAGATAAACTTCTTTCCAAACACTTTCATAAATCTGCTCAGAAGTCATAATTTGCCTGCGGTTTTTCATTAAAAGTTCTAAGATTCCGTACTCTTTTGGAGTAAGTCCGATTTCTTTCCCATTTACAGACAAAACTCTCCTACCTATATCTAACAATAGACCATCGTGGCTCACAATAGCATATCGATTCTCTTTAACATAATTCAATTCTGTATAACGCCGTAAATGCACTTCTATTTTTGCTATACATTCGTCTAAATCGTATGGTTTCTGTACAATATCATCAGCTCCGCTTTTCAATAAATTTATTCGTTCTTCAACATCATTTTTTTCTGTAAATACAAGGATTGGCATAGGATTTACTTTCCGAATAGCAGTAATGTTTTCAATTCCTGTTTCATCTGAGATTGATACATCCAAAATAATCAAACAAAAACTGTGCATCTGCATTTTCCATATTGCCTCTTCTATAGACGACACATGGCATAATGTTACATTATCACTATCAAGCCTCTTCTGGATGCCATGAAAAGGCATAATATTATGTGTAATCACTAAAATATCTTTTGTCACTTTCATGGTTCCTTTCGGTATAATGCAAAAAGCCAATCCACGCAAAGCAGACTGGCCTATCTGGGCAAGATATGCTTGCCTTGTATAACAAAAATTATATTCTAAAAATCACTCCAATGCTTCTGCCACATCTTTCAGAAACTTCTGAATAGACAAATGTTGCGGACAATGCTTCTCAAATTTCCCACACTGGATACACTCCGATGTTTTCCATGTGCTTTTGTGAGATTGTTATAATACACAAAAGCATTCCCTGCGTCTGACTAAAGCATTTCAGGTTATTGTAAATGGAAAAATAGTCCAGTATCGCTATTTTTTTCGGACATGCGCTTTCACTGACACAATAACGACAGGCGATACACGGAATGGCAGTCCCTCCCTAATCACATCCGTTGCCTCTTTCAGAACGGACATTTCCTTTTCACTAAGAGGCTGAAAGTCCTGCATATAACTGATGTTGTCTTTCGTCTGCTCTATGTGCCCCATGCCGGAAAGCACCATCATCACATTTTCATGGGTAGCTGCAAACGGATTGCCCACGAAGCAACAGATAAATCCGGAGCCTGCCTCTTCAAAAACAATCTCGTCTCCAAAGATCAGCTTGATTTCCGTTGTATCGGGCTGTATTTGTTCCGCTTGCGGTATTTTCGTAACAAGGGCTTCCTGATGAACGCTTTCCGTATCAGTAAGTACTGTCGTATCAGTTACTGGCTCCTGCAAATCTTCCTTTCCCGAAGTACCGCAAACGGTAAATGTGAAAAGTATCACAGGCATTCCGTTACCGCCTCGCCTGCCTTCTCCCTCTGGTTCTGTGCGGTTTCACCAGAAATTGCAAAACCATCCATCATCCCAGCTCCCATAATATCCGCAATGGCGCTTTCCTTGCCAGACAATCCGTTGCCGTTATGTGTACAGAATGGAATTACCATCTTGTCAAAAAATCATAACTTTCGAGAAAATTATAGACTATCATTGGCATATCGCCCTACCAAAATGTATGTATTGCTTATATTTGCTGTTTTAATGAATTGCGGAAAAACCAGCACCGTCTCCCCTCACTGATATGCAACAAGGGAACCAGCCTGTCTCTGCAAGTTTTCTTTTATCGTTTGTGCATTATGTTTTGCGCTTAATACAGTTGTATGCTAAATATGTAATTATTCCTTTAGCTACATAATACTTACTCAGCTACATACGGCTTCAACGTTTCCATATATTCATCCTTCCACTCCTCAATTTCCAGAGTAACCGTCTTAGACAGATCCAGGCTAAAAATGCCCATAATTGACTTTGCATCAATAATATAACGTCCGCTTGATATTGTTACATCACCGTCTATTCTGCTGACCATATTTACAAAATCCTTAACTCCATCTATAGAACACAGCAAAATTGTCATTGTTTTATTCATTGTCCTTTTCCCTCCATTTCTTCTACCTTTAGCAGCCAATACACTCCATACGCAGGAATATCAACTCCTTTGGCAAGCATTTTTTGTAAAGTTATCATTTCCGTATACTCACCATCCTCCTCATTGATCCAGGCAGTTTTATCAAATTCACTGAAATTAAATAATGCAACCAGCTTTTCATTCCCATTCTTTCGCACGACACCAAGCACTGAACAATCCCATGTATCGATCGTCCATACATCTGCCGCAGAATCAAATACAGAATGCTCTGCTTTAATATCTTCGAGCTTTTTAATTCCATCAAACAGCCTCTGTTGAACGCTCCCTATATCCTTTCTTTTTTCTGCCAATTTCCAACAGAAACAGCCCCTGTGCAAATATCTGGAATCATCCTTCTTTCCTGGAATTCTGTGATAAGAATAGTCATTTTCCTGCCCAATTTCATCACCACTGTAAATCACAGGAATCCCTGATTGCGTCAGCATGTAAGCATGAAGCATCAAATCCAGCTTAATTGCTTTCTCTAAATCCTGTCTATTTTTCTCATACAATGCTTTCTCAATTCCACATAAAGAAGCTGTAGTGCCACACAGTCTCGCATCACCAGAAACAGGATCTGAATTATATAATTCTCCCCTTGCAAAAGACCCTGGATATTGCCCTGTCAAAAAATCATTAAGATATTTCTTATGGCTTACTTCTCCGATTCCAAACTGCATCAGCCAAAGGTAATCCAATCCCCAGCCAATATCATCATGGCACCGAAGATAATTCAAGAATACATATTCTTTGGGAAGTCGATTGACAATATCCATCTGCGCCCGCAGCAGCCTGACATCCCTGGTGGCTACTGTACTCCATGTAGTCGCCATTGTAGTAACATTATAAAGCATATGGCACTCCGGCTTTTCCACTGTTCCAAAGTAAGGGACTACTTTATCCGGGGCCATAACCACCTCTCCAAGCAATAACACTCCCGGACAAACAATTTCACAGATCATCCGAAGAATTCGTACAATGGTATGAACCTGTGGAAGGTTCCGGCAGTCAGTACCAAGCTGCTTCCAAATATAAGGAACCGCATCAATCCGTATAATATCAACTCCCTTATTGACCAGATTCAGCATATTGTACACCATTTCATTAAACACAATTGGATTCCAGTAATTCAAATCCCATTGATATGGATAGAATGTAGTCATCACAAATTTTCCCAGTTCAGGAAGCCACGTAAAATTTCCTGGTGCCGTAGTCGGGAACACCTCTGGAACTGTTTTCTCAAATTCTGCCGGAACATCATAATTGTCATAAAAATAATAACGATCCTGATATTCTTTCTCTCCGTTTCTTGCCCTTCTTGCCCACTCATGGTCCTCCGATGTATGGTTCATTACAAAATCAAGGCAAATGCTCATGCCTCTGCTATGGCAATCCTCAGCAAGTTGCGCCAAGTCCTCCATGGAACCCAACTCCGGTTTTACCTTTCTGAAATCAGATACTGCATATCCACCGTCACTTCTTCCTTCTGGTGAATCTAAGAGAGGCATCAGATGAATATAATTCACATTGCATTCTGCAATATAATCCAGCCTGTCTTTGACTCCTTTTAAATTCTCTGCAAAAGCATCCACATACATCATCATGCCAATCATTTGATTCCCTTTGTACCAGTCCGGCGTTTTCTCCCTTTGCCTGTCAAGTTTTTTCAGAGACGTCTTTCTGTCTTTATAAAACTCATACATATAAAAACAGAGGGATTCAAACATATCCTGCTGATTTTCGTATAGCTCGCAGTACAGCCATTTCAATTCATCATAATACTTCGAAAAACGGTCTTTATATTCTTTTAGAGCAGATTCTACATGGAACCTCACCGCAATCCCTCCTTATAAATTACAAATCTCATTTCTCACCGGAAGAACAAAAGAAGGCGATACGGAAAGTTCATCGAGTCCCATCTCCACAAAGGTTTTTGTTAGTGTAAGGTCTGCCCCTAATTCTCCGCAGATGCCTACCCATGCCCCATGCTCATGTGCATTATCCACTACCATTTTAATCGCCTTTAGAACCGCCGGATGATGTGGGTCATAAATATGATCCAGTTTCGGATTCTGCCTGTCAATGGCCAGCGTATACTGTGTCAGATCATTCGTTCCGATACTGAAAAAATCCACTTCCTTTGCAAGTTCTCCGCTTTCAAAAACTGCTGCCGGCGTTTCAATCATGATACCTGTTTCCACATCCTGATACGGAACCTCTTTCTCTTTTAATTCTTCCTTAACTTCTTCCAGAATTCTTTTTGCCTCCCTTACTTCCTTTACGGAAATAATCATTGGAAACATAATAGAAATATTTCCAAATGAACTGGCCCGCAGAATCGCCCTGAGCTGTGTCCGGAAAATTTCGGGCTGACTCAGGCAGATCCGAATCGCACGGTATCCCATCGCAGGATTATCCTCTTTATCCAAATTGAAGTAATCCACCTGTTTATCCGCCCCGATATCCAATGTACGAATAATTACTTTCTTACCTCCCATGCTTTCAGCCACCGTCTTATAAGCCTGGAACTGCTCCTCTTCCGAAGGGAAGTCCTTCGCCTCCAGATATAAAAACTCACTGCGGAACAAACCGATTCCTTCCGCATCATTTTGCAGCGCACTCACGGTATCCGCCACATTTCCAATATTGGCATAAAGATGAATCTTCCTGCCCGCTTTCGTAACCGTTTCCTTCCCTTTCAGTTCCTGCATCAACTGCCGTTTCTTTTCGTCTTCCGCAATACGGTTCTTCATCCGCTCCATGCAGTCAAAATCCGGCTCTATGTAAACAGTTCCGGTATAGCCGTCAACCGCCGCCATCTTTCCATTCCACTCTTTGCTGATATCAACTCCAATCACCGCTGGAATATTCATGGTCCTTGCCAGAATTGCAGTGTGGGAATTGGAAGAACCATATCTCGTTACAAATGCAAGGATCTTTGATTTATCAAGCTGGACAGTTTCACTGGGAGCCAGATCATCTGCCACCAAAATAACCGGTTCTTTCAGCGCACCCATATCCGTTCCATTTCCCAGGAGAACCGAAACCAGACGTTCAGAAATATCCTTCACATCAGCAGCTCTTGCTTTCATATATTCATCATCCATCTGAGAAAACATTTTAGCAAAATTATCCCCTGTCATTGCCACGGCATATTCTGCATTTACTTTCTGTTCGCGGACCATACTATGGATAGATTCCAGATAATCCTCATCTTCCATCATCATCTTATGTACTTCAAAAACAGCCGCGTTATCCTCTCCGACTTCTTTCAAAGCCTTCTGATAAATCCGGTCAAGCTGCCCAAGCGCCACCAACTTTGCTGCTTCAAACCTTTTTATCTCTCCCTCTGTTTCCTCAATACGATTCCTCTTAACAATGTTTTCATTTTTTTCATAATAGAATATCCTGCCAACAGCAACCTTTTGAAAAATGGATTTACCCGTATAGCTTTCCACTACCCTGTACCTCCCTTATAAATTTTCCTTAAAAAATTTTTCTATTGCGGCAATGGCTGTGTCCTCATCTTCTCCTTCCGCAGAAACAGTAACTACATCCCCCTGCTTAATTCCCATACCCATGATCATCATCAGCTTGCCCGCATCCATCGTCTTCCCCTTAGCGGATAATGTGATTTTAGAATCAAACTTTTTCACTTCCTTCACAAGCATTCCTGCCGGACGTGCATGGATTCCCAGTTCATCAATAATTGCATATTCAAATGTTCTCATTTTATTTTCCTCCTATATCAAATTCATTCTCTTAAATTCAAAATAAACCCCATCTTCCTCAACGCTCTCGCAGACAATATCTGCTATGTCTTTCAATTCCTGGCAGGAATTCCCCATTACAACGGCAACCCCCGCATATTCCAGCATCTGCTGGTCATTCATACTGTCTCCAAAGGCGACCGTATCTGCCATGTCTGCACCATAGTATTCGCAGACACGTTCCATGGCCTCGCCCTTATCCATATCTTTCTGTATAATCTCGCCATTATAGCAGTCTGCATCTTCTGCATAGGGATGCACTACATAATGAAACTCCTGCTCCAGATACGGTTTTGTTTTCTCAATGTCGGCCAGATCTGTACAGATAAATCCCAGCTTATATGCTCCCTTGTGGGGATATTCCGTATACGGTTTTACCCCCACATCAGAATCCAGTTCCTTCTTCATTCGGATTAACTCCGAATTGGACAGATCTGCCGTTGCACTGGTGAGGATTTCCTGAAGGCTGTCATCAATATAAATCCCCTCCGGACTCTCTATGCGGCAATAAATCCCAAAGCGATGAAAAATTTCCAGGCACTTCTGGATGGTTTCTTCTGGAAGTACACTGTCGCGGATTACTTTCCCATCAATTTCTATATGCCTTCCCGCACTGGCAACCACACCGTCAAATCCTACTTCCAGAACATCCTCGCTTACAATTGGCATATTGCGCCCTGTGCTGATCAAAATCCTGTGCCCATTTTTTCTTGCCTCCCGTACTGCCCTTGACGCAAGCTCTGTCGGTTTTTCCAACGGGACAGTAAATGTCCCGTCGATATCTAAAAATACAATTTTTTTACCTGTCATTATGATTCCTCCAGTTTAATAAGCGGCTCCATGCAGTGAATCTCTCCATTCTTCAGCCCCTCCACATTTTTGTAATCATCTGTATTGGCAATAATTACCGGAGTAGCCACCGGATAGCCTGCTTCCTGGATTTTCTGGATGTCAAACGTAAGAAGCAACTGTCCGGGCTTTACCTGATCGCCCTGTGCCACATGAGCCTCATAATACTTTCCGTTAAGTTCTACCGTATTGACACCCACATGAATCAGTAATTCTACTCCATCTTTCGTTGTAATGCCAATGGCATGTTTCGTATCAAACAGTGTAGAAACCTCACCATGGCAGGGTGCTACCACTTTCCCCTCCGAAGGAATGACTGCCATTCCCTTCCCCAATACTTCTGCGGCAAATGTATCGTCCGGCACCTCGCTCATCGGAATCGCTTTTCCTGTCAGCGGACTGCAGATTACACCTTTCTCTGCCTCTGGGAAAATGTCTGCAGACATATCCTCTGTTTCTTCTGCTGCAGTTTCTTTTTTTTCCAATTCTTTATTAAACTTTTTCATATTTGACATGATATATGTAAAAATAAATCCTGCCGCAATAGAAATAGCCGTACCAATCAAAAAGTTCAGCATACTGGACGCAGGAACACAGACAAACCCGACAATTCCCGCAGTTCCCGGAGCCGTGTTCAAAACATTTGTCAGCGTTACATACCCGCCGCCAAGAGCCGCACCGATCATAGCGCCATAGAACGGATATTTCAGTTTCAAGTTTACACCAAACATAGCAGGCTCTGTGATACCCAGCATAGCAGACACACCCGAAGTCGCCGCAACACTCTTTAACTTCTTATCCTTTGTCCGAAGCATGGCACAAAGAGTTGCGCCGCCCTGCGCCACGTTATTACAGGACGCAATCGCAAGCAGGAAAGAACCTCCCGCCGCCACCATCTGGATATCCACCGGAAGCAGGCTGTGGTGCATACCGGTCATGGTAAGAGGCGAATATAAGAAGCCCAGGACCATACCGCCCACAATCCCTAATGTATCATGCATCCACACAAAGCTGTTTGTCAGCATATCACCGGCAGTCCTCATAATCCCGCCTACCAACGTAAAAGTAACAAAGCCAGTGATCATAACGGTAAGCAGCGGGGTCAGAAGATTGTCCAGAATCTCCGGGATATACTTATGCAGTTTCTTCTCCACAAACGAAAGGATATACGATGCAGCCAGCACCGGGAGAACCGTTCCCTGATATCCTACTTTTTCAATCGTAAGCCCCAAAATGTTCCATACCGGGATTGTCCCTTCTGTTACGGCAGTACCGTAGGCATAGGCATTCAGCAGATCACCCGAAACCATAATCATGCCGATAACTGCTCCCAGATACGGATTGCCCCCAAACATTTTTGTGGCAGAAAATCCAATCAGGATAGGCAGAAAGGCATATGCGGCACTGGCAAACGTATTAATCATAGCGGCAATGTCAGAAAGCGCCGGATAGGCTTCTACTAAAGACTGTCCCGGAATAAACAGCCCGTTTGCCGTAAGCACATTATTTAAACCCATCATCAAACCGCTGGCAACCAATGCCGGAATCAGCGGTACAAATACGTCAGACAGCGTTTTTACAAGACGCTGCAGTGGATTCATCTTCTGGGCGGCCGCCTGCTTTACTTCACTCTTCGTTGCTTCGGCAATCCCCCCTGTTTCTATGAAACGTTTGTAAACCTCATTTACGGTGCCGCTGCCGATAATAATCTGGAACTGGCCTCCATTGGCAAACTGGCCTTTCACCAGATCCACCTTCAGGATTCCGTCCACATCTGCCTTTGACTCATCTTTCAGAACCAGTCTGAGCCTGGTTGCACAGTGGGCGGCACTGATAATGTTTTCTTTTCCTCCGACCAGCCTCAAAAGCTCTTCGGCAGACGCCTGATAGCGTTCTTCCTTTGTCATGATTCTTTCTTCCTCCTTTTGATTATATTATTTCATAGATAGCTGCTTCATAAGGACGCAATTTCATCTGTTCAAACCGGGTTTCAGATTCCTGTTCATAATTGGACAGGAGCGCCCTGCCTTTTCCAAGGTAATCAAAACGTGCCGATTTCTCATAGAAATTACCTACCACCAGCCACTTTTTCCCCTTCCATTCCCTTGTATACGCAAAAACATATTCATCCTCCGAGCAGAGCAGTTCAAAAGTCCCATAAATCAATATAGGCTCTTCTTTTCGGAATCTGATAAGCTTTTTATAATAATAGAAAATGGAATTCTGATCCTTTAATGCCTCTTCTGCATTAATTTTTGTATAATTGGGATTTACCCTGCACCATGGTGTCCCTTCCATAAATCCTGCACTTGGACTGTTGTCCCACTGCATGGGAGTTCTTGCATTATCCCTTGACTTAGCGCAAAGGGATTTTATGATTTCTTCTTCGGGATATCCCATCTGCTTCCGTTCCCGGTACATATTGACAGACTCTACATCAAAAAAATCCTCAATACATGAAAACGGATAGTTAGTCATCCCTATTTCTTCACCCTGGTAAATATAAGGCGTTCCCTTCATGCCATGAAGCACAGTTGCCAGCATCTTTGCAGATTCCACCCGATACTCCTTGTCATTCCCCCATCTGGAAACGATTCTCGGAAGGTCATGGCTGTTCCAAAAAAGACTGTTCCATCCTTTCCCCTCCAATGCCTTCTGCCATTTCGCAAAAGCCTGTTTTAACTGTTTCAACTCAAGGGGCTTTAAATCCCACTTCTGTTCACCCGGAACCTGATCCAACAGCATCTGCTCAAACTGAAAAATCATATCCAGTTCCTTCCGCTCAGGATCGGAATATAAACTTCCATTCTCAATATCTGCTCCCCAGCATTCTCCTACAGTCATCAGATTTTTATCCCCAAATGTCTCCCTGTTCATTTCCTGAAGATATTCGTGCAGCTTCGGCCCGTTTTCTTTTATCTCCTGATCCGGGATTTTTCCAATGACATCAATCACATCCATCCGAAAACCGCCAACGCCCATATCAATCCAGAAATTCATCATTTTCCATATTTCTTTCCGCATTGCTTCATTCTCCCAGTTGAGATCCGGCTGCTTTTTATGATAGAAGTGCAGATAATACTCCCCCGTTTCTTCCGAGTATTCCCATGCATTACCGCCAAAGCAAGATTCCAGTTCGTTAGGCGGACTGTCTTTTCCCCCCTCTCTCCAGATATAATAGTCCCTGTACGGATTGTCCTTCGATTTTTTCGCTTCCACAAACCACGAGTGCTCATCAGAAGTATGGTTCACAACAAGATCCATGATAATTCTAATACCACAATTTTCACATTCTCGGATTAGAGCCTTCATATCTTCCATCGAGCCGTACTCCGGTGATATTCCATAATAATCGGATATATCATAGCCATTATCCGCATTGGGAGAGGCATAGACCGGACTCAGCCATATCACGTCGATCCCCAGTTCCTTCAGATACCACAATTTGGAGCGGATACCGTTAATATCACCGATTCCATCGCCATTGCTGTCACAGAAGCTTCGTGGATATATCTGATATACAACACTGCTTTTCCACCACTTTTCTTTCACCATTCTTTTCACCTCGCTTGTTTTTCTTTGGTGATTTTAGTATACTGGATAAGAAGCCCTGATTGCTTGCATAATTTTACTCAATAATAACACAAATTTACGATTTAGGAGTTGATAGCCATGTCACGAGCTTATCATGAAGATAAAACCCATGGTACTTCTGTTTTTCCTTTACAGGTATATTCTCACCATGACAAAGACGGATTTTATTTTGTATCACAGCACTGGCACGAAGAACTGGAATGGGTATATGCAGAATATGGAATTCTTAATCTGACTATCCACGGAAAATCCTTTGTCTTGAAGCCAGGGGAATTCTGTTTTATCAATTCCGGAGAACTGCATGAAATTAAATCCGTTGGCGAGTCCCTGCACCATGCTGTTGTATTCAATCCCAGCTTTTTAGACTTTTCATTGTATGATGCCTGCCAGCATAATTTTATCCGGCCGATTACCAACGGAACACTACTGTTCCCAACCTTCTGCTCCGCATTTTCACCGGAAGACCATAAGCAAATCCTGTTCCATATGCAGGAGATTATAAAACTTTACCACACATTACCCACCTGTGCCCTTTTAAGTATTAAGCTCCACATATTACACATGATTGAATTATTTTTTCAGGCAGATTATTTTTATAAGAATACGTTATCACCCAAAGGAAAGGACTCCTTAAACAAATTAAAACAAGTGATTGAATATATTCACATCAATTACCCGGAATCAATCTCTTTGCAGACATTGTCTGAAATATGTTTTATGAGTCCTAATTATTTCTGCCATTACTTTAAACAGGAAATTGGAAAGACACCCATTAGTTTTATCAATGAATATAGAATAGAAAAAGCCTGCGAAATGCTGTCAGAATCAAAAGTGCCGATTTCTGATATCGCACTTTCTGTTGGATTTGATAATTTTAGTTACTTTATACGAAAATTTCGGGAATATAAAGGAGTTGCGCCGAATAAGTACCGTTCTCTTTGCTTGAAATAAGTACGGATTTTTCCTGATAAATGCACAAAATTCCTATCGTTAAAAGATGCACCCAAACTCACGCTTGGATGCATTGTAGCAAATTGTGGTACGCAAGCCAGTTTGGGTAGGCTACAAAGACAATATCATATCCCTCCATATGCTCCACCGTGCCTGCAATTTCAGGACGGGTATTATCCGACATTTCCGGCATGTTTTCCGCTTCCTGTCGGGCAGTATTTCCTGCATCGCTGTTTCCGCAGGCTGCAAGCGAAAATGCCATAATTCCAATTATCATAAATGAAAGGATTCTTTTCATTATCAAATCCTCTTACACCTCTAATTTTCGGATTGCCCGTGCCAGATTTCCTCCAACCACTTTATTTATTTCCTCTCGTTGCTATTGATAATATGTATAACTTTGTTGACTGGGGCGATGAGGCAGTATATTTCCCTCCCTGCGAGGAACTGGGCATCTCTTGTATCAGCGCCTCTGGCAAGGGATTCTTAAGCGGAAGGCTGAATAAAAACAGCACCTACAGGGAAGGTGACTGGACAGGACGCATGGCTCTGTTCAATTAGAAAACATGGATAAAAACGCTTCTTTTGCTGAATCTGTTAAGCGAACTTGCGGAAAAGAAACATGCTACACTGACCCCAATTTTTCTGGCATGGGAGCTCACAAAGAAACTCTATATCATCCCCATACTCTGCTTACGGCGGATCATAATTTTGTAGAACACTGGATGCTGCTATGTGGGAAAATCCACATTAAAAAGAATGCGTGGATTGGTGCGAAGGTGGTTATTCTGCCCGATGTTATGGTTGGTGAAAATGCGATAGTTGCTTCCTGAGACATAGTTATAAAAGATGTGGAGGTACCTTGTATGCCCGTTTCAGATAATCCGGCTATCCAAAACTCACGCCTCTGTCTCTGAGCTTACCTGCCTTAAAAAGATCCTTCATCATTTCGGCAATTTCCTCTGTCTCTACTTCTGCGTCAGTCCGTGTTGGTAATACAAATCAATATAATCCGTCCTCAGCCTTATAAGGGATTCATCCACCTGCTTCATAATTGAATCGTGACCGCTGGATAACTCTACACTAGCACCACTGTCCTACATATGCAGAATTTTTTCAAAATAGGCATATATAGCAAAATATTGAAAAGGGAAATGCCTAATTTACAGTCATGATACATTACCTTCTTTACGCTTTTCTAACCTGTTAATCTGAATAGTTCAAGGAGGCCTCAAACTGACCCCCGCCCCAGTCCACAGGTAGAAAAGAAATTTGCTTTGCCTGCCAGAAAATACTATCTGTATTAGTTTCCATCTGCCCTGAACTATCGGGAGAAAATCGTTGTTTCCATTCCCCATCATAAAAAAACGCTTGGTCATCTGACCTGGGGTGCAAAAGCCACGAATCTTGCTCTCCTGCCGGATCTCCTGATAATCTTCCTCTCGGACAGTATCCTCTATATTCACCTGTACCTCTTCCATTTGAGTTTCCGGAATCTCTTCTTTCTGTCTCTTTAATGTGTCAAAGCTGATATGCTCCACCTGGCACATTTCCTTTTCTGTTTCGTCCGCTTTCTCCTGTGAAGCTTCCGCAGGCATTTCAGATTCTGCATGTTTACCTGAAGCAGAATCCTGACCGCCATCCGCTGTCGGCTGCCCTTCCAACAAAACAAGCGTATACAGGTTGCTGGTCTGTCCTTTATTCTTCTCCCTGAAACGGGCGTCTTTCTTGATATATCCGGCATCCAGCAGTTCATGCAGGGCACGCTTCACGGTAGATACAGAAATATGTAGCTGCTCCGCCATGGTTGCAATGGCCGGAAAGCAGGTCAACTCCTTATTGGAACGGTCAATCAGATAAATCAATACCGATAAAGCGCGGCTTTTCAGCGTGCTTGCATATGCCTGTTTTTTCAGTTCCGCCTGTTTTGTCATCATTCCAAATTCCTCCTGCTCGAAATCTCTTTCATCCATATGGAAGAGCCATACCGGTATCTTTTTACCCTGCATGGCTCCCCTTTTGCTTCCTGTTACAGTAAAATCAGCATGTTCTGATTCCTCGTTTCCCTCAAATCCACGCACTGACCTTCTTCTTTCAGCCTGCGATATATCTGGCAATCAGATTCTTATACTGCTTCGCATTACAGGCACTGTCCGTCAGTTCCGGCTGGTACTCTGAAAACATCACTTTATGGTAATCGTTCTGTAGCGCTTCCGCCAGATCGTCTTTCATTCCCTCCGTCACAAAGGGACAGAGCAGATCTGCATGGATTCCTGCAAGGGATGCCTGCAGGCGGACGGTGAAGCCTAACTCATAGGGCTTCGTACCGCATACCAGCAGTTTGATATCTGCTCTTTCCACCAGTTCCTTTTTCCCTGCAAGGTCACTCCCCAGGTCATACACCACAAAGTTCACATCTGCCTTCGGCTCCATCCTCCGGTAATGTACCCCTTCAAACTGCCAGCCATCTTCTTCCGCCTCCATCTCATATCCACGGGCCAGAGCTGCCAGATGGCCGCCTGCATGGGCTTCCACATAGCACACAGACGCACCCACACGGGCCAGCCATGCGCTCAGTCCCACGGCTGCGGTGGTGGTTCCAATCCTGGACTGGGAGCCAATCACGGCCACTGCCACATTTTTGCAGTCAAACCGATAATACTCCTGCCCTCCGGCTCTGGCCGGCCTTTCCTTTGCCGCATACCGTGTCATGCCCTGACCGCTCAGACACTCCCTGATCTCCTGCTGGATCTCCCCAATCTCCGTATCGCACACGATATTCCCCACACCGCTGCCAAGTAAAGCCTGAAACAGCGGGTCAGCCTGTGTAAGCCCCTCGCAGATGACTGTCACCCTTGCGGAATACATGGTGAGAAATTCCTCAATAGCCTGTGCAAATTCCTCGTCTGTGTCCCCAAATGCAGGACGGTCAAGGACTACATCCGTAAAGTGTGCAAAGCTACGCATATCGTAGACTACGAACTGTTTCAGAACAAAATTCCCCACCATCTTCTTGACGGGCATCTCGCTGTCCGGCTCATAAAAGCCGGTAAAGTCCAGCAGATTGGTATGCTGGGTGGATGATAAATATAAAACCATATGCTTCTGCCTCCTGTTATCTGCCGACTGCCCAGTAAGGGCCGCCGGAACCTGCCGCCTTGTTGGCTTCATCCATGATGATGGATAAATCCCACTCCTGTTCGCTCCTGCCATAGCTTGCCGGGTCTGCCACCAGAATCTTCCCTCCACTGGTCACACCCCGCAGGACAATGAAATGCCCGCCTCTGGTGAAGTGGCCTTTGCTCATAATCACCACCACCAGTTTCCCGGAAGAAAGGGCATCCACTATCCCCTGGGCATCCAGGTTCTTCTCACAGGACAGCCCGTAGGCGGCTGCCGCTGCCGGAATCAGGCTGTGATAAGAACCATTGCCCTCGCAGCGGTGTCCGTTTGCCACGGACCACCGGGCCAGCTCCACCGGGTCATGGGCCTCCCCGGTCAGGGTGGATATTACAATCGCCATGGATGTGGGGCCGCACCCGCCCTGTCCGATGGTGCTGGATGTTCCATACATGATGTCTGCCCACCGCTCGTCCAACTGGTTGTAATACATCACCTCCATACCGCCATCTGTGAACACCACGCCCTCATAGGACTGGCCGCTGCCATTGACGTAATCTGTATCATAGATACCGATATTCTGGTTATAGCCGTATTCCTGCTGAAAGGATTCAATGGCTGTGATCTCGCTGTCCCCCAATGCCCACTCCACAAACAGGGAGATGGGGCTGGTGAGCAGGTGGACGATAAAGGCGATGAGAAGCAGCAGAAACAGGACAGGCGCCAATACAGCGATAAGCAGACGTTTCCGCGCCTGCTTATCCGCTGCTGCCTGAACTGCCAGCTGTGCCAGTATTTTTGCCGTTACCGGGTCAACTGCCATACAAACTCCTTTCTTCCCAGCCCATGTCCGAACCTTTCTCTTCCACATTTTTTCTCATGCCTGAATGCCAAAACTTCCTTCTGGATATCTTTTTCACCATTACCGCCCTCCTGCCCTGCCCATATAGAGCATCTTGTATTCCGGAATCTCAAAGCTGATATGCAGCCTCTTCGCCCCTACCATAAACAGGGCATGTCCCCGCTTCCTTGCCAATAACAGTTCCTGCTCCGCCTCCGTCAGGTCATAAAGGTCTGCGGTCTCTTTCAGGTTCTTGCCGTCCGTCCCCATCAGCACCTTATAACAGGGAATATCAAGGAGCGCCTGTCCGTACTGCTTAATGCTCTCGCTCAAAAAATCCACAATGCTGTGGGAGATGATAGCCAGGGCGCCCTCATACTTCCTGGCCCGTTTCATCACATTCCTAAGATACACAAGGGACTGGGGTACTTTCTGGTCAATCATCAGATATGCCTCGTCACAGATTAAAAGCACCCGTTCCTCCCGGTTCCGGCTCATCTGCTCCCAGCACCAGGTCAGGATATTGAAATACTGCGTCCTTTTGATATGGTCGCTGGTCTCCTGCAGGGCATTGGTATCCAGCACAATGATGGAGCCGCTGCCGTTATCCGCCTCTGTACCATCCTTAATACTGCTCTTTCCATTCCAGATAAAGCTGTCCGAACCCTCTGCGATATCATATAAAAGCAGAGCCAGATCCGCATACACCTGGCGGTCAGCTTCTTCCTCCGCTTTTTTCTGTACCAGCTGATAAAGGTCAGAGAACACAGGGAAGTCCCCTGCTTTCAAAAGGGAAATGTCCGTCTCCCACACAATGCCGAAATTCCGGTACAGTTCAATCAGGCATTTCTTCAGTACCGCCCGCTGCATGTCCGTGATGGACGGGATATAGAGGTTGAAAAAGATTTCCAGGTTTTTCATATGCAAAGCCAGATCATTCATCCCATACCCCTCGTCCCGGTACAGACGGTCGGCCTCCTTTTCCTGCTCGTCATCACGGGGCGATGGACGGACCTGCAGGGGGTTAATCATACCTGCGGAGCCTCCCACAGCGTTGATCCAGTCCCCATTGAGATTGAAACACAAGTCCCTGTACTCGGATTCCGGGTCTACTACAAGGATTTTCGTTCCTTTCATAAACTCGGACAGGATGATATGCTTGATGGCTGTGGATTTCCCCACACCGGAATTTCCCATAATGACAAAATTGCTGTTGGTGCGGTCTCCACCCCGGCGCCAGGTATCCACAATCACCAGTCCGCCGCTGGTATCCTGGGCAAAGTAGTATCCCTCCCCATCATTGAATCCACTGCTGGCAAAAGGAAATCCACCTACAAAGGTGGAGATTGGCACAATCTTCTGCAAGATACTCTCAATCTTGGCAGTGGTGGGAAAGGACGGGGAAATGTGCCGGAAGCTCTCTTTCTGCAGGTTGGGGATTACCCGCATCTTGCATTTCATAACGCTCACCATGCTCTCCGCACGGCGGCACACCTTTTTGAAAGTCTTTTCGTCCTTTGCAATGGGCATGACCGACACGCTCATCAGTCCCACGGTCTCACCCTCCCGGTCAATCTGCATAATGATCTTCTCCCCGTCATCAGCAGCCTTTTCCGCCCGCTGTCTGGATAAAGGGTCTTTGGCTCCCTCCGCCAGTCCTCTCTGCTGTACCACGCTCCGGGAGATGGCATTGATTAAGGTGGCATTATCCACTGGCCTCCACCCGATGGATATGATGGTGGACGGGATGTTGGTGATACGGGAGAGCCACTCCACCTCTACCTTCTGGGGATAACGGATAAGCCCGTACACCTTTCCCATATTTTCCCCCAGGTCAAGGCTGTTCTTGGAAAAGCCCAGCCCTACCGGGGTGATAACGTTCAGCAGGGCATTGTTCCTTGTCTCCTGCTCCTGCACGTTTTCTCGTTTCAGCATAAAGTTCCTCCTGCTCTATATTTATAAATACATTCCTTTGGCGTTTTCCCTCCTGCCTTCAATACTCTAAAGTTGGGATGGCTGCGGAAAACTCCGTATCTTCCAGGTGGGTATAGGAGGGGTTGTGGACCAGGTTTAAAAGCCGCACAATCTCTTTCTCCCCCAGCACGTCACAGGGAATGCCGCACCCGGAAAACTTCTCCGAAAACAATGCCGCCCGCTTTAACAGTTCTTTCTCCGCTCCTTCCTCCGCCCTCTCCCAGAGAGAAACATAAAACTGCCGTTCCACAATCTCCCCGGACAGGGCAAAGCCGGACATCTGTAAAATCTCCTGCCGAAGCAGCTCCTTCCGCCTGTCATCCGCTTCCTTCAGCATGGACTGCATATCCGTGATGACCGGGGAGATATCCACCGGCCGGCTCACTGCCAGAAACTTGAAGGGATACTGGATATCCGACAGTTCTGCCGTCAGCTGGCGGATCAGGCTGTTCTTCTCCGCCTTGCTGTACAGGTCAATGCTGATGGAGTGTATTCGCACAAAAGTAAGAATCAGCCCGTCCGTGGTGTATAGGTATTTGTCCTGAATGTCCCTGACATTGATAAACTCCTGGGCTGTCTGTATGGCAAGGCTCTCCTCGCCGCCTTTGTTTTTGGGTTTGCTTTGTTTCAGTACAATCAGCAAAAGGCCGCCTCCCAAAAGGGTGACGGCCAGCATGATGATTGGAAAAATAAGTCCTTCCATGATTCACTCTCCTGTCTGTCTGCTTTTCCAGACATTTATAGTAGTCTGTTATCGTTCCATTTCCTCCTGCCCGCTCTCCGGTTCCTCCCGTTCCAGCAACTCCCGGTATCTGCGGCGCTGTTCCTCCGCCTGCGGGGATTCCAGATATTCAGAAAGCTGCATACTGGCACGGGCATCCTCCAGTTTCTCCCCAAGACCGGTGCTGTTATGATAGACAGCAAGCAGCCTGTTGAAATCCGTAATCCCCTGCTCTTCTCCATACTCCAGTAACCGTCTGACGTTCTCCAGACCTTTGTCAAGGTCTATGGAATAGCTGCCCATTGTCCGATACCAGGGGCAATTAGGATTTTACTCCAAAATGCACTGGTTTTCCTCCACATCAAGGGTGATCCACATTTCCAGATGCCTTCCTTTGGCATAGGTATCTTCATAAGCACCCACTTCTCCCGGCTCAATCCCTGCAAAAAACATATCCCCGTCCGGCAGACGTTCCTCCTGATAACCGCCGTCATAGTCCAGATGCTCAAAGATATGTGCAAGGCTCTGATTCCCTGGCAGCTGCTTCTGGATTTCCATGGCCTGCCACAACCGCAGAAGGGGCGACAGGGAGTTTGCCCCGTAATGGGCATAAAAGTGTGTTTCTTTCCTGTCCTCTTTCAGGCAGTAAACCGCCCGGTTTCCCATACACACCTCCGCTATTTTATTGGGCGGATATGCCAGTCATCATATAAAGAACCTCTGACCGTCATCACATCCGTCAGGTTTATCTGCAGCATCCCCGCTGGAGTCCAGGCATCCAGCACCTCCACATAGGTGGTATACCGCCCATTGGGATACCATACCGGCGAAAAATGCACCGGACGGCCATAAGTGCTGTAGGGGTTCACCTGAAATTCAAAGGTACTGGAATAGCCGGTATTTTTCCGTTTCAGGAGCCTCCAGTATTCCCCGTAGTCAAATTCCGGGAAGTACGCCACCACGTTCTGCGCCCCGGTGATATGCCCGCTGGGAGCCGAAGAACTGACACGGGCAGAAACATCAGCGTTCAGCCCATACCCGCTCTTCATGGTCTTTCCCGATGCGGTGGGATTTTTGGCATCCGGCTTTGTAGAAAAGGCGGCGCTTAAAGATGCGGAATAAGGTATCCACTCATATTCCCACCACCCGTAGCGATAGGTAATCCACATCTTTTACCCGACTGTGTTTAACTGTCAGGCAGTCAGAGGGATTTTCCCCCGCTTCGCACCGTGCGTGAGAGTTTCCCCTCACACGGCGCTCCATCTATACAGTTGCCTTATCATGTGATTTGTCCAGTTGTTTTCTGAATTTCTCTACATTTTTGCGTGTTTTTGTATCAAGGTGTGACAGGTCTGCGGTTTTGTCGTTTACGATTCGATAGCATTCTTTATCCATGGAAGCAAGGTTATTTACTTTATTGATTTTTCCTATGGGCAATCCCGGATTGATTCTATGGGTACACAGTTTGCCAGTGATAAGCCATCTTCCGCAGACACGGCATTTTAATTTATCCCGGTTCAGAGCGTAGGCACGGTTCATATAGAACTCAAAATTATACGTCCTTCCGGTCTGTCCGGTGGATACCAGCTCTGATGTTTCCATACTCAAAACATCGTCCAGTCTCGCATTCATTCGCTGCCGTTTGGTTCGCTCAAAATAGATTGTCCGACCCCTTTCCGTGTACGGAGTTTCTTCCTGTATCTTATCCCCTGCCTTATTCCATTTACAAAAATCAAGCCGGGTCACTCCTATCCATATATCCCGATAATGGATTGCTGGGATTTTCGTGGTATATTTCTGATGGACATTTACGAGATTCTGCGTCTGGTCTGCCGGAATCCATTTGCCTTTATACTGTTTCAGCCGCCTTTTGGCCGCTTTTTCCAGATTCCGGCTATATTTCTTCATGGTAACATTCACCCAGCTACAGTTATCGTAGTAGTTTATCAGACCACGAACCTTACTATTGATTAGATTTAATTCATGGATTACTTTCTCCCTACTTGCGTCAAGCGGGATTTTCCTCCACTCCTTCGCAATCTCATCTACTTTCCGCTTTAATCTTTTCCTGTCAGGCAAAGTGCGGGGAATGTACCCCTTCTTAGCCTTGCCTTTCACTACCTTGTATTCATATCCTAAGAAATGGATATGCTTTTTACGCACATCTGTTATCAGCGTTTTTTCTTCTGACAGATTCAATCTCAACACTTGTTCCAAAAAGGTTTTGATTTGTTCCTTCCACCACTTTGCATTTTGAGGGGTATCGGTTATTAGTACAAAATCATCAGCATAACGAATCAAATAGGCCGGGCGCAGATTGCTACGCTTGCGCAAGGAACTGATTTTTATATCACTTCTTGCATAATCATGAGAGGTGCGCTTATCTATCCACTGCCTGCTCACCCATTCATCAAACATACCCATATATACGTTTGCAAGCAGCGGCGACAGAACTCCCCCTTGCTGAGTGCCGACCTCATTTTTCTCGTTTTCGCCAACAATTCCTGCTCTCAACATAGCCTTGATTATCTGCAATACCCGTCTGTCCTTCACGCCCATATGATACAGGCGTTTAATCAGTATTCTATGGTTAATGCGGTCAAAGCATTTGCTGATATCTCCTTCCACAATCCAATAATAACCTGTTTTGTGGACGTAGCCGGTAATACACTGCAACGCCATTTTTGTATCCCTCATTGGACGGAACCCGAAGGAATATCGGTAAAACTGCGCTTCCATGATTGGTTCCAGCACAATCCTTATGCATTCCTGTACAATTCTGTCCCGTATAGTCGGAATACCAAGTGGGCGCTTTTCCGTTTTTCCCGGCTTGTCGATATACACCCGGCGTATCTTTTCCGGCTTAAAATAATGAAATGCTTTCTGTATATCCTCAATCACCCATTCATAGGGCTTCTGGAGATAATCTCTCTGCATTTTCCAGCCGTCAACTCCCGGAGTTTCGCTTCCCTTATTTGCTTTTATGTTGTGAATGGCGGTTTTAATCGTTACCTCACTGGACATGAGTTCAATCAAACCTCCAAATGACGGCCTTTTATCTCCGTCCTTTGCTGTCTTTGCCTCTAAATAAAGTGCGTCTAACGTATCACGCAAGTCTGTTTCGTTCTTCGGATAGTCGAATTGTTGTGCCATACGCACCACCTCCTTTCGGATTCTGGTGTTTTTGGTTTTAGTCAGGTTCGCCTACGGCTTCCTCGACAGACTGGTCACATGATTACTGTACAGACTATGCCCCTTCGCTCCACACCCATTACGGTGCTTCATCACTACTACGGGCTGCCGTCCCACAGCTTCACAGGCCATTTCCTGCCTGTTAGAGCGAGTGCAATAACTCTTTTACGGTAGCTACCGTTCTCTGCTGTGGTTCCTTCGTTCCCTGCATTCTAGCTTTACATAACAGTTTTAGCTCTACTCTGTAGCCCGACTGCCATCTTTAGCTGGTGTGATGTCTGCTAAAGACATTCGACCACGGTTTCCCTATGGTTTTCTATTGAAAAATACAATCACAGATATTTCCCAATGACAGTTCCCCTAAAAGGAGCGAATACCTTCTTATTTCGGTATCCTTGGTGTTACGAGCTGTACGTTCAAGTATTCGTCGGTCTTTCGACATACTAAGCATGACTGTTTTATAGCCCCCTGCGGCTACTCGCCCCATCACAGGCGCTTTGGCCGCTCTTCACCGAGCTTCGTACACCAAGCTCATTGCCGCCTAATGCACGTCGGAGTATCAGGGATTTTGTCACCTTTCACACAAGGTCAGGCAGGAATCACACCTGCCGATTCAAATACAGAGTTCAGGTCTCCTCTGGAAACCTGTTCAGCTTTATTGCGCATTTCTACACAGATTAACTGAAAACGAAGCGCGCATGGTCGCACCAGTATCCGTCATCCTCGCCCCTGCTGTGCCATACCCAGTGCGCATGCCACCAGCAGTCCCATTCGCCCCAGGTAAGATAGGTCACATTCTGCTTACCCGGAGCTGCCGGAATGGAAAACCCGTCATTCCTGTCGTCTGCCTGGGGGTCTGGGGGTGGGTTGTCGTCCATATCCACAATCTTCGCCCGGATCTGTCCGGTGCTGGTGCTGCAGTTGCTGGAAATGGTAATCGTCACTTCCCCCGGCTCGGAGGGCGTGTGCCATTTCACCCAGGCAAGCTGGGAACCGTTCTCCGGGATATAAATGTTGCTGTGGGAATATGTCCTCCCGCCCACCGTAAATCTGGCCCAGGCAGGGTTATCCGGGGTTTTCTCCCTTCCTGTCGTCAGCTGAACTGCTATGATTACATCTGTGTCTACCCGGTATTCCTTGTCATAGTCAATCACCGTTTCCGGTGCTTTCTGGTAGCTGATGATGCCGATTCCCAGAATGGAAATCATCTCCTGGGTTGTCCGTGCGCTCCCTGTAGGACCCGTCCAGGCGGCAAATCCCAGGTCGCTCCGTTGCAGGAACAGGGCAAGGGCATGGTTCTTCATCACCACGGTAGGGAAATGGGAGCCTAAGTCCCCGCCGGTCATCTGGTTGTAAAGTCCCGCTTCTGTGGTAGTCATGGCAAAGTATAAGTGCTGGTACACCAGATAGATAATGGGTTCAATCACCAGCTTGTACTTCCCCTCTTCGATATCCTCAAAGGGAATACCCGTGTCATTTGCCACCATCACCGCTGCCGCCTCGGAGCAGAAATACTGCCGGATAACCGGGATGCTGGCCTTCCTGCTGTTGCCGGAGATAATCTGGGGAATGGGAGCCGCCGGTCTCCGGCACACATAGCCGCCCACCTGCGGGGACAGCCCTGCCCCGTTCCTATAGTCCACCTTGCTCACCTTCCCGAAATGGCAGATATCGGGGGACAGGGTGCCCACGTCCACGTTGGTATAATCCACCGGCACGCTCACCCTCTGCCCGCTCTGGGCGTCCACTACTGTTACCCGCACCCCGTCATAGCCGATATCCGGCCAGTAATAACCATCTTTGCCATGGTTCAGGCTGCCGCCTCCGCCGTCCACGTTACCGCTGCCTGTGGCATAGGCCGGAACCGCAGAAGTCAGGCACATCATAAAAAGCAGCATAAACGCTGCCATTCTTTTTATCTGTTTCATCCATCCTCTCATTCTGCCGCTGTAAGCGGCGTTTCCGTCTGCAAAAGCTCTCTTACCGCACATACAAAAAGGGGGCTGTCGCTTTAACGAATGAAAATTTGTGAAGCGGCAGCTTCATTTTTGCTGTTTTTATATGTGATTTCAAGGAAAAACCCCAAATTATTCTGTTATTCCATAAAAAGAGCATACTTTAATA
>CATLBO010000046.1 GCA_949879025.1 uncultured Hungatella sp. | reverse complement strand
GGGGCTGTGTGTGTATCTTTGGCAGGCCATGACAAGGGGAACGTGTTTGTCATAATTGATGAAACAGAGGAATATGTTTCTTTAGTAAACGGAGCTTCCCGGCCCTTGGCAAAGCCCAAAAAAAAGAAAAAGAAACACATACAGATTATTCATGATGAAGAGGAATGGAAACGTAAAAATCTGATTGAAGAAGGGCGGATCAGGGATGAACAGATAAGGGCTATGATTCGCAGCTACAAGAGAAGAAGTCAGTCATAAGGAGGTAAACCGTATGTCAAAAGCGGATGTGATCGAAATTGAAGGCATTGTTGTTGAGAAACTTCCCAACGCTATGTTTCAGGTGGAACTGGAGAACGGGCATCAGGTTCTGGCTCATATCAGCGGAAAGCTGCGTATGAACTATATTAAGATTTTGCCGGGCGATAAAGTTACGATTGAATTATCCCCATATGACCTTACAAAAGGGAGAATCATCTGGAGAGATAAATAGGAATTCCGGCAGTTAAAGCAGGACAACAGTCGGTTAGAGCCGGAAAAAGGCTTGCAAAAGAGGAAAAACTGCTTGCTTTTATAATTCAAAGATGCTATAATGCTATAGCGACTTTGTTGAAGTACTGGGTGAACTTTGTCCAAAAGTAATCCCGGTTGACCTATATATCTAATCTATGCTTAGGTATATGCCTGGATACGCCTGGACAGGTGTTTCCGGATGTTTCCAATCAGGACGTGCAGGAGAAAGGAGAATTGCTGTGAAAGTCAGATCATCAGTAAAACCGATTTGCGAAAAATGCAAAATCATCAAGCGCAAGGGCAGTATCAGAGTAATCTGTGAAAATCCCAAGCACAAACAGAGACAAGGTTAAGATTCAAAAAATTACAGGAGGTGTAATACGCACATGGCTCGTATTTCAGGTGTTGATTTACCAAGAGAAAAACGTGTTGAGATTGGCTTGACTTACATTTATGGCATTGGCCGCGCAAGTTCAAACCGTATTCTTGCAGATGCCGGTGTAAATCCTGACACACGCGTGAAGGATTTGACCGATGACGAAGTGAAGAAGATTGCTGCAGTAGTAGCTGACACTCAGGTGGTAGAAGGTGAACTGAGAAGAGAGATCGCCATGAACATCAAGAGGCTTCAGGAGATTGGCTGCTATCGCGGTATCCGTCATAGGAAAGGGCTGCCGGTTCGCGGTCAGAAGACCAAGACAAATGCAAGAACACGTAAGGGTCCCCGCAAGACTGTGGCGAATAAGAAGAAATAATCCTTAAAAGAACTCATTGACACGAGAACAGACAGAATCAAGTTGTATGTTTTAAAAACAGGAGACAAAGATTCGAGCATTTAGGAAGAAAGTAGGTTAGTTTAAAATGGCTAAAAATAAGTCCACTGCAAAAAAAGTGACGAAAAAGCGCGTAAAGAAAAACGTTGAACGCGGACAGGCACATATCCAGTCCTCCTTTAACAACACGATTGTGACGTTAACGGATGCGCAGGGTAATGCTTTATCATGGGCAAGTGCCGGTGGTCTGGGATTTAGAGGTTCAAGGAAATCTACTCCATATGCAGCACAGATGGCTGCAGAGACTGCTGCCAAGGCAGCTATCGTACATGGGTTAAAATCTGTAGACGTTATGGTAAAGGGACCTGGCTCAGGACGTGAGGCAGCAATCCGTGCACTTTCTGCTTGCGGTATTGAAGTAACTAGTATTAAGGACGTAACACCGGTTCCACACAACGGATGCCGTCCGCCAAAACGTAGAAGAGTTTAATTTAGGAGGTACGAAAAGTGGCAGTTGATAGAGTTCCTGTTCTTAAAAGATGCAGATCACTTGGCTTAGATCCGATTTATTTAGGAATAGATAAAAAGTCCAACAGAGAATTAAAGAGAGCCAACAGAAAGGTAAGCGAGTATGGCCTTCAGCTGAGAGAAAAACAGAAAGCCAAATTCATCTATGGCGTTCTGGAGAAGCCCTTTAGGAATTATTATGCAAAGGCTTCCAAGATGGAGGGCATGGTAGGCCAGAACCTGATGATCCTTTTGGAGAGAAGACTGGACAACGTAGTATTCCGTATGGGATTCGGACGTACCAGAAGAGAAACAAGACAGATCGTAGACCATAAGCATATTCTGGTTAACGGAAAGTGCGTAAACATCCCATCCTATTTGGTTAAGGCCGGAGATGTTATTGAGGTAAAGGAGAAGTGCAAAGCTTCCCAGAGATACAAAGACGTATTGGAAGTAACTGCAGGCAGAATGGTACCGGCGTGGCTGGACGTTGACCAGGAGAATTTGCGCGGTACCGTGAAGGAAATGCCTACCAGAGACGAAATTGATGTTCCAGTTAACGAAATGCTTATCGTCGAGTTGTACTCCAAATAATCTTGTTATAGTTAGCTGTAGAAACAGTTTTTGGGCGTGTTTGAAAAATTCTTTCTGTCAGATAAACCGCATAAGGCGGTATGCTTCGGCAGAAAGGATTTGTCAAGCACGCTTTAGGCAAAGAACTTGCAGGAAACCATTTTTTTGGAAGATCTTTGCATAAGGACTGCCTGCAGTTGTATTATAACGTTATGATTGTTGTGATTGAGTAGAAAAGCCTCGACATATAGAACCAAAAAGGAGGGGCTATTAGTGTTCGATTTCGAAAAACCAAACATTGAAATTGCAGAAATCTCCGAAGATAAAAAATACGGAAAGTTTGTAGTAGAACCGCTTGAAAGGGGCTACGGCACTACCCTGGGCAACTCACTTCGCAGGATTATGCTTTCCTCTCTGCCGGGGGCCGCAGTCAGTCAGGTGAAAATCGACGGCGTTTTGCATGAATTCAGTTCCATTGCCGGAGTGAAGGAAGATGTAACTGAAATCATTATGAACATCAAAAGTTTAGCAATAAAGGACAACAGCGACAGCACGGAGGCCAAGACCGCCTATATTGAGTTTGAAGGCGAAGGGGTTATTACGGCTGCTGATATACAGGCTGACCCTGAGATTGAGATTCTCAATCCGGAACAGGTAATCGCCACTTTAAGCGGAGGCGCAGACAGCAAATTCTATATGGAGCTGACCATTACCAAGGGTCGGGGATATATAAGCGCTGACAAGAACAAGAAGGAAGATCTGCCTATCAGCATGATTGCAGTGGATTCCATCTATACTCCGGTAGAACGGGTGAATATGTCAGTGGAAAATACCCGTGTGGGACAGGTTACCGACTATGACAAGCTGACATTGGACGTTTATACAAACGGTACGCTGGCTCCTGACGAGGCAGTAAGCCTGGCAGCCAAAGTCCTCAGCGAACATTTAAATTTATTCATTGACCTTTCTGAGAATGCCAGAACTGCAGAGATTATGGTGGAGAAAGAGGATAATGAGAAGGAAAAGGTTCTTGAAATGAACATAGACGAGCTGGAACTGTCCGTTCGTTCTTATAATTGTTTGAAAAGAGCCGGTATCAATACAGTGGAAGAGCTGTGCAACAGAACTTCCGAGGATATGATGAAAGTCCGCAACCTAGGGCGTAAATCTCTGGAGGAGGTTTTGGCTAAGTTGAAAGAGTTGGGACTGCAGCTGAACCCAAGCGACGAGTAAGGTTCAGCAAAAGCGGAATGCCGGTTTTCGTAAGTCCGATGATGCGGGAAACGGGTATGGTAAAATAAAGGAAGCCGGGGTTTTTGTAAGACCGATGATGCATATAAACCCTGCTCCAAATATATGGAGGAAAAGATAATGGCAGGATATAGAAAACTTGGAAAGACTTCCAGTCAGAGAAAGGCGCTTTTGAGAAATCAGGTTACTGCTCTTCTGCATAAGGGAAAGATTGTTACGACAGAGGCAAGAGCCAAGGAAGTGCGTAAGATTGCTGAGGGCCTGATTGCTCTGGCAGTGAAAGAGAGAGATAACTACGAGACTGTAAAAGTAACGGCTAAGGTTGCCCGCAAGGACAAAGACGGCAAGAGAGTAAAGGAAGTAGTTAACGGAAAAAGAGTTACGGTTTACGATGAGGTTGAGAAGGAGATTAAGAAAGATAAACCTTCCAGACTTCATGCCAGAAGGCAGATGCTGAAAGTTCTCTATCCGGTAAAGGAGGTTCCTGCGGCAGGAGCAGGAAGAAAGAGAAATACAAAGATGGCAGATATTCCGGCTAAACTGTTTGATGAGATCGGACCTAAGTACGCAAACCGTAATGGCGGTTATACCAGAATTGTAAAGATTGGACAGCGTAAAGGTGACGGCGCAATGGAAGTGCTGCTGGAACTGGTATAGTTTATTATTAAAGAAGGAAAAGGATTTTATGGGCCGGGAGAGCAATCTTCCGGCTTTTTCCTTTTTCTGGATAAGAGGGGAAGTTTCTTAAAAAGAACGCAAGGATATCGTAAGTTGACGATGGAGCATGCATTGCGTATAATAAAACCAGATAAGGAAATTGTCAGCAATTTAGGAAAATTGCTTGGTGTGCGGATTACTGGGCGAAGCGCTTTTGGGGAAATTAACAAAAAGGGAAAGCACCAAAAACCATGAAAATCTGAAACGGGAGGTTGAAAGCTATGAGGAGCAAAACAGGTAGAATATTAGGAATATGGCTGGTGCTGTGCCTGATAACGGCAGGAAGCTCATTGACGGCATTTGGTGCGACTAAGACGGTTACTTCCATTTCCATTCGGGTGGGAACGGATACTCAGGCCGGGGAGATGCTGAATGAGAATATTGCCATCTATGCAAATACCACAGCCGTTCAGAATGGAACCTATGCGGCCACCAGCTCTGATAAGTATTATCTGAAGAATGCAGAGTGGATCAGCTCTACGAAAAAGGCTATGAATGTAGGGGAAGAACCTCGGATGAAGCTTTATCTGGAAATCGAAGATGACAATTATGCGTTTCGGGGAACATATTCTGCGGGGAATATCAGTGTGAAAGGCGGTACTTTTATGGCTGCCAGAAGAAGTACCTCGGGAAAACTGGAAGTAACCGTAAGGCTGAACGGAATCAGAGGTTCCTACAACCCGCCTCTTGATGCCAGATGGCGGGAGATGGGATACGGCAGGGCAGAGTGGACAGAAGAGAAAAATGAAGGCGTGACATCAGGATACTATGATGTATACTTGATGCGGGGAAGTTCCGTTGTAAAAAAGCTTGAGGATTATCAGGGAACCAGCTATAATTTCTATCCTTATATGACCCAGAAGGGAACATATAGTTATAAAGTCCGCACCGTACCATATACAGAAGCTCAGAAAAAATATGGGAAGAAAAGCGCCTGGCTGAATTCTGATGAGGTTTATATTGATGAGGCCCATGTATCCGATGGGACAGGGCAAGTGGATGATAACGGCCTGACCACGGGAGGTGCAGCAGAGGTAGGCTGGATACAGTCAAGCGGTACATGGTACTACCGTTATCCGGACGGGTCTTACCAAAAAGATTCCTGGATGAAGCTGAATGACAAGTGGTACCTATTTGACAAAGACGGAAGAATGCTGACAGGCTGGCAGACAAAAGACGGCCTCGGATATTATCTGAAAGAAGACGGGGAGATGTACAAAGGCTGGATTCGGTCAGGAGACAGCTGGTATTACTTAAACAGCCAGGCAGACGGAATAGAAGGCGCCATGCATATTGGATGGCTGAAAAACAATGGAAGGACTTACTGTCTCGGCCAAAGCGGGGCTATGCTGGAGGGATGGAATCAGGTGGACGGCAATTGGCATTACTTCTACCCAGGTTCAGGCCATATGGCAGCCGATGTGATTATCGACACGTTTTACGTAGACGGCAATGGAATCTGGAAAAAATAGGCCTGAGTGCACAGGTACCCTGCTTCTATGGAGAGGAGAAGTCGGAATGGAACGGAAGAAAGGATTAAGTTGGGGGCAACGTGTCGTTTTGACACTGTTTATAGGTTTGGCTGTCTGGAACAATCTTCCAGTTATGGCAGCTACAAGGCTGGCAGTTACAGAGGAAGCTTACTGGGATAAAAATGAGGTAGGCATTGGCCGGTGGAAAAAGGTGGATCGTGCCAATGAATACCGGGTGCGTTTGTATGAGAGCGAGGAGCGTTTTGTTACAAGCTTTAGCGTGAAGGGAACCAAGGCAGATTTTCGTGAATACATAAGAGACGGGTATGCATACCATTTTTCAGTATGCGCAGTTCCGGAAAACGGTCAAAGAGCTTATATTTCAGGTGAATGGAAAGACTCCGAAGTTCTGGAAGCAGACGGCATGGGGGAGAACGGGGGCAGCTGGAGGACTTACAGCCAGGGGAAAAAATACCAAAGAGGCGATAAGTCTTATATTACAGGCCAGTGGGAAATGATTCAAAGCAAATGGTATTATTTTAATCAGGACGGCTACATGCAGACGGGCTGGCAGCAGATTGATTCCAAGTGGTACTATCTTGACAAGGATGGCATTATGCAGACCGGCTGGCTGGAGTATCAGGGGAACTGGTACTTTCTTGACAGTGACGGAGCCAGAACTGCAGGGTGGAAGGAAGTGAAGCCGGGAGAGTGGTATTATATGGATGGAGACGGAAAGATGCTGGCTGATACGGTAGTTGACGGATATCAGCTGGATGGGGCAGGGAGGTGGATACCATAGGTAAGTGAAGGCAGGCAAAAGAAGGAGTCTAGAGATTGAGGCCAATGAGGTAACAAACTTTTGTGAGAATGAAGTGGCAAACCTGATATTCTCTGCTTTTGCCGGACGGGCCCATAGGCATGGCATTCCGATTGAAATCAAAGCGGTTGTCCCCAAAGCTGTCTCTGCATCGGAAAGTGCTTTGTGTGCTGCTGTCCAATACCATGGAAAATGCATTACATGCCTGTCTGAAACAGAAAGAAAAAGGCCTGGCCAGCAAAACGGCGGAGAAAGAAAATTTTAGACAGGTGTATAAAGTGATAATTTGTGGCAGGAATCTGGCTTGGAGAGCGGATTCCTGCCATTCTGTTTTTGCATGGCCAGCGGGGTAAAGGTACAGGCTTGTCTGAACGGTTATTCTTACTGACAATGCTGCAGCACTCCCCATGAATCTGCTTGACTATTGACATAAATTCAACTAAAATTGAAAAACATATGGGATGATTAAACAGAAAGGCTGACTATGGGAATTATAAAAGCAAGCAAATTAATCTTTGATTATATAAGAAGAGATGAGGACGAAAATATTGAAGAGACGGACAGGGCCATTGACAACCTGAACGTAGACATTGAGAAAGGGAGCTTCGTGGCCATATTGGGACACAATGGTTCGGGAAAATCCACCTTTGCCAAACATATTAACGGCATACTGACCCCAACCCAGGGAACGGTGTGGGTGTCTGACATGAACACGGCGGATGAGGAGTCTGTGTGGGAGATCCGGAAAAGGGCAGGCATGGTATTTCAGAATCCGGACAACCAGATCATCGGCAATGTGGTGGAGGAGGATGTGGGATTTGGGCCGGAGAACATCGGAGTGCCTACGGATGAGATTTGGCGGAGGGTAGATGAAAGCCTGGAGGCTGTGGGAATGACAGCCTACCGCTATAAGTCTCCCAACAAGCTGTCCGGCGGACAGAAACAGAGGGTAGCCATAGCTGGGGTTATGGCTATGAGGCCAGAATGCATTGTGCTGGATGAACCTACAGCCATGCTGGACCCTAATGGGCGGAAAGAGGTTATTAAGACAGTGCAGGAGCTGAATCAGAAAGAGGGAATTACGGTTCTGTTAATAACCCATTATATGGAAGAAGTAATCACGGCAGACCGGGTAATTGTCATGGATGACGGAAAGCTGGTGATGGACGGGACTCCAAAAGAGATCTTTTCAGATGTGGAGCGATTAAAGTCGTATCGGCTGGACGTTCCCCAGGTGACGGAACTGGCTTGGGAGCTTAGGAAGGCCGGAGTTGAGATCCCAGTGGGAATTTTATCCCAGAAGGAATTGATGGAGCATCTGCTGCCAATTTTTAAGGATAAATTTCCAGGCCAGATGAGGCTGGATGCGCCATCTGAGGCAATGGCCAGTGAGCCGCAATAAATTTAGGAGAGAATAATGTCGATTAAAGCGGAAAATTTGACGTATATATATGGAGCCGGAACTGCCCTTGAGCAGTATGCGCTGAAAAATGTCAGCTTTGAGATCCCGGACGGGCAGTTCGTAGGCCTTATAGGCCATACGGGGTCTGGAAAGTCTACATTGATCCAGCATCTGAACGGACTCATAAGGCCTGCGGGCGGAACCATTTACTATGACGGAACGGATATCTACAGTGAGGGATATAATTTGAGAGAACTGCGGTCCAAAGTAGGGCTGGTGTTTCAATATCCGGAGCACCAGCTTTTTGAGGCGGATGTATTTTCTGATGTGTGCTATGGGCCTAAAAATCTGGGACTTCATAAGGAGGAAGCAGAAGAGCGGGCCAGAGAAGCCCTGAGACAGGTGGGGCTTAAAGAAAAGTATTGGGACCAGTCTCCTTTTGAACTGTCGGGAGGGCAGAAACGGAGAGCGGCTATTGCAGGAGTTCTGGCTATGAATCCTAAAGTGCTGATTTTGGATGAGCCTACAGCAGGGCTGGACCCTAAGGGGCGGGATGAGATTCTGGAAGAAATCCGTGAACTTCACAGAAAAAGGGGTATGAGCATTATTCTGGTATCCCATAGTATGGAGGACATGGCCAGGTATGCTGACCGGCTTATGGTGATGAACCATGGGGAAAAGGTATTTGACGATACGCCAAGAGAAGTATTTAAGCATTACAGAGAACTGGAGTCCATAGGGCTTGCGGCTCCCCAGATAACATATATTGTCCATGAACTGACAGAACGGGGAGTTCTGCTGGATGTTGGGATTACCACGGTAGAGGAGGCCAGAGAGGCTATTTTAAAACTTCTTAGGCCGTAAATTGGCAGACTTTGGAGCGAAGGCTGCAGAAAACTTTGTCGGCTTTGCTGCAGCATATGCCGGTTTTGCTTACAAACGGCTGCTATGGAGGAGATTATGATTAGAGAAATTACATTAGGACAATATTATCCAGTGGATTCGGTATTGCACCGCATGGACCCGAGGACGAAACTGTTTGGAACTATGGTGTTTATCATATCCCTGTTTTTGGCGGATCATATTGCGGCATATGGCGTGGCTACGGCGTTTTTGGTTCTTGCCATAAAAATGTCCAGAGTGCCGTTTAAGTTTATGGTACGAGGGCTTAAGGCAGTTTTGTTCATCCTGTTAATCAGTGTCAGTTTTAATCTGTTTCTTACTGACGGGCAGGTTCTGATCCGTCTGGGATTTCTGAAGATTACCAGAGAGGGACTGCGGATGTCCTGCTTTATGGGGTTGAGACTGATTTATTTGGTTATAGGTTCGTCTATTATGACGTTGACCACCACGCCCAACCAGCTGACAGACGGTATGGAGAAAAGCCTGGGGTTTTTAAAGGCTGTGAAGGTTCCGGTTCATGAAATATCCATGATGATGTCCATCGCTTTAAGGTTTATTCCCATACTGGTGGAAGAGACAGATAAGATTATGAAGGCTCAGATGGCCAGAGGCGCAGATTTTGAAAGCGGGAATCTGATTCAGAAGGCTAAGAGCATGGTGCCGCTTCTGGTACCCCTGTTTATCTCTGCGTTCCGCCGGGCTACTGATTTAGCCATGGCCATGGAGGCAAGGTGCTACCGCGGAGGAGAGGGAAGAACGAAAATGAAGCCGCTGCACTATAATCGGCGGGATTATGGGGCATATGTTTTTTACGGTGCGTATCTGGCAGCAATAGCAGGGATACGGCTTTGGATATAAAGGGGAGAGACTTTGAAAGGAGACATATGAAAAGAGTAAAAATGGTTCTTGCCTATGATGGAACGAATTACTGCGGGTGGCAGCTGCAGACCAATGGCATCACCATAGAAGAGGTACTAAACAAAACGCTTTCAGAACTTTTGAAGGAACCGGTGACAGTTATAGGAGCCAGCAGGACAGATTCCGGGGTTCATGCAGAAGGAAATGTGGCGGTATTTGATACAGAGAACCGTATGCCGGCGGATAAGATCTGTTTTGCACTGAACCAAAGGCTTCCAGAGGACATTCGGGTTCTTTCTTCGGAGGAGGTGCCTTTGAACTGGCATCCCAGAAAACAGAATTGTGTTAAGACTTATGAGTACCGGATTCTGAACCGGAAAATTGACATGCCTACTCTGCGGCTGTACTCCCACTTCTGCTATTTCCCTTTAAATGAGCATCATATGAGGAAAGCCGCCTCTTACTTAATGGGAGAGCATGATTTTAAAAGCTTTTGTACGGTCAGGGGGCAGGCAGAGGATACGGTACGTACTATCTACAGGACAGATGTGGTAAGAGAGCATGATATGATCACCATCCGGATCAAGGGAAGCGGTTTCCTTTACAATATGGTGCGGATCATAGCAGGTACGCTGATGAAAGTAGGCATGGGAGTATACCCGCCGGATCACATAAAAGAGATTCTGGCTGCCAGAAACCGGAAGGCAGCAGGCCCCACGGCTCCGGCCAGAGGGCTGACCCTTATGAACCTGGAGTATGAGACAGAACTGAAGGAAAAGATTACCGGAAATAATGAGGACTGGGAATACCAGCTGATTCAGACGGAAATACCAGAAAAAAAGAAGGCATATCTGTTCATCAAACGATGCAGGGAAGAAGACTTTGACAGGCTTCTTACCCGGGTAACCCATCAGGCTGTCAGGAACGGGGCCAGACAGGTGTATGTATGTGACAAAGAAGACGACAGCCGGATTATTCCCGGAAAGGCTTATGGATATTATACATTTTCTCACGGACATGATATGCTGGCTATGCGGAAAAGGATTTTTTTCGGAAACCCTGTAAACCACAAAGAGACGGACATGGAAGCAGAAGGGGGACCGTGTGATGTTTTCCAGGCAGTGTGGGAGAAAGTAAGTATCTGGCAGGCTTCTCTGTTCTGCCGTATTTACAATGAGATTTTCTATATGCTTCCTAACTCCGCCACGCTGACAGAGCAGGAAGCGCGGGAATACTTAGTCAGCAGCAGATGGCAGCTGTTTCTCATAAAGATCAGGGATAAAGCAGTGGGATTTGTAATACTGGTTGAAAAGGATGAGGAGCTGGAGATAGACAGCCTTGGAGTCCTTAAAGAATACAGAGGCCGGGGTCTGGCCAGAGAAATACTGAGGAGAGCAGAGATGACGGCGGCACAGATGGGAATGAAAAGCTTGTTTTTGACTGTGTCCAGTATTAATAAGGCGGCAGTTTCCCTGTATAAAGATACAGGGTTTCAAGATGAAGGAATGATTTCCAGATGGTATGTGGCGGAAAGCGGAAATGATGATGAGGAACTGAAGTAACGATTTTTAATGCTGTGACAGCTGCAATTTTTAGAGGAGATGGGTAAATGAGTTGTTGGGAGATTTTGGGGATTGAACAGACAGGGAATCAGGAAACTATCAGGCAGGCATATTTGAACAAGCTTCCCCAGTTTCATCCGGAGGAGGACCCTAAAGGGTTTCAGATTCTCCGGACTGCCATGGAGGAAGCCATGAGGGAAGCAGCCGGGACAGGATGCAGGGCAGAGGAAGATGCAGGAAAAGGCGGGATGAAGGAAACAGATATGATGGACAGCCGCAGCATCCGCAGCTTCCTTAAAGAGGTTCAGGAAATTTATCAGGATTTTGGCAGACGGATTCTGCCGGATCAGTGGAAAAAACTTTTGTCCTGTGAAGTATGCCAGGATTTGGAGACCCAGAAAGAGGCAGGCTGGGCGCTGGCAGGATTTCTTATGAACCATTTTCACATACCTCATCAATGCTATCAGGTTATGGATCAGGTATTTGGATGGGCAGAAAACCAAGAAGAGCTGAAGGCACACTTTCCGGAGGGCTTTATCCGGTATCTTGCAGAGAGAATTGAAGAGGAAGACAGCCTTCGGTATGAAAAGACTCCAATAAGAGAAGATTTTGACTATGACGCATTTTTTGAAGCGTATTTTGAACTTTTGTCTGCTTTAGGAGAAAAGGACAGAGAACAGGTGGAACAGGCCCTTGAGAACATAGAGGCAATGGGAATGGAACATCCGGATCTTACAATTCTGAAAATCCGGCATGTTTCCATGATAAAGGGCATGGAGGGACAAGCCTGGGTAATGGCAAGGCAGCTTTATGAGACAGACAGGGAAAATAAGGTTTCCAGATACTGGTATGTGCGGACGGCCCTGGAGACAGAAGATTCTCATATTGCCCTGGATATTATGGAAAAAATCCTGAAGGATCTCATTGAGGAAGATCCTGGAAACCCTGGCTTCTGGCAGTTGTTTGGCAGCTTTTTTAAGAAACAGAATCTTCTGCTTCAGGCCTTGCAGGCATTGCAGAGAGCTGACGAATGTGCCCAGGGAAGGTGGGATTATCTGCAGGAAGAGATTGAGGAAACAGCTTATGCGCTTACGAAACAGCTGGAGGAGGAAGGCTTTGAGGACAGATGGTCCATGGCCAATTTATGCTGGACTGCCTGCAGGTTTGACAAAGTGCGCCAGATTCTGGAAAGCATGGAACCGTCTGAGGACAATGAAAGAACCTGGCTGATGCTTATGGCAGGAAGCTGCCATAGGCTGGAGGACTATAAGGCAGCTTTGGAATATCGGCAAAAAATATGGGATATATATGAACCGAGAAAACGGCCCCTGGAGCTTTATATGGATCTGGCAGAAGAGTACGGCCTTACGGGAGAACGCGACAAAGCTCTTGAGATTTATGGACAGGCTGCAGAGACCTTTACAGAAACCGCAGAGGTATATTACAGACAGGCCAAACTTCTGGAAGAAGACGGACGCCAAAAAGAAGCAGTGCAGATGTGCAGCAAAGCCCTCAGCGTGGAGTTTCACCGGGATGCCTTTAACCTGTGGATGGAACTTCTTTTGGATATGGGAGATTATGAACAGGTCAGAGAGAGGGCTTCTCATGTAATGGAACAGGGATATCGGCCGGCCCAGGTACTTTTTGATTATGCTAGGGCTTTGCGGAAGCTGGAAGAATATGAAGAGGCAGAAAAGGTGCTGAAAGAGCTTTATGACAGAACTGCAGGAGCAGAATTGGTATGTGAAGAATATGCGTCTTTGTTCTATGATATGGATAAGCCCAAGGAAGCCCTTCGGTGGATTGAGGAAGCCCTTGAGAAACGGGAAACTCCCCGCAGACTGTATATGAAGGCTGATTACCTTCATGATTTACAGCGGTTTGAGGAAGAAATAGGGATATATCAAAAACTGGAAAGCCAGGGGCTGGATGATTACTATGTGAAATACCGTTTAGGACGAGCTTTGGAAGAGATAGACTTATTTGAGGAGGCAGAGGCCAATTTTCGGGCATCTATAGAAAAAAGAGCGGACTACGGTTCGGCATGGGACGGACTAGGTGACATTTACCAGAAGCAGGGGAAATGGCAGGAGGCTGTCACTGCTTATGAAGGCGGAATGGAGCTGGGACATCTGCAGGCAGTCAGGGATCTATGCCGTCTTCTGAAAAGGCTTCATGAGGATGACCGTGCCATAGAGTGCATGGAAAAGGGGCTTAAGAAATGGCCGGAGGATGGGAGCCTTCTGATTTTGTATTCGGATATGCTGGTTCGAAAGAAAGATTATGAAAAAGCAGTGCGCTGCCTGAACCGGTTTATGGAAGTAAAGCCTTCTCAGACAGGCCGGGCATATCGGGAAATTGCCATGACCTATGAGCGTGCCAAGGACTTGGATAAAGCAGAGGAGTTTTATCAGAAGTCAGTGGATCAGGAACCTAAAAATGCCAGAGCCTGGCGGCTTATGGGGAAGTTTTTGGCCAATGAAAAAAAGGATGTGCAAAGGGCGTTGCCTTACCTGGAGAAAGCAGTGGAATTGGCTCCGGACAGTACATATGGATATATGAAGCTTGGGGAGGTGTATGAGGCCTTGGGACGGACAAAGGAGGCTTTAGACAGCTACGAGAAGTCTCTGGCCAATTACAGGGCGGATATGGAGGAAGACCCAAAGGATTGCTGCAATTATGAGGGCATGGCAGATGTGCTGGTTCACTTGGGGAGACTTGAGGAAGCTGAGGAAATGGCCAGGAAAGCGATTTCGCTGCAGAAAAGAGTGTTTACATGCAGCTGCCCCTTCTGCTACGAGGCATATGAAGATCTGGCTAAGGCGGAGGAGAGAAAGGGACAGCTGGATAAGGCATTAGAGTTTATGGAAATGGCTGGAAGGCTGGCTGTTACGGAACATTATCCGGGAGAAATAGAGAGGCTAAAGAAAGCGATTGAGAGGAAGCAGCAGACTCAATAACAGGCAGGCGCAGAACATATGAAGAAAGGAAGCACCAGATGATCTTGTCATTTGGAGCTTCCTTTCTTAGCTGTGAACGTGATGTCTTGTCCTTTGGGACATTGGCTGCAGGCAGCAGGAAGACAGAATCGGAAGAAAAATGATTATGCAAATAAAAGAGGTAATCGTACAAATGAAATATAGGCTTGGCTATTGATTTTGGCGGCAATGGTCAGGTATACTTAAAGGGTAAGAAAACGGTGCTGAACAGTGTCTTTAAAGGAGGTAATCTTATGGGACAAAAGAAACCAGTATTGGTGGTTATGGCGGCAGGAATGGGAAGCCGCTACGGCGGGTTAAAGCAGATTGATCCGGTGGATGAGTATGGCAATATCATTATGGATTTTTCTATTTTTGATGCCAGGGAAGCCGGGTTTGAGAAGGTGGTTTTTATTATTAAGAAGGCTATTGAGAAAGAATTTAAGGAGAACGTAGGCAGCCGCATGGAGAAGCGGATAAAGACAGAGTATGTGTTCCAGGAACTGGACAAGCTGCCAGAAGGATTTGGAATTCCGGAAGGCAGGGTGAAGCCATGGGGCACAGGACATGCGATCTTGTGCTGCAGGGATGTAATCCATGGGCCTTTTGCAGTTATTAATGCGGATGATTATTATGGGAAACAGGCATTTCAGGAAATGTACAGGCAGCTGACCGAACATGAGGATGATGAAAGATATCAGTACGCCATGGTAGGCTACCGGCTGAACAATACCATGACGGATAATGGGTATGTGGCCAGAGGCGTGTGTTCCATAAATGAAAGAGGAAAGCTGGTGGACATTCATGAGCGGACCAGAATTGAGAAGCGAGGCAGTGACGGTGCATACACGGAGGATGACGGAGCTACCTGGGTTACGCTTCCTGGGGAGTCGGTGGTGTCCATGAATCTGTGGGGATTTACGGAGAGCATTTTTGGGGAGCTGGACAGGCGGTTCGGCGCCTTTTTGGAAAGGGAGCTTTCAGGGAATCCTTTAAAATGCGAGTATTTCCTGCCTTTTGTTGTGGATGAGATTTTGAAGGAGGATAAGGCGGAGGTTACGGTGCTGGAGAGCAGGGATCGATGGTATGGCGTAACATACAAAGAAGATAAAGAGGCTGTGGTAAGGGCTGTCAGGGAATTGAAGGATAAAGGGCTTTATCCGGAAAAATTGTGGGAGGATTAACATGGATATCAGCATAGAGAGAAGGCTGGAGGCAGCAGAGGCATTTGCAGTGGAAGGACAGATAAAGTCCTGTGAGGTTTACGGAAGCGGGCATATTAACAACACATTTCTTCTGGTATGCCAGAAAGAGGGGAAAGAGCACTCTTATATCCTGCAGCAGATGAATCATGATGTATTTAAGGACATTGAGGGGCTGATGCGGAATGTAAAAGGGGTGACCACGTTTTTACGGCAGCAGATTGTGGAAAACCATGGAGATCCGGACAGGGAGACTCTGAACCTGATTCCCACAAAGGATGGGAAAGATTTTTACATAGACAGTCAAGGAAGTTTCTGGAGGGTATATCTGTTTATCGACGGCGCTACCTGCTACAATCTGGTTGAGAAGCCGGAGGATTTCTACCAGAGCGGGAAAGCGTTCGGGCGATTCCAGTGCCTGCTGGCTGACTTTCCGGCAGATGAGCTGACGGAGACCATTCCTGATTTCCACCACACTCCGGTGCGGTTTGATACGTTTCAAAAGGCAGTGGAGGAAGATATTATGGGCCGGGCCCATGAGGTGCAGCAAGAGATTGCTTTTGTCAGGGAGAGGCAGGAAGAGATGGGGCTTGCCTTGAGACTTAAGGCTGAGGGAAGGCTTCCGGTTCGGGTAAGCCACAATGATACCAAGCTGAATAACATTATGATCGATGATGAGACCGGGCAGGCTCTGTGCATTATTGATTTGGATACCATCATGCCGGGATTTTCGATTTTTGATTATGGGGATTCCATACGGTTCGGGGCTAACACGGCTGAGGAAGACCAGAGGGATCTGTCAAAAGTTTCTTTGTCCCTGCCCCTTTTTGAGATTTATACAAAAGGTTTTTTGGAGGGAAGCCAGGGCAGGCTGACTGAGACAGAGCTGGAGCTTCTTCCCTATGGGGCTAAGATGATGACCCTGGAGTGCGGGATGAGGTTTTTGACGGATTATCTCCAAGGCGACGTGTATTTCCATACCAGCAGAGCAGGGCACAATCTGGATCGGTGCCGGACTCAGTTTGCCCTGGTTGCAGATATGGAGAGAAAGTGGTCTGACATGAAGGAGATTGTGAAAAAATATCAGGGCTGATAGCCGCCGGGAAAGCTTCTTTTTTCTGACAGAAGGCGGATGGATGATGCGTACTCTGACGGGGTCATGTGGGTGATTTTTTTGAACTGTCTGGAAAAGTAGTGGACGGATGTGTAGCCAAGGCGGTCGGATATCTGGGTGAAATTCAGCTGGTTGGTGCGTATCAGCTCTTTGGCGGTGTCAATTTTCATCAGGGTAAAAAATTCCATGACGCCGCAGCCGTGAAGCTCCTGAAACAGCTTCTGCAGCCGTGAGCGGCTAATAAGGGTGCTTTTGCAGATAATCTCAATGGTAAGCTGTTCGTGGATGTGTTCTTCCATGTAGCGGATAATGCGGTTATACGTTTCGTTAGGGCGTCCTAAGCGGGGACGTCCCAGAGAATGGGAGGGAACCGGCAATGGGTTGGCAAAGTAACGGCGGTACAGGTGAATGAGAAGCTCTTCTAAGTAATTGCTGATAAGCTGTTCAGCCCCAAAGCCCGGAGAGGCGGTGTTGCGGACAAGCTCTTCCTGGTAAGGGTCGTCCAGGCGGCCGGAAAAGGCATGGCGGGCTTCAATGATGATTTGGGCCAGCAAGGCATTTTCCGGTTCCTGGACTGTGAGTATCTGGCTGCGGAATGCATCCATGTAGGAGGAAGAACACTGGAATCCAATGACCACAAGGCTGGGAGCACTGCGGCCGTTGGTAATGACATTATGAAATTCATTGGGCTGGTGGAAAATGATGCTGCCCCGTTTTAAGGTGTAGCGCTCTTGCCCGGCTACTGCGTCGATTTCGCCTTTATCTACACACAGCAGCTCCCAAAAGTCATGGATTTCACCTGGAAAGGTGAAATCACTCATGTAATCAAAGTAATGGATGGAAATAATGCTGCGGATGGAAAACGCAATCCGCAGGGTGGTGCTTTTGTATGACATGACATGCCTCCGTGCTGAGTGATATGGTACAGTACCGCTGATTCTATAGTGGGAGTATAACATGAGGGCAGAGGGAAATGCAAGTGCTGCTGGATGGAGCGGTGTGAAAGCCGGAGGAAAATACAAATGTACAGAAAGGGGATTTTTATGGCAAAGACTAAGGGACGTGTTACGCTGCCCAGTGAGGCGGATTTTCTTGATGAGACAAAAGAGATAATGGAGCGCTGGGGGGCGGATGCTCTCAGGGACAGCGACGGAACCAAACTTCCCCGGGAGATCAAAGCTCTGGATGCTGCGATCTATACTACATATTTTGTGGCCAGAGGACACAATGAGTTTGCAAAGGAGCATATGGAGGAGTGCCAGCAGATGTATCTGATGAGCCGACGGGTAACGGCTGTGGACTCTGTGGCGGAGATCCCTTTTATGGAAGGGTATTTCGGGCAGCAGGTAGTGCCGGATTATGTCCATGACTGCAAACGCTGGTGGGAAGTTATGGACAGAACCACAGGGGAAGCTGTGGATCAGGACGGCTGGGATGTGGATAAAGAGAGGAATGTGGTGACAGTTAAGGAGGCAGTGGCTTTTCATGAGTATACAGTGTCTTTTCTGGTTTATGCCATCTGGGACCCTACTCAGATGTACAATCACATTACTAATGACTGGGGCGACAAGCCTCATGAGATTCCGTTTGACGTTCGCCAGCCGGCTTCAGGGACATTTGCAAAGGAATATCTGGTACAATGGCTAAAGGATAATCCTGACACGGATGTGGTGCGTTTTACTACGTTTTTCTATCATTTTACCCTGGTTTTTAATGATAAGGCCAAAGAAAAATTTGTAGACTGGTTCGGGTATGGGGCTACTGTGTCTGTAAAGGCCCTGGAGAAGTTTGAGCAAGAATACGGCTACAGGCTGCGTCCGGAGGATATTGTAGACAATGGGTATTACAATTCAACGTTCCGGGTTCCTACAAGACATTATCTGGATTATATGGATTTTATTCAGAGATTTGTAGCCGGGAAGGCAAAAGAACTGGTAGAGCTGGTTCATGAGGCAGGGCGGGAAGCCATGATGTTTTTAGGCGACAACTGGATCGGCACAGAGCCTTACGGCAGATATTTTCCGCAGATTGGCCTTGACGCAGTGGTGGGAAGCGTAGGCGGCGGGGCCACTTTGCGGCTGATCTCCGATATTCCGGGGGTAAAGTATACAGAAGGCCGTTTTTTGCCTTACTTTTTCCCAGATACCTTTTATGAAGGAAATGATCCATGCGTGGAAGCCAGGGAGAACTGGCTGGGAGCCAGACGGGCTCTCATGCGTAAGCCGGTGGACAGGATCGGGTACGGCGGGTATTTAAGTCTGGCATACAAATTTCCTGAATTTGTCAATTACATTGAGCAGGTTACAGATGAATTCCGGGAGATCTATAAGAATATAGGCGGAAGCCGTCCCTACTGCGGTTTAAAGGTAGCTGTACTTAACTGCTGGGGGCGGATTCGGGCATGGCAGTCTTTCATGGTAGCTCATGCCTTGTGGTATAAGCAGACATACTCTTATTTTGGGATGCTGGAGTCTTTGAGCGGAGCCGGCGTGGATGTTGCATTTATAAGTTTTGACGATATCAGGGAAAACGGTATCCCCGGGGATATTGATGTTATTATCAATGCAGGGGCGGCACAGACAGCTTTTTCCGGCGGAGAGCAGTGGCTGGATACAAAGATTGTGACAGCCATACGAAAATTTGTCTATGACGGCGGCGGATTCGTAGGTATCGGGGAGCCATCGGCAGTTCATGGAGGCGGCCGTTTTTTCCAGCTGGCTGATGTGCTGGGGGTTGATAAGGAGCTTGGGTTCAGTCTTTCTACAGATAAATATTTTAATAAGGAGATGGAAAATCATTTTCTGAAAGAGGACAGGAAGACAGCATTCGACTTTGGAGAGAGCGTGCAGAACGTTTATGCACTGTCAGAGGATACGGAAATTGCAGAGTATTCCAACGGGGAGATTCATGTCAGCAGCCATAAGTACGGAAGAGGCCGGGGAGTCTATATTGCCGGGCTTCCTTACAGCTATGAGAATACCAGGCTTTTGATACGCAGCCTGTATTACAGCGCAGGACGGGAGAAGGAGATGAAACGGTGGTTTGCGGACAACCTGCTGTGCGAAGTCCATGCTTATCCGGAAACAGGGAAATATGCAGTTGTAAATAATTCACAGGAAGCCCAGAAAACCATGGTTTACGACGGAGAGGGGAATGGCAGCCAGGTTCGCCTTGAAGGAAGCCAGATACTCTGGAAAGACATATAAATGCACCTGAATTGGTGAAAATCAGGATTTTGGGTATTGGCAGAGAAAAAGACTTAGTTAAAATGGATATTGTGTTTGAGAGTAAATAAAATTATCTATGCAGAATCACCATAAATATCTGATTGTACAAATATAAGGGTCGATTATGCAAATATTTTTCTGTGCAGTTTTACTATACTAAATATATTAGAAACAGGAGTTAAAGCAGCAAGAAAGAGGAGGATTATATTTATGAAGAAAAAGATTATGGCCCTGGTTATGGCATCAGCAATGGCAGTTTCGCTGACTGCATGCGGCAATGGAGCGTCAGATACTCCGGCAGATACCACTGCGGCTCCGGCAGAGGACGGCAGCAAGGCAGCTGAGGCGGCTCCGGCAGGAGACGGAAGCGAGCTGGTATACTGGTCCATGTGGGAAGCTACGGAACCTCAGGGCCAGGCGATCCAGGCGGCGGTTGATAAGTTTACGGCTGACACGGGAATCAGCGTAAATCTGCAGTTTAAAGGCCGTACCGGTATTCGTGAAGGGCTTCAGCCGGCACTGGATGCCGGGACTAACATTGACATGTTTGACGAGGATATTGACCGTGTTAATACCACATGGGGACAATATCTGATGGATTTGGAGGATCTGGTTAAGGGGGCAGATTATGAGGCTACAGCCAATGCAGGCTTGATGGCAGCATGCCGTGAGGTTGGAGGCGGTACTTTGAAATCCATTCCTTACCAGCCAAATGTGTTTGCATTTTTCTACAATCAGGCTATATTTGACGAGGCAGGCATTACGGCGGTTCCCACTACCTGGGAGGAACTGGATGCGGCCTGCGCAAAGATTAAAGAGGCAGGGTACACTCCGATAACCTGTGATGACGCTTACATTACCTGTATGTTCGGATATCATATGTCCAGGCTGGTAGGCGAGCCCAAGACAGAGGAGATTGTAAAGGGCGGACAGTGGGATGACCCATCTGTTCTGGCTACGGCACAGGCTTATGCAGATTTTGCAAGCAAGGGATATTTCTCTGAGACTATTGCATCCAACGTATGGCCGGCAGGTCAGAACCAGGAGCTGGCTATGGGAACAGCAGGTATGTATCTGAATGGCTCCTGGCTTCCGAATGAGGTTAAGGATATGGCAGGAGATGACTTTGTATGGGGATGCTTCAGCTATCCGGAGGTAGAGGGCGGAACCGACGGCACGGATGCAGCCAACTATGGCGCACAGGTACTGGCTATTAACAAGGATTCCAAGAATGCAGATGCCGCATTTAAATTAATCTGCTACATCACTCAGGGCGAATTTGACAAGATGCTTTCCGAGATGTCTGTTGGCATTCCGGCAGATTCCAACAATTCCGAGTGGCCCCAGCTGATTGCATGTGTGAAGCCGGTTATGGACAGCATGAATACCCGCTATCCGTGGGCAGCAGGTGCCGAAGCTAATGCAGATCTGACTCCTATTATTAAAGAGAATTTCCTGAAACTTTGCGGCGGCAGCATTGACGCTCAGGGCTTTGTGGATGCTTTGAAGAAAGCGGGCAACTAATACAATTTAAAAGAGGCGGCAGGGGTGGCTGCCGCCTCTTCTTATTTTCTGCAATCACTATGAAACTTTGTTTTAGCGTTGCCAGGCGTAGATGCACATGGCAGGAAAAGGCCGCAGGCTATATGCGGGCAGCGTCAGCTTAAGGAAAGGGGGAATCGGGATGAAGCGAAATAAAGGTATGATTATACTGTTTTTGACTCCGGCGGTGTTTATGTTTTCCGTTATTTTCCTGTATCCCATTATCCGTACCGTCATTATGAGTTTTTTTAAGATTGACGGAATTACGGACCCAGTTGCCAGGTGGCAGTTTACAGGCCTGGCTAATTTTACGAAGCTTGCCAATACCAGCCTGTTCCGCATTTCTATGTGGAATCTGTTACGAATCTGGTTTTTCGGCGGCATTATTGTTATGTCTCTGGCGCTTTTGTTTGCTGTAATTATTACCAGCGGCATCCGTTTTAAGAGCTTTTTCAGGGCGGTTATATATCTGCCCAATATTGTCAGTGCGGTTGCCTTGGCTACCATGTGGCTGCAGTATGTTTACAGCCCTAAGTTTGGACTTCTGAAGACCGTATTTACGAATCTGGGCCTTACGGATCTGGCAAAGATCCAATGGCTGGACAATGATCACAAGTTTGCATCGCTTTTGCTGGCTTACTGTTTTGGTATGGTAGGGTATCATATGCTCATATTCGCCAGCGGTATTGAACGTATCAGCTCAGACTATTTTGAAGCGGCGACTTTGGACGGAGCCAATAAGCTTAATCAGTTCCGTTATATTACAGTACCTTTACTGAAGGGCGTTTTTAAGACGAATATTACCATGTGGAGTGTTACCAGTGTAGGATTTTTCGTATGGTCCCAGCTGTTTTCCACAGTTACGGCGGATACCCAGACCATTACACCCATGGTTTATATGTATATGCAGATTTTCGGTGCAGGCAACAGCATCACAGAGAGAAACTCCGGCCTTGGGGCGGCTATCGGCGTGCTTTTAAGCGTGTGCGTGGTAGCGGTATTCTGGATTTGCAACCATCTGATGAAAGATGATGATTTGGAATTTTAAAAGGAGGGGATCATTATGGCGAGAGAGAAAAAGTACCGTGAACCGGTTAATTGGAAGAAGGAGCTGCGCCTTGCCCCAGGGTATCTGATTATACTTTTGTGGATTACCTTTACCTTTGTGCTTTTGGGGTGGGTGCTGCTTGCCAGCTTTTCCACGACCAAGGAGATTTTTTCCAATAAGCTTTTGGCTTCTGGGCTTCATTTCGAGAACTATGTGAAGGCTTGGATCAATTCGGATGTGGCGGGGATTTTCAGAAATTCTCTTATTTATTCGGTTATTTCCTGCACACTTTTAATTGTCATCTGTGCTCCGGCTGCTTATGTTTTGGCCAGGTTTATTTTTCCGGGCAATAAGCTGATTCAGACTGGATTTGTGTCTGCCATGGGCGTTCCTGTGGTTATGATTGTGCTGCCGCTTTTCGGCATTGTGGCCAGCATGGGGATTCTTAATAATGTAATGAGCAATACAGTGCTGCTGATCTTCCTTTATATTGGTATAAATGTCCCCTACACCACAATTTTCCTTATGACATTTTTCAGTAATCTGTCCAGGGCTTTTGAGGAGGCGGCCGCTATTGACGGATGCCCGCCTACCAAGGCGTTTTGGCTGATTATGCTTCCCATGGCTCAGCCTGGTATTATTACGGTGACGATTTTTAATTTTATTAATATATGGAATGAGTACTTCATTTCCCTGATTTTTGCTAATTCGGATAATCTGCGGCCGATTGCAGTAGGATTGTACTCTATGATTAACTCTATGAAGTATACAGGCGACTGGGCCGGAATGTTTGCGGCAGTGGTTATTGTGTTCCTGCCTACGTTTATCCTGTACATCTTTCTGTCAGAGAAGATTATTGCCGGCGTTACCGGCGGAGGAGTTAAGGGATAAGAATGCCTGCTTTTTGCGGATTGATGATTTGGGAAACGGTGTAGGTGCTGCCTATGCCGTTTTTTCATTTCATAGGAAGGTGTGTCCTTCGAAACCAAAACTTCCGGAGGATGCCCACTTATTTATATGCTGAGAATGGGGCAGGAGATCAGACATGACAGACAGGAGCTGATTTAATGAGTGGAAAAGGCATTGGAAAAACAGCGGGAAATTCAGGAAAAAACAGGTTGACACGCCCGGGCATGTATTATATAATGTATAACTGTGACGTTAGGCGAAAATGTCCGTACCAAAGCCCCGGAGACGGCATTTTACGATATATGTTTTCAGCTATGATTAAAAATCCGCAGATGTGCGGAAGATTCCCGCCTGTATAAGGCCGGGGACAGAATATGGAATATAACAGGAGGTTGACCAATGAAGAGTTTTATGGCTAGTCCGGCGACGATTGAGAGAAAATGGTACGTAGTGGATGCTGCGGGATATACATTAGGACGTTTGGCTTCAGAAGTGGCCAAGGTCTTAAGGGGAAAGAATAAACCTATTTATACGCCTCATATGGACTGCGGTGATTATGTGATTATTGTCAATGCAGATAAGGTGAAGGTAACCGGTAAGAAGTTAGATCAGAAGATTTACTATCATCATTCTGAATATGTAGGCGGAATGAAAGAAACCACCCTTCGCGAGATGATGGCGAAAAAACCGGAGAAAGTTATTAAACTGGCAGTAAAAGGTATGCTTCCGAAAGGACCTTTGGGAAAAAGCATGTTGAAGAAGCTCCATGTTTATGCCGGCCCGGATCATGAGCAGGCAGCGCAGAAACCGGAAGTTTTAGAGTTCAAGTTTTAATCAAGGGTGCGAAAGGAGGAAAATATCATGGCTAACACAACAAAGTATTATGGAACGGGCAGAAGGAAAAAATCCATTGCCAGAGTATATCTGGTACCAGGTACCGGCAAGATTACCATTAACAAGAGAGACATTGATGAGTATCTTGGCCTTGAGACTTTAAAGGTAGTGGTTCGTCAGCCTCTTGTGGCAACGGATAATGTAGATAAATTTGATGTTCTGGTTAATGTACGCGGCGGCGGCTTCACCGGACAGGCAGGAGCCATCAGGCATGGCATTTCCCGTGCGCTGCTTCAGGCGGATGCGGATTACCGCCCGATTCTGAAGAAGGCAGGATTCCTGACCAGAGATCCGAGAATGAAAGAGAGAAAGAAGTACGGCCTCAAGGCGGCTCGTCGCGCTCCGCAGTTCAGCAAGCGTTAAATTTTATCAAAATGGCTCAAAAAGCCCGGAAAATCAAGGTTTTCCGGGCTTTTGCTTTTGATAGGGTTTGATGTAGTTTGACGCAAAAAAGCCATTTTTCACCAAATTTATAGTGGTTCCCAATAGGATAACCGGGCAAAAAGAGGGCAAAATGAGGGTCAAGTGGTTACAAAATAGGATAACCACAGCTCTGTTTTTGGGGTATTTCAGAGGTGATTTTTACTCCCTCTCTCCCCTCGATTTATACGAGAACAGTTTGGCATAGTTTGACCGAATTTGAATAATTGAATATGATTCTAATGCAGGCACTCAGTATTTTTTGCTGGGTGCTTTTTGCATTTCCAGGAAACTGTATTCCGGGATCAGAAAAAGCCGTCACTTTTCAATTTATGAAGTGGCGGCTTTTTCTATTTCCAGAAGCATCCACAACGAATCAGAAATGAGGTGATTATCTTGAACACGCAAATCATCGCCATCGCCAACCAAAAGGGAGGTGTGGGCAAGACCACAACCTGTGCCAATTTAGGGATAGGACTGGCGCAGGCCGGAAAGAAAGTGCTGCTCATTGACGGGGACCCGCAGGGGAGCCTGACCATCAGCCTGGGCAATCCCCAGCCGGATAAGCTGCCCTTTACCCTCTCTGATGCGATGGGCCGTATCCTGACCGATCAGCCGGTCCGCCCCGGCGAGGGGATTCTGCGCCACCCGGAGGGCGTGGACCTGATGCCGGCGGATATTCAGCTGTCCGGCATGGAGGTGTCGCTGGTAAACG
>CATLBO010000045.1 GCA_949879025.1 uncultured Hungatella sp. | reverse complement strand
AGGAAAGGAATTTCTGGATCGGCCTATGGAACTGAACGTATGGAGGGCGCCTACTGACAATGACATGTACATCAAAGCGGAATGGAAAAAGGCCATGTATGATCGGGCGGTGTCCAGAGCCTATGTCACCAATTATACCTTGACTGCAGAATATCTGGAGATTCACAGTAAAATGGCCATGACAGCAGTAACGGTTCAGAGAATGATGGATATAGATACAGTTTGGCGCATTGATAATTCGGGACAGATTTCTGTGAAAATGGATGTTATAAGAAATCCGGATTTCCCCGAACTGCCTAGATTCGGCCTTCGGTTATTCCTTCCCAAACAGATGGATCAGGTTACTTATTTTGGCCTTGGACCCCAAGAAAGTTATGTGGACAAGCACAGGGCTGCAAGCCACGGAGTTTATTCTTCTTCAGTAGCCGGCCTTCATGAGGATTATTTAAAGCCCCAGGAAAACGGCAGCCATTATGACTGTGACTATGTTGCCGTCAACGGAGAGGGCAGTATGCTGAAAGCCTATAGTGACAAGCCGTTTTCCTTCAATGCTTCTGCTTTTACCCAGGAAGAGCTGACAGAAAAGGACCATAACTTTCAGCTGGTTCCCTGTGACAGCACAGTGCTGAATCTTGATTTCAGGCAAAATGGGATTGGCTCCAACAGCTGCGGGCCAAGGCTTCAGGAGAAATACAGGCTGGCAGAGGGCGCATTTACATTTTTATTACATTTGAAACCGGAACATGGAAAGAGGATGAAATAGGAGGCAGCTTATGAAAGAACGGACATATTTAAAATGGTATAATAAAGTTGGCTATGGTTCCGGCGATATTGCCGGAAATGTGGTGTATGCGCTTCTGTCAGCATTTGTCATGATATTTCTGACAGATACCGTAGGCCTTAATGCAGGAATTGTGGGAACACTTATTGCCGTTTCAAAGCTTTTCGACGGAATCAGCGACATTTTCTTTGGTTCCATGATTGACAAGACTCACAGCAAAATGGGGAAAGCGCGGCCGTGGATGCTTTATGGGTACTTCGGATGCGCAGTGTGCTTAGTGGCAATCTTTGTCATTCCTGCGGGGATCAGCGAGTTTGCACAGTACGCATGGTTTTTTATTGCCTACACGCTTTTAAACGCCGGATTTTATACGGCAAATAATATTGCATATTCTGCGTTAACGGCTCTTGTTACAAAGAATAACCATGAACGGGTTCAAATGGGTTCCATCCGGTTTATGTTTGCCTTTGGAACTAGCATGCTGATTCAGACTGTTACAGTTGGCTGGGTGGCTTATTTTGGCGGCGGTGCAGAAGCCTGGAGGACAGTGGCCATTATTTATGCAATCATCGGCGTAATAACCAATTCCTTATCCGTATGGTCCGTAAAAGAACTGTCTCCTGAGGAACTTGCAGAAGGGGAATCCGGCCGGGAAAACAAGGCTCAGGAAGAAAACTACCGCCTGACAGAGGCTTTTGGACTGCTGATTCACAATAAGTATTATCTGATGATTTGCGCAGCATATATTTTAATGCAGATTTATTCGGCAACACTGAACATGGGGATCTACTTTATGACCTATGTACTGAAAAATGCAAATCTTCTGGGTGTATTTTCCTGGGCAATCAATATTCCTATGATTGTGGGCCTTATGTTTACTCCGGTGCTGGTTGTAAGATGGAAGGGCATGTACAGGCTGAATCTATACGGCTATGGGCTAGGGACTGTGGGACGTCTGGGAGTAGTTGCCGCCGGTTATATGGGCAGTGTTCCGCTGATGCTTTTATGCACGGCGATTGCGGCAATAGGAATGAGCCCCCTTCAGGGAGACATGAATGCCCTTATTGCAACCTGCTCCGAATATACGTTTTTAAAAACCGGAAAACGGGTAGACGGCACCATGTATTCCTGTACATCCCTCGGAACAAAGCTTGGCGGCGGAATCGGAACAGCCATTGCAGGATGGCTTCTGGCATACAGCGGCTATGTAGGAGGCGCCCTGGTGCAGACAGATTCCTGCATCAATATGCTTCACATTATGTATCTTTGGCTGCCTATGATTTTTAATCTTTTGATTACGCTGATACTGACCAGGCTGAATGTGGAGAAGGCTAATGAAGAACTGCGCAGGAAGGCTGGGGGCATTGCTTAGACATTAATGGGTAAGATTTTAAAAGCAGGGGGGTGCCCTCCTGCTTTTAAGATATTCCCAGTTCCTTATATAAGGGGTCTAATTCGTTATGGATATGCTGTACTATTTTATCAATGTCTAACCGTTGGACCATTCCATTGCTTTTCATCCCTTTAAAGTACATCTTGTCTTTTAGCTTAAAGAGTTTTCTCAACTTATCATATCCGTTTGCCCCGGATATTTTTGTGTTTTTAGGAAGACGGAGAAATGATATTATTCCATCTGCATCAAGCAGAAACCAATCTTCAATAGAATGTTGTGCCTTTATATGGATAACGTTTTGAACTCCGCTATTTTTGAAGGACAGCTCAACTTCGTCCCAGTTTATGGGAGGCTTTGGAGCTAATTCAAATATATCTGTATCTCGGCATAAAGCTACGCTGAACTCACATTTCCCGTCATACCGAGGCTTTATTTCTTTTATAAATTTTCTCAAGGCAATATTTTTAAATCCTCCCACTCCTTTGACATTTTTACACTCAATATAAATGTCAAATTGTCCATTTGCTGTTTTCTGTCTGGCATGTGAAAGTATATGTTTATAAAATTCAACTTCGGTATCTCCTTCAACAAATAACACAAGGCATTTATTCATGTACATCACACTCCAGATAATTTTCCCAATCGCTTTCTTCATCAGCTAACATTGAAAACAGGAAATCCCCTATACTCATTTTAAAATCAGCAGCATCTTGCTGCAGCAGCCGCTGCCCGGACTTTTTGAATGTGAAAAACTCGGCGATTCCTGGCTTCCTATTAACACCTACATGTATCCATGAAGGATTCAGATAGCTTATAATATAGGGAGAATGGCAGGTTATGATTACTTTGCAGTCATCTAATAATTGGCTGATAATTTGAATATAGGACTGAAATAAACTTGGATGTACGGAATTCTCCGGTTCCTCTATTGCAATCAGGGAGACATTTCCTTCATTCGCCAGGATAATTTTGGCTAAGATCATAAAAACTCTTTTGGCGCCATCAGACATCATTGAAAAATTAACTGGATGGACTAAATTTTTGTCTTTGACAAATAGGGCATGTATTGCATTTGCTATAATAAAGGGAGTATCTGCCGGCAGCTTATCACTGCTTTCAGAATTGACGTCATATTGCCTTACAATAATGTCCTCAACATCAGGAAAAAGATCTTTATATACTTCTTTTAAAAGAGCAAATTTATTTGGATTTTTCTCACTTAATTGATATATGACATGGGGAAGATTTCCTGCGTCAATAGTCATATTTTCTAAACCTTTAAGAATAATAGGATTAGGTTGATAAAAACTTCTTGCGTCAAAGTTGTTTTCCATATAAAAGCGCATGCCATTCAGCTTTCTAATAATTTCCGCATAAAATATTTCATCATATGCCTGAAGCTTATTTATAACCAGCTCTGCTGGTGCAACATTAATTTTGGAGGAGCATCTGCCGGTTTCTGCACTTTTGTATAATGAATGAGAAGAATCCCGGTTAATCAGCTGTGTGTACTTTTGCCCTTTGTCCTCCGGTCTGATTTTTAAATTTTCAGAGACGATATAAGGCTCTATATTTTCTCTGGATTTCCAGGCGAATTCATATCTATAGAGTACACGGTATTCTATATCCTTCAATCTGGTTGAAACATCCATTTCAAATTTGAAATTTCGTCCTAAGGTAAGGTTATTCATTGGGATCAGATTTGATTTAGCCATCATATGGGTCTTGTCTTCTATGGAGGATTTGATAAATTTCAATCCGAAATCAATTGCTGCCAATACATTGGACTTTCCAAAATTGTTTAGTGCCACTAGCGCTGTAATGTTATCAAAATTAATTTTTATGTTGGAGAGATTTTTAAACCCGTCGATTGAGACTGCCTGGATTTTCACTACAACACACCCTTCCTTTCGCATTGTATCCATATCATAACATCTATTTTTTAAAAATGCAATATTTGTTTTCGTTTCTATATATAATGTGGGAATTTTTGAAGCTTATTCAATAATAACGCAAAAAAATTTATCGGGAGAAAGTATTGGGAGTATATATGTTAATTGCAGGCGGCTTGGGAGTAAGTTGGGGGGTTGCAATCATCAGGAAAACCAACCCTTTGTTTTTGAAAATACCTATGTTAAAATAATGATAAATCCGTATAGAAGAAATGCTGTATGGCTTGAATAGGATGCCTTTTTAAGGACTGGGCAAATAAAATAGAAGGTGCTGAATATGAATTTCTTGGAATCGTCCGCTGTGCTGGTTCCTGCCCTGACGGGAATGGAGCTGACTTTATATGATGGGAATGCGGATACCCTGAGTCAATTTGAAGGACAATACTGTTTTTCTCCACAGCTGCAGAAAATCTATACTGCCAAAGGGATGGAGATGTTCTTTCAGGAAAATTCTGAGGAGCTGATCTATAATCTGGCAGAGCCAATGGGGACGCATTTGACTGCGTTCAGAATAGGTGAATCGTGGATTCTGCTGGGGCCTTATGTAGAGGCTGGCTGGAATGAGAGGGCTTCCCGGCTTCTTCTTGCGAATCTGGGCGCATCGGAAGCGGTTTTGCCAATGTATAAGGCATACCGATGCAAGCTGCCCATTGTCAGGCAGGAATCAGCCATCAGGACAGCGTTTCTGCTGACGGAGAACCTGGACGGCAAAGTTCGGGCAATAGAAACTTTATGCCTGGAACCAGAGGGAAAAAGTCCGTTCCTGGCATTTTCCAGCTTGTATGCCAATGCAGAAGAGGTAAACCGCCGCTATCAACTGGAAGACAGTTTCATGGAAGCGGTGAGCCAGGGCGATGCCAGGAAAGCCCACTGGGCAAGAAGAGAGCTGGGCAAGGTTCAATCCGGCATCCGCTTCATTTCCGACAGTATGCAGGATCGGCTGGTGGGAGCGGCTATTATGCGGACACTGATGCGGCTGGGGGGAAAGTTTGGAGGGCTGAGTCCGGTGCTTATTGACTCTGTCAGCCAGGAGTATGCCCAGCGTATGAAACAGACTGCATCCGATAGTGAACTGGAGGGGCTTATAGTGGAGATGCTGGGGCGCCTCTGCGACGAGATACGGGAACGGCGGCGCTCTGGCTGGTCTCCCATTGTCCGGAGGGCGGCAGACTATATGGAGCTTAACCTAAGCAAGCCTATGACCACAGAGGAGATTGCCCAGGCGGCAGGGGAGAATAAGAGGAATTTTGTAAGCCGTTTTATCCGGGAAACGGGAATGACGGTGAAAGAGTACTTGGCAAAGCTGCGCTGCAGTATCGCTGCACAGCTTCTGGCGGACAGCGATACCAGCATTCAGGAGATTGCCGCCTATGTAGGGTATCTGGATAATAATTATTTTTCTAAGGTATTTAAGGACAATCTGGGAATGACGCCCCAATCCTACCGGGCTGTCTACAGAACATCTTATCACAAACTGAGTGACTGATAAAATAGTCGTATTTTTTCTAAAAGCTGCCTGTTTTTTCTAACGGGCAGCTTCCTTTTTTGATAAATTATTGACAGGAACCTTGGAGCCTGACAGATGGATGAAAACGGAAAATTTGCTCCTGGGTCAAATTTGGAAGAAGAGTGAAAAGGAGCCAATATGTTGATTTTTGATTCCTGTCAGTCAGCGATTCAATTTTGCCTTGATACCGGAACATTTGCCATCGCCCGGCTGTATAATAATGAAAAAACCATGAACATCCATATACACGACTGCTATGAGGTGTATTTTTCTATTTCAGGAGGAAGGCAGTTTCTGATTGATAACCGTATGTATGAGTTTCAGCCAGGAGATATTTTTTTCATTAATCAGTTCGAAAGCCATTATCTGTCTAAGATCGACCAGATGAGTCACATGCGGGTGGTGATTTCTATTTACCCTGAATTTCTGAAAAAGTTCTCTACAAAGCAAACGGATTTAAATTACTGCTTTACTTACAGAGATCCGGTGTGGGGACATAAGCTCAGCCTCAATGGGGATGAGCGCAACCGGTTCATGTACTTTATCCACAAATTGTCCCAGGAGCAGGGATTTGGACAAGATGTGCTGGATCAGGCGGTGTTTCTGGAACTAATGACCTTTTTAAACCACATTTTTATAACACGGTGTCAGCAGGCCCCTGCCCTTTTGCAGGATATGACGCGGTCTGGCCTGCGTCCCCGCCACCGGCAGATTGACGAAATTCTGGACTATATCAACCAACATCTTGCAGAGAATCTTACTATTCCTATGCTGGCTTCACATTTCTACTTCAGCAGTTCCTACTTGTGCCGAATTTTTAAAGATGCCACTGGCACTACCATTAACCAATATATTACTGCAAAAAGGATATCCCAGGCAAAGGCCTTGTTAGCCGAGGAATATTCTGTGGCGGAAACCTGCATGCTGTGCGGTTTCGGTGATTACAGCAATTTTTTAAAGGCGTTTACCAAGATAGTAGGAGTATCCCCAAAAAAATATGCCTCTTTTGTCCGAAGCTAAATCATATATGGGTTGTGCCATTCAACTAAAAAATAATAGGATTTGCAATATTTGTGTAACAATATGACGAGAAAGCGGAAAAAACTGATGCTATAATATACATAGCAAATAAAATCATGGCCATGATATTTATTCAGATTGCATCAATGAGGAGGAGCCTAAATGGAAGAAAAGATTGCAAGATGTTCCAATCAGGAATGGCTGGATGCGGTTTATGACAAACTGCTGGTTAAGATGAAGGCAGAGTGCGTGCGGATAGGCACGAACATACCTTATACCACCGGCACGGACGGCAAATATCACGACATTACAGAAACCCGTTGGGGCCAAACGCCGGACGGAGGCACTCATGTGGGGTTTTGGACCAACGGATTCTGGCCGGGGATGCTGTGGAAGATGTATGAGGCTACCGGTGACGAAGACTACAGAAAGGCTGCCGTAGGCGTAGAAGAGCGGCTGGACGTGCTGCTGAGAAGCTCAGAGACTGTGGATCATGATGTTGGATTCCTGTTCCTTTTAACTTCTGTGGCTAATTACCGCAAGACAGGTGACAGGGAAGCCCGTCGACGTGGGCTTTTGGCAGCCAGCCTGCTGTCTTCCCGTTATAATCTGGATGGGAAATTTATCAGGGCATGGCCCGACTCTATGGCTAAAATGGCTGAAAACTTTGGAGGCGGGGATATTCGAGGCTGGATGATCATTGACTGTATGATGAACATTCCTCTGCTGTACTGGGCATCTGAGGAGACGAATGATCCCCGTTTCAAGAAGATTGCTGTCAACCACGCCAAGACGGCCCAGCAATATGTTGTGCGGCCTGATGGAAGCTGCAATCATATTGTGGCATTTGACCCGGACAGCGGCGAGTATCTTACCAATCCCGGAGGGCAGGGATTTAAGCAGGGATCATCCTGGAGCCGGGGCCAGTCCTGGGCAGTGTACGGCTTTGCGCTGAGTTACCGTCACACGGGAGATGAGTCTTTCCTTAACACCGCAAAGCAGTGTGCCCACTACTGCATTTCCAATATGGCTGTCAATGACTGGCTTCCTTTGGTGGACTACCGTCAGCCAGCCGATCCGCTAAAATATGATTCCACTGCTGCCATGTGTACCGCCTGCGGCCTTTTGGAGATCGCCAGCCATGTGGATGAGAACGAGGCCCGGTTCTATACTGAGGCAGCGTACCGGATTCTGCGGGCGTGTGACGAAAAATTTGCCAACTGGGCTCCCGAGCAGGATGCTATTACAACCGGAGGCACCTTCTTCTATCATGATCCTACAGGGGAGAACACGGAAGTGCCTATTATTTACGGCGACTACTACTTTATTGAGGCCATTATGCGGCTGAAGGGAAAAGATTTGTTCCAATGGTAATGTGATTAGGAAAAGGGGGCTGTCTGCATCATGATATGCCCCATTAAGAAAACGAGAGGAGATAATTCATGGAGCAACAGTATAATCGTGCGAAAACATGGCAGCTTCTGTTTTTTGTATTTAACAATACTGCTTCCAATATTTACTTGTCCCTAATGGGATTTGTTAATCTTTATGCAGGCAATGTGGCAGGGCTGGCTGTGATGCTTGTTTCCAATATCATGATGGCGGCCCGGTTCTGGGATGGCATTACAGATCCCATTGTCGGCTTCATGGTGGACAAGACCAATGGAAAATTCGGTAAGTTCCGGCCATTTATGCTGCTTGGCAACCTTATTATGCTGGCTACCGTTGTGCTGATGTTTACTACAACCCATTTGATGCCGGACGGACTTCCAAAGATAATCTATTGGACAGCAATTTATTTGGTGTATATTATTGGCTACACCTTCCAGAACGCTGCCACTCGGGGCGGGCAGAGCGTACTGACCAACGATCCTAAGCAGCGCCCTATGTTTGCCCGCATTGACAGCATCATTAATGCGCTGCTGTTTACCGGAATGGCTGTGTACATTACAGATACTTTGGTAGGAAAATACCAGGGGTTTACTGCCGGGCTGTTTAGAGAAGTGATTTTTACTTTTGGCCCCATCTCCCTGGTGCTTACCATCCTGGCCATGATCGGCATCTCGGAAAAGGACCGTCCGGAGGCCTATGCCAAGCTGGGTGATCAGGCCAGCTACGGCTTTAAAGACATTTTCCGGATTATCAAAAATAACCGGGCTATTCAGATGCTGGTAGTGGCAGCGTCTACTGACAAACTTGCCACTCAGGTGCGGCAGAATTCCGTGGTCGGTATCATGCTGTACGGCATTATCATCGGCAATTACAAGATGCTGAGCCGGATGTCTATGATTACGCTGATTCCCAGCATGATCATGATCATCATCGGAACCAGCGTTGCAGCCCGCTTTTCATCCAAGCAGGCAACGGTGGTGTTTACCTGGTGCAGTATCGCATCTTCTGCACTGCTTGGTGCGCTGCTGATCTTTGGCGATCCGACCAAGATTTCGCTGGAGCATATTGGATTTATGACCATCGCTTATATTGGCCTTTACACATTGGTTTACGGTTTTGCCAGTATCAATGTGGGTCTGGCCACGCCTATGATCGCTGACTGCGCCGACTATGAGCTGTACCAGTCCGGCAATTATGCGCCTGCTCTGATGGGGACAGTGTTCGGCTTCTTTGACAAGGTGATTTCTTCTTTCGCAGCCACCATTGTAGGCTGGTTCTGCGTGCTTATTGGCTATGCGGAGCGGTTCCCTACTCAGGAAGATCCTCTGACTTCCGGAATTTTCTGGGTAACCTTATTCCTGTTTGTAGGTATGCCTATACTGGGGTGGATTGCCAGCCTTATAGCCATGAAGTTCTATCCTCTCGATAAGGATAAGATGATTGAGGTTCAGGCCAAAATCACTTCCATGAAAGCACAAGATGCGGCAAAGTAAGCCGGCAGGCAGCCTTTTTGAAATAACAGGGGTTTTTAAGCGCCAAAAATCTATGTCCTTGCCGCTGAATCCTGACGGACAGGCAGGGGCTTTCAAGAACAAGTTTGGAGGTAATGTAAATGGTGAATTTTAGCTTAGAGGGAAAGGTGGCTTTGGTTACAGGCGCATCTTATGGCATCGGTTTTTCTATTGCCAGCGCCATGGGTGAGGCAGGAGCCAAGATCGTATTTAACGACCGCAACCCGGAGCTTATTGAAAAGGGTGTGGCCGCCTACAAAGAGCTGGGCATTGAAGCTTACGGATACATTTGTGATGTGACAGACGAACCTGCTGTCCAGGCTATGGTGGCACAGATTGAAAAAGAGGTGGGCGTCATTGACATTCTGGTGAATAATGCGGGCATCATTAAACGCATTCCCATGGTGGATATGTCAGCCGAGGATTTCAGGCAGGTGGTGGATATTGACTTAAACGGCCCATTTATTATGTCCAAGGCAGTTATCCCATCTATGATCAAAAAGGGCGGAGGAAAAATCATTAATATATGCTCCATGATGAGCGAGCTGGGCCGGGAGACCGTGTCTGCCTATGCGGCTGCCAAGGGCGGCCTGAAGATGCTGACAAAGAATATTGCCAGTGAATACGGCCAATATAACATTCAGTGCAACGGCATCGGCCCTGGCTATATTGCAACGCCCCAGACTGCGCCTCTTAGAGAAATTCAGCCTGACGGCAGCCGCCATCCATTTGATCAGTTTATCTTGGCAAAGACTCCGGCCAACCGCTGGGGCGAAGCGTCTGATCTGGCTGGTCCGGCAGTGTTTTTGGCCTCATCTGCTTCTGATTTTGTGAACGGCCATATTCTGTATGTAGACGGCGGGATTCTGGCCTATATTGGTAAGCAGCCATAATAGAAGCGGCTGAGAGACAGAGTTTCACAACCCCGATGCCTTTTGCGGCGTGGCAGGCGCCGATGAAAGCCGCAATGGCAGGTGCAGGAGAGATTCTGAAAATACATATCATTTAAGTAGGAGGAAACAAGCATGAAAATTGCGCTTATCAATGAAAACAGCCAGGCAGGCAAGAACGGTATTATTCTGGCAGCCCTGAAAAAGGTGGCAGAGCCTATGGGCCATACTGTGGATAATTATGGAATGTACGCTGCAGATGACGAGGTTCAGCTTACCTATGTTCAGTGCGGCATCCTGGGCGCTATTTTGCTTAATAGCGGGGCAGCGGATTTTGTGGTTACCGGATGCGGTACCGGAGAAGGGGCCATGCTGGCTATGAACAGTTTTCCCGGCGTGATCTGCGGCCATGTGGAAGATCCGGTAGACGCCTATACCTTTGCCCATGTAAATGACGGCAATGCTGTAGCCATGCCTTTTGCAAAAGGCTTTGGATGGGGCGGCGAACTGAATCTGGAGTATGTTTTTGAAAAGCTGCTGGGATTTGGCCACGGTCAGGGGTATCCCCCGGAGCGGGTAGAGCCGGAGATGCGCAATAAGCGGATTTTGGATCAAGTTCGTTCCAAAACCCTGCGTCCTCTGCTGGAGGGCCTGAAGGATTTGGATCAGGAGCTGGTGAAAGGCGCAGTGGCAGGGCGGCATTTTAAGGAACTGTTTTTTGAAAACTGTAAGGATCAGGCAATTGCAGACTATGTAGAAAGCCTGTTGTAAATGTTTATGTCAAATTTCCCCGGTATCAAGCGGTATCGGGGATTTTAAATATATTTCATGTGAAGGAGTCTGAAAAATGGCTAAAGTGAGTATCGCTGTACATGGGCCGCTGGATGAGGAAAAAAGCCGGATTTGGGGTGAAGACGAAATTCAGTTAGTTTATCAGCAAAAATATCAGAAGGGTGACAGACTTATTTTTACCGCAGATCAGGTTCCTGGCTTCTATATTATCCGGACAGACGGAGCCATGGATGAGGCATATGTGTATCTTACGCAAGAACAGCTGGAATATCCGATCCCTTTTGAGGAGGGAAACCCGTTTAACATGGACAGGATTTCCTATCATCCTGGCTGCTTTATGGGAGAACAGCATTATATTACAATACGCAGGGCAAGAACAGAAGAAAACCGCAATTACCGGAACCTGGCAAAAAACGTAATGGACTGGAAAGGCGCCAAAGGATGTTACCCTCATGTGTGTGCAAATGCAGAGACAGCGGGCCCGGTGGCACCGCTGTTTGCAGTGCGAAATGTTATTGACGGGGTGCTGGCCAATGGCGGCCACTATCCATGGCCTTATCAGTCATGGGGAATTAACCAGCGGGAAGATGCAGAGCTTACTATGGAATTTGGCCGTCCGGTGGACATGGACGAAATGAGGCTTACCACCCGGGCGGACTTCCCCCACGACAGCTGGTGGACACAGGGAACAGTGTGTTTTTCAGACGGGACGCAGGAGGTGCTGAAATTGGATAAAAGCGTAAAGCCGCATGTGTTCCGCCTGCAGCGCAAAGGCATTACTTGGCTGAAACTGGGGGAGCTTAAGAAGGCGGAAGATCCTTCCCCGTTCCCGGCGCTGACCCAGATTGAGGTGTTTGGAAGAAATTCAGAATAAAAGAAAGAGGCAGTGAAAATAATATGCGTGAGATTATAAATTTAAACCAAGACTGGAAATTTACAGGGGAGGATGCAGGTCTGCCTGAGGCGTTGCCAAAGCAGTGGCAGGATGTGGATCTGCCCCATTCCTGGAATGCAGTGGACGGTATGGATGGCAGCGGCGGCTACTGCCGAGGCTGCTGCTGGTATGCCAAGACATTCAAAACCCCCAGGCAGCCCTTGCCTGGAGGCAGGGTGTATGTGGAGGTTCTGGCAGCGGGACAGCAGGCCTGTGTGTATGTAAACGGCCAAAAAGCGGTTTATCATGAGGGCGGTTACTCCGCTTTCCGGGCAGACGTGACAAAGCTGTGTAAAAAAGACGGTGAAAATCTTCTTGTGGTGGCCTGTGACAACGCAGTGAAAAGCAGCATATATCCTCAGTCCGCAGATTTTACGTTCTACGGCGGCCTGTACCGGGGCGTAAACCTGATCAGTGTGCCTGCTGCCCACTTTGATTTGGATTATTTTGGCGGTCCCGGACTGAAAGTCACTCCTATGCCCTGCAAGGAATGGGACGGCGCAGAGTTTCAATTGGAGAGCTGGGTAGTCAATGGCGATGAAAACTTTACTGTCTTATACCTTATTGAAGATGGCAGCGGGAATCAGGTGGCATCTGCGGTGCGGCCGGCAGACAATACGAAAGTAACTATTGCAGTTCCCGGCGCCCGCCGCTGGAACATTGACGACCCTTACCTTTACACGGTTACAGCCATTCTTCAGCGCCGCAATGAGGCATATGATCAGATAAGCGTTCAGGTTGGCGTAAGGGACTTTTTCTGTGACCCCCAAAAAGGCTTTCTCATAAATGGCGTTGAAACGCCGCTTCGTGGTGTCAGCCGCCATCAGGATAAGCTGTATCAAGGCAATGCCCTTACCCGCACTGACCATTTTGAGGATGCCCGCATGATTAAGGAACTGGGAGCTAATACTATTCGCCTTGCCCACTATCAGCATTCTCAGGATTTTTACGATGCCTGTGACCAGATGGGATTCATTGTATGGGCGGAGATACCGTTTATCAGTGTATTCAACAAGGACCCTGCTGCCCATGAAAACTGCGTCAGCCAGCTAAAGGAGCTGATTATTCAGAACTATAATCATCCGTCTATCTGTTTCTGGGGCATTTCCAATGAAATTTTAATCGGGGGAATCTCCGATAAGCTGGTAGAGAGGCATATTGAACTGAACCAGCTTGCCCATGAACTGGACCCTTCCAGGCTTACTGCCATCGCCCATGTGTCCATGACTCCAACTGACGGGCCTATGCATCATATTACTGATGTAGAAAGCTATAACCATTATTTTGGCTGGTACGGCGGCAAGATGACGGATAACGGCCCCTGGCTGGACAAGTTCCACGCCGAACACCCGGATATCTGCCTGGGGCTGTCTGAATACGGCTGCGAAGGCATTGTCACTTATCACGGCCCGGCTCCTGCCTGCAAGGATTACAGCGAGGAGTATCAGGCTTTATACCATGAGCATATGGCCAAAGTGCTGGACAGCCGCCCATGGATCTGGTCCAGCCATGTGTGGAACATGTTCGATTTCGGATGTGCGGCCCGCAACGAGGGAGGCGTGGCAGGACGGAACAATAAAGGATTGGTAACCATTGACCGCAAGACGAAAAAGGACAGCTATTATATTTACAAAGCTTACTGGAACAGAGATCCCATGGTTCACATCTGCGGGCGGCGGTACAGCCAGCGGGCCGGTGAAACCACGGAGATCCGGGTGTATTCCAACCAGCCGCAGGTGGAGCTGGTTTTAAACGGAAAGAGCATAGAAAAGCAGACAGGTGACAAGGTGTTTGTGTTTGCTGCAGCTTTGGAGCCTGGGTTCAATACGGTAATAGCCAGGGCGGGAAATGTAACTGATTCCATAACGCTGGAAAAGGTGGAGCAGGAACCAGCCATTTATGTCCTTCCCGAGGTAAAAGACCGGGCCGAAGGCGTGGCCAACTGGTTTAAACTGGCCGGAGAACTGGATCTGGAAGCACCTATGAAGTTCCCTGAAGGGAAATACAGCGTCAGGGATAAGCTGGAGGAACTGGCCAAGAGTCCGGAAACGCTGGAGATTGTCTCAAAAGCGATTAAGCTGGCCGCCAATTTTGACGTGGCTCCCGGCGTGGGGATGTGGGACATGATGAAGTCCATGACTCCGGAAGGCATGATGGCCATGGCAGGGGATACGCTGCCGAAAGGATTTTTAGAAAGCCTTAATGCTAAACTGATTAAGATTGACAAGCTGTGATTATGGGCCTAAATGTTTGGAGATGGAAAGAAGCGGCATATAGCTGCTTCTTTCCATCTCCTGTTCTGATAATTATTTCTTTTCTATATTTTTCTGCCGCTCTTATAAAAATCCTATAGATTTTCTTGATAAAAAAGGAAGGTGATGGTAAGATTAGACACAGAAAATATGCTAAAAAATGCCTTTCATCAAAAAGAGGAATAAGATATGATACGGATTACCCAGATGAAATTGCCAATCAGTCATAGCCAGGAGGATCTGGAGAAAAAGACGGCAAAGGTTCTTCGGGCCAGGCTGGAAGATATAAAGTCAATAAAGATCGCAAAGCAGTCCATTGATGCCAGGAAAAGGGATGAGATCTTATACAGCTATACTTTGGACGTGGAGATTCAGAAAGAAAGCCAGATTGTAAAAAGGGCAAAAAGCAGTCAGATAAGTATTGTGCGTCAAGATAAGTATCAGTTCCCGTCTCCTGGAAAGGAGGTGCTTTCCCATCCTCCGGTAATTGTGGGAAGCGGTCCCGCAGGACTGTTCTGTGGGCTGATGCTGGCCCAGGCGGGATACCGGCCTGTGCTCCTGGAGCGGGGGGAGGACGTGGACGGCAGAAGAAGGAAAGTGGAGCGGTTTTGGCGGGAAGGGGTTCTTGATGTGCAGACCAATGTCCAGTTCGGCGAAGGCGGCGCAGGAACTTTTTCTGACGGAAAGCTGAATACTTTGGTGAAAGATCCTGGAATGAGAAATCAGAAGGTATTGGAGATTTTGGCGGAGCATGGAGGAGATCCGGAGATTCTGTATGTTCAGAAACCCCATATTGGAACGGATGTTTTAGGCCAGGTGGTGAAGAATATACGGAACCATATAATCGCTCTGGGAGGAACCGTCCGGTTTGACAGCCAGGTAACGGACTTAATGATTCAGGATAAAAGAGTACAGGGAGCAGTCATAAATGGGCAGGAAACCATCCTGGCAGAGCAGGTGGTTCTGGCTGTGGGCCACAGTGCCAGAGATACTTTTTCCATGCTTTATGAAAAGGGAATCCCCATGGTTCAGAAGGCTTTCGCAGTGGGGCTGAGGATTCAGCATCCTCAAAAGATGCTGAATGTTTCCCAGTATGGGGCAGAGGGAGCGGAAATTTTAGGGCCTGCGCCTTATAAGCTTACCTGGCAGTCCGGCAGCGGCAGAGGAGTCTACTCATTTTGCATGTGCCCTGGAGGATATGTGGTGGACGCATCATCCCAGCCGGGCATGACGGCTGTTAACGGCATGAGCAATCACGACAGAGGTGGAAAAAACGGCAACAGTGCATTAATCGTTACGGTAGGGCCAAAGGACTATCCAGATGCTTCACCTCTTGCCGGAGTGGAATTTCAGCAAAAGCTGGAAAGACTGGCATATGCCTGCGGGGAAGGAAAGATACCGGTGCAGCTTTACGGAGACTTTAAAAAGGGCGTCTGCTCCAAAGCGTTTGGAGATGTGGAGCCTGAGATAAAAGGGCGGTATCAGTTTGGCAACCTGCGGAGTGTAATGCCCGAATGTCTGTCTTTGCCTTTCATAGAAGGGGTGGAACAGTTTGAGGGGAAGATAAAAGGGTTCTCCCGGTATGACAGCATCTTGGCGGGAGTGGAGAGCCGCACATCTTCTCCGGTTCGGATTCACCGGGACGAAGGCCTGCAGAGCCAGATACGGGGGCTGTATCCCTGCGGTGAAGGAGCAGGCTATGCAGGAGGAATCACCTCGGCAGCAATGGACGGAATCAGGGTGGCTGAGGCCATTGGCCAAACCTATGCACCGCCGAAATAGGGAAAATCCCGGGATGCCAGATTATTTGCAGAACAGCAGAAGGAGGGGAAGATATGGCAGAAAAGGATGTATTTGCTGAGACAGAACGATTGATCTTAAGGAAAATGGTTTTGTCGGATTATGATGATCTGTGTAAGATTTTACAGGACGAAGAGGTTATGTATGCTTATGAAGGCCCATTTACAGATGAGGAGGTGCACATCTGGCTGCAGCGGCAGCTTAAGCGGTACGAAGATGACGGATTCGGCCTGTGTGCGGTGATTTTAAAGGAAAATGGTGAACTGATAGGCCAGTGCGGATTAACCATGCAGAATATTCCGGGAAGACGGGTACCGGAAATCGGATATTTATTTCAGAAAAAATATTGGCATAAAGGGTATGCTGCAGAGGCGGCAAGGGCTTGTAAAGACTATGCGTTTAAGGTGCTGCATATGGATGAAGTCTTTTCGATCATCCGGGACACCAATACCGCATCCCAGAACGTAGCCAGAAGAAACGGAATGGTACAGGCTGGCACGTTTATAAAACATTTCAGAGGGGTTGATATGCCGCATTATATATTTTCCTGCAGCAGATCAGAAGGTTTGACACAATAAGAATAGAAAAGCGGAAGGGTTATGGAAGGAAATGGTTATGGCAATGGATACAGCAGAACATGGAGAAAGACAGCAGCTGAAAGATAAGAAACGGATTGTAATTAAGATTGGATCTTCTTCTCTGACTCACCCTCAGTCTGGAGACTTGAACTTGTTCAAGATTGAACAGCTGATCCGGATTATTTGCGATCTGAAAGGTTCCGGGAAAGAAGTGGTGCTGGTTTCGTCGGGAGCCATTGCGGCAGGAAGACAAGCGCTTCATTGTAAGAAAAGGCCTGAGCGGCTGGCTCAGAAACAGGCATTCGCAGCTGTAGGGCAGGCAAGGCTGATGATGGTATATCAGAAGCTGTTTGCAGAGTATAATCAGGTGGCGGCACAGGTGCTTCTGACAAAAGATACCATGGTTCATGACGGGTCCAGATACAATGCCCAGAATACCTTTGATGAGCTGCTGATTCTGGGGACAGTGCCTATTGTAAATGAAAATGATACCGTATCCACGTCAGAGATTCCATTGGTGGACAATTTTGGGGATAATGACAGGCTTTCAGCCATTGTGGCCGCCCTTATCGGGGCGGATCTGCTGATACTGCTGTCGGATATTGACGGCTTATATTCCGATGATCCGAGAAAAAACAAGGAGGCAGAGTTTATCAGCCTGGTACCTGAGATCACGCCGGAACTTATGGAAATGGGGAAGGCGGAATCAGGAAGCGACGTGGGAACAGGGGGAATGGCGGCAAAGCTGGCGGCAGCCAGGATCGCCACGGACAGCGGGTCTGATATGGTTATTGCCAATGGGGATAAAGTGGAGGTGATCCATAGGATCATTGCCGGAGAAGAAACAGGGACGCTGTTTATTGCCCATAGGAATATGGACTTTGACCTGATGCATTATTTAAGCAATGAATATTGAGAAGGCGGCCAGGCTATGGGCAATGGCATCAAAAGGGATGGCCCAAAGACCAGACCATGGAGAATCCGGCTGGATTTATCCGGCAGGGTGAAGAAATGGAAACCAACAGGATGGCAAAAAGGAGAATGGCATGATTACTCAGGAAATGATTGACAGAATTAATGAACTGTACCATAAGTCTCAGAATGAAGGGTTAAGCCAGGAGGAGAAAGAAGAGCAGCAGATGCTCCGAAGGAAATATATAGAGGCCATCAGGACAAATATGCGTTCTAACCTGAATAATATTTCGATCCAGGAAGCAGATGGAACCATTACGAATCTTGGCAGGAAATACGGAAAAATCAAAGAGGTCTGACAGCAGGAAGGAAGATAATGAGATGATAGCGGAATTGGAAAAAATGGGGAAGGCAGCCAGAGAGGCGGCTCTGGCGCTTGGGCACTTTGGAACGGAGATAAAAGACCGGGGGCTTCGGCTGGCTGCAGAGGCGCTTTTAGACGGGAAAGAAGAGATTCTTAAGGCCAATAGAGAAGATGTGCGGGCAGCAAAGGAAAAAGGGATGGCCCCGGGACTTGTGGACAGACTGATGCTGAACGAGGACAGGATTCAGGGAATGGCAGACGGGCTTTTGCAGGTAGCGGGCCTGGAAGATCCCATAGGAGAAGTTATTTCCATGAAACAAAGGCCAAACGGGCTTTTAATAGGGCAGAAGAGAGTTCCTCTCGGGGTTGTGGGAATGATATACGAGGCCAGGCCCAACGTAACGGCAGATGCCTTCGGGCTGTGCTTTAAGACGGGAAATGCAGTGATCTTAAAGGGCGGAAGCGACGCCTTAAAATCTAACGCTGTCATTGTGAAGTGTATTAGAGAGGGGCTTGATAAAGGGGGGATTCCAAAGACAGCGGTTCAGCTTATTGAGAGCACAGACAGGGAGAGTGCGAAGCAGTTTATGTGCTTAAGCTATCTGGATGTGCTGATTCCAAGAGGAGGCGCAGGGCTTATAAAAGCAGTGGTGGAAAACAGCACGGTGCCGGTGATCGAAACCGGGACGGGAAACTGCCATGTGTTTGTGGATGAGTCAGCGGACTTTACAATGGCCCTGAATATTATTGAGAATGCCAAGACCCAGAGAATCGGGGTGTGCAATGCCTGCGAATCCCTGCTAGTCCATGACAGGATAGCAGAAGCATTTTTGCCGAAGCTTAAAAACATGCTTGACAGATATCAGGTGGAAGTAAGAGCTGACGAAAAGGCCAGGCAGATCGTGCCCCGGTTTGCAGCGGCAGCAGAGGAAGACTGGGGAACTGAGTATTTGGATTATATGGTATCCTTAAAAATCGTGGATTCTGTGCAGGAGGCAATAGGCCATATTAATAAGTATAATACGGGCCACTCGGAAACTATTGTTACCTCGGATTACAGCAATGCCCAAAGGTTTCTGGATGAGGTGGATGCGGCGGCAGTGTATGTTAACGCCTCCACCAGGTTTACAGACGGATTTGAATTCGGATTTGGAGCGGAGATCGGCATCAGCACCCAGAAGCTTCATGCCAGAGGGCCTATGGGACTTTTGGCGCTGACCAGCACCAAGTATGTGATCTATGGCAACGGGCAGGTGAGGAAGTAGAAAAAATCTGCAGCAGCGGCTTATACAGGCTATGAGGGAAACGTATCTTCTGATGGGTTTGCAACCATGGATGTGGGATATTGGCTTAATGATTCTAATCGTTATTATGCACTGGACAAATGGGAAAAGGAAGGCAAAGGAAATAATGCCGGACCGGGATTTTTAAACATAGAATACTGGAAATAATATGTTATTGAACGTAGAAAGCATATGATTTAAGAAGAACAGGTACGCTGCCGCATCCATGCGGCGGCGTACCTGCTGTCATAATAACCTGTGCGAAAATATTGCAGAATTCACCAATGAGTGGTATGATAGACAAGACAATAATCAAAGGAATCACTCAATTCAACGAGAAGAATAAAGGGCTAAAACACAAAAACGTATACTGCTGACAAGAGGTACGTTTCTATATTATACTATATAAACACAGGTGACTGTTCAGTTTAATTTCAGGAGGGAATCATGGCCAGAGGACAAGCCAAGAAGACACAGATTCAGGAGCAGGAAAAGGAGCAGCCAAAAGCACAGTCAAAGACAAAGCCCCAGCCAAGGAACCGCACTGAGGCACGGCAGGAGGCAAAGGAGCAGGATAACCAGACAGTGCTTGCCATGGATATCGGCACCAGAAGCATTATCGGCATGGTAGGCGAGGCTGTTGACGGCAGGATCAATATTATTGCAGTGGAAAAGGAAGAGCACACAGAACGGGCGATGATCGACGGGCAGATCGAAAATATTGAAAAGGTGGCTGCCCTGGCCGGAAAAGTAAAGAGACGGCTGGAGCAAAAGACTGGCATCAAATTGTCCAGAGTGTGCGTGGCCGCCGCCGGGCGGGCCCTTCGGACGAAGCGGGCAGAATATGAGCTGGAACTTTCAGGCTCCCAGCTGATTGACGACGAGATCATCAGCCGTCTGGAAGCCGGAGCCATTACCAGGGCGGAGGAGGCTTTTGACGCAGAAAATGAGGAGGCGGAAGATTCCCGCCGGTTTTATCTGGTAGGATATACAGTATGCCAGTATTTTCTGGATGAGTATACCATATCCAATCTGAAAGACCATCGGGGCAAGCAGGTGAAAGTGGATCTGATTGCAACATTTCTGCCCAGCGAAGTGGTGGAAAGCCTGTACACAACCATGAACAAAATAGGCCTGGAGGTTGCAAGCCTGACTCTGGAGCCTATTGCAGCCATTAATGCGGCTATTCCGGAAAATATCCGTCTTTTGAATCTGGTGCTGGTAGACATCGGGGCAGGGACGTCGGATATTGCGGCATGTACCGGAGGGAGCATTACGGGATACACCATGGCGACTGTAGCCGGGGATGAGATTACGGAAACCATTATGAAGCAGTATCTGGTGGACTTTTCCACGGCGGAAAACATTAAGGCCAGGCTGGATACAGAGGAAGAGATTTCTTTTAAGGATATACTGGGAATGGATTACATGGTTTCCAGAGATGAGATTTTTCAGTGCATTCAGGGCACTTCCGGCATTTTATGCAAAGAGATTGCAAACAAGGTCATGGAGATTAACGGCACCGCTCCATCGGCTCTGTTTCTGGCAGGAGGCGGAAGCAAGCTGGCAGGACTTAAGGAGGGGCTTACGGCTGCATTGGGTATGGCTCCAGGCAGGGTTGCCATTGCAGGGAATTATTTTAATGCCAATGCGTATTCTGAGGAATACGATTTGAATAATCCGGAGTACGCTACGCCTCTGGGAATCGCTGTCTCCTCAGGATTGAACATGATCAATGACAGCTTTCGTGTGATTCTGAACAATAAACCTGCCAAACTGTTCCGAAGCGGCAGCTTTACTGCGCTGAATCTTTTGATGATGAACGGGTATAATTTCAGGGATCTTCTGGGCAGAGCCGGACAGAACCTGGTGGTCATTGTCAACGGAACCAGGAAGATTTTTTACGGCGGCGCTTCAGAGCCGGCTACTTTGCTGATTAACCAGAGAGAAGGGAAGCTTTCAGATATTATCCATGCAGGAGATTCCATTGACTTTGTTCCTGCAGTTCCGGGCATTGGGGCAAAAGCCTGCCTGGGTGATATTGACGGAGCTGCAGACTGTGTGGATATTACGCTGAACGGAATTCATGTGCCGCTTAAGACCCCTTTGAAAAGCGGTGACGTGATCCATATGATACTTCCTAAAAGGGCGGAAGTGAAGGAGGAGACGGACAAGGCTGAGGCAGCGGAAGCTGAAGCTAAGGACAGCAGGGAAACAGAAGAGGCCAAGGCGGAGAGCAAAGACAGCGTTGAGGCTGAGAATAAGGAAATGGAGGAAGGGGCTCCGGCGGCAAAGACAGGCAGCGAGGAATCTGTCTTTGCGGCATCGCTGCCGGATGGGATGAATACGGTGCAGCCAGAGCAGGCGGCAGGAGGCAAGGAATGGGAAGCAGAGGCATTGCCAAAGGGCAGCATGTCTGCAAAAACCCCAGAAGAAAGGGAAGGGGCTCCCAGCCTGGAAAATAGAAATACAGAGAGAAATACAGAAGAATGGCATTCCGGATCAGCTCTGGAAAGGCTGGGGCGGTTTGGAACAAAGATTACGCCTATGATGGGGGAAGAAAAGGAGACAAGCCTGCCTGAATCCACGGAGGAGAGCAGCCAGGAGTCCTATGATCAAGATGAGATATCCATAGAGGATACTGTGCTGGCAGATTCCCTGAAGGAAGATGAAGACTATGAACCGGATAGGGCAGAGGAAGAACTGCCGGAACCGGAAGAAGAGCCGCCTGTGATTTTAAAGAGCACAGTTGTATTCAGGCTTAACGGTTCCCGGATTGAACTGCCTGTCAAAGAGGATGGCAGACCTTATTATCTTATGGATATGATACAATATTCCGGCATTGACTTAGAACGGCCCCGAGGGGTGGTCAAGCTGACGGTAAACAATGCTCCCGGCATGTTTCAGCAGGTTTTGAAAGAGGGAGATTCTGTGTGTATTGAGGAGGAACACAGATAAAGAAAATTACCATGGGGTTTTTTATAAGGCGGCATTTTGAGTATATGATAGAATTTTCGCAGAGCCTGCTGCGGCGTAAACAGCCGCGGCAGGCTCTGCTTTGCTGTGCGCTCAGCGGCACACGTTTCTAACGGGTTAAAGTCCTGAGTGCGTACAGGCAACAACGAGGCACATTGTCACAGCATCGGGTACAGATTCTTGACAATGTGTTCCGAGATATTTTCATGGGCTTCGATGGAGAATGTGTTGACAGTGAGAGATTCCAGAGATTCCGGCTTCTGGCAGTGGACACTACAGCGGTTTGTATCGCGTTCCAGCCTGAATATAACGAATAATTATTCTGCTTTTGGAACTGCACAAACTATGGTATAGTTATATAAATAGTATTTCTATTTCAACAAATCATAATGGGCTATATGAGAAATATGGGTATGAGTTTTTTGAGATGATGAAAGATGTGCATGGAGAAGATTCAAGAGTATATGTAAGGCATCTATGATTTCCGGTTTGCCAGAGAGTATAACAGGGCAGAAAACGGAGAATGAGAAGAAAATCCATAAGAAAAATATCTGTAATATTATTTGCCATCATCCCTCCTGCTCTATATCTTATTGTTCACTTCGGGAGACTTTTCCTAAAAACATCCTGCGTCGTCAAGCCTGCGTACTGGGTTCAAGTATAGCGCATCTCCCCACCGAAAACAATTCCAGTTCTATGTCCGTTACGCCTATCCAGACGGTATTTTATCATTGAGAGGGTAAAAGGGGAATCTAGGGCAAATTGGAAGGCATAGAAGAGAGCTTGCTGAATATGGGACGGTGGGATTTTTCCAATTTTGCGGTGGAAGTTGGTTGCTTATGGGTATGGCTGATATTATAATAGCGGCAGATAAGAAATGACAAAGGGGGAACAGAAAAATGGATTTATTTAATATCATTTGCGGGGTATGCTCCATAGCGGGGCTGTTAGTATCTATCTTTACGGCGGGCAAGGTGGTCAAGATTTCGCAGACGGTCAACAGCGGCAATGTGGATGATCGTTCTAAAACTGTGAATAAAGTTTTAAAGAGTGAGATTCATGGCTCATATGTGGGGAGAGATAGTATAAATGGGACCGGAAAACGTAAATAGGCTCAAAGATAGCGAGATTCATGGTGATTTTGTCGGGCGTGATAATTTTAGTGTGAATATTATACTATTTCAGGATTCTGAGCGAGAGTTTGTTGTCACCCATAATGCAAATGTAAAGCCAGTGTCCTATTTTACTGGCCGGGAGACAGAACTGCAGGATTTGTGCTGGAGGATAGAAGCTGGGAGAAAGTCGGTTCTGGTAAGCGGCATGGGCGGGATTGGGAAGACCCACATCTGCAGGAAGCTGTTTGAGGAATACCTGAATAAGCATGCGGAGGATGAAAAAGGCCCTTTCCAGCATATCGGCTATATTGAGTATAATGAGGACATGGGCAGCAGTCTGCAGAACTGCTTGAAGTTTAAACGGCAGGACAGCCCAGAGCAGAATCAGGAAGCAGCCTGGATGGAATTGAAGCATCTGGCAGCAGGAGGGAAACTGCTGTTGTTTGTAGATAATGTGGACAAGCCCATAAGTGCTGATCCTGATTTGCAAAAGTTAAAGGGGATTCCTGGAGCGATTGTCTTGACTTCCAGGCAGACATCCTTTGGGGATGAATTTGAGCCATGCCAGATTGGATTCCTTGGAATGGAGCAGTGTAAAGAAATCTATTGGAAAATTCGGTTTAAGGGGAGCGAGAAAAAGGTAAATCCAGAGGAGGCTGAAGATCTGGAGTATGTCATAAAGAGCCTGGCTGGAAGGCATACTATTACAGTGGAGTATCTGGCACATTTGGCGAGGACAAAAATGTGGTCAGTGAAAAAGCTGCGTGAGAAACTGGAAGAAAATGGCTTTTATCTGGAATTCCATAAGGATGGAAAACTTATCAATATCCAGGAATCTTACGAGATACTGTATGATTTGTCTGAGTTAACGGAGGCAGAGCAGAATATTTTGGAGGCATTTTCTGTATTTCCATATATACCTTTAAAGGTAGAAATATGTAACGAATGGTTGCTTGCGGATGCTGGGGCAGACGAAGATGACGATATTTTGATAGGCTTGTATGAAAAGGGATGGCTGCAGTTTGATATAGAGCAGGAAAGCTATGTCCTGCATCCGGTGCTTGCGCAGTTTATTTATAAAAAAAACAGGCCGGGGTTTCAGAAGCACACTGGACTCATAAAGGCATGTAAAAGGTATCTTGAGATACCGGAAAATGGTTCACCTTTGGAATGTCAACAGTATATTTCTTTCGCAGAAAATATTATAAAAAAAGTCTATATGGGAGATGGTTCGGAACAGGTTGATATTATAGCTACTCTTGCATACTTATTGCAGTACATAGCAGAATATGGGAAAGCCCGAGAGCTGTATAGGAAGGCTCTTGAGATAAGTGAGAGAGTGCTGGGAGAGGAACATCCGGATACAGCTGCCAGTTATAACAATCTTGCAGGAGTGCATGCGAGACAGGGAGAGTATGGGAAAGCGGAGAGGCTGTATGAGAAGGCCATTGAGATACGTGAGAGAGTGCTGGGAGAGGAGCATCCAGATACAGCCGCCAGTTATAACAACCTGGCATATGTGTATGCGAGCCAGGGAGAGTATGGAAAAGCAGAGAGGCTGTATGAAAAGGCCCTTGGGATAAGTGAGAGAGTGCTGGGAGAGGAGCATCCATTTACGGCCGCCAGTTATAACAATCTTGCAGGAGTGCATGCGAGACAGGGAGAATATGGGAAAGCGGAGAGGCTGTATGAGAAGAGCCTTGGGATACATGAAAGCGTGCTGGGAGAGGGACATCCATCAACGGCTATAATTTAGGTTATTTGTATAAAAGTCAGGAGAGGTATGAGAAAGCAATTAATTATTACTGCAAGGCATATAATGTTTTTTTGTGTAGACTAGGAATTGACCATCCACACACAAAAGTTACCCTTGAAAATATGAAAAGTGTATATTCTGAATGGAATCCAGATGGTGATTTCGAACAATGGCTAAAAGAAAAGATGGAGGAATAGCCATAGGTTCCAACCTGGTAGCAGAAAGTAAATAGCCAGAACAAAAGGCATATGCATTGACACATGCCTTTTGCTTTGACTAAATATTTGGCAAATCCGAAATCTCAGAGAAGGGGATAAAACAAAATTGCAAAACCAGATAGAATCTCTAAACAAATTCAGATGGCAGTAAATTCTGCATTGAAATTACTTACAAGGAGGACGAAAAATGAAAACTTTAATTCTTTACTACTCAAGCCATCATGGGAACACAAAAAGACTGGTAGATGCAATTGTGGCACAAGGAAATGTTACAGCCGTTGGTGTCTCTGCCGCAACTGTAACCGACTGTTCTGATTATGACATGATTGGTTTTGCTTCTGGCATCTACTACCAAAAATTTCATGAAAGTATCCTGAAATGGGCAAAGGTTAATCTTCCTCAAAATAAAAAGGTATTCTTTCTCTATACCTGCGGAGTAAAACGCAAGAACTACGTAGATGCAATTAAACAGATTGCTGAATCCAAAAAATCAAAAATACAAGGCTGCCATGCTTGTCTCGGATTTGATACATTTGGTCCCTTTAAACTCGTTGGAGGCATTGCAAAAGGGCATCCAAATGATGAAGATATATCGTCCGCAGTCAATTTTTTCAGTGGGATTAGAGCCAGGGCATAAAAACTTCAATTTAATACATTTTGATTTTACCTCAAGGGGGTTCAAGTTTATATGGGGAGGGTTCACGCACCTCTCCGCTTTCCCGCAACTACAAATTCACAAACAAAAAGAAAAGGCATCTGGAGATATTGTCAGATACCTTTATTTTAGTAGGCTTTTAGCGATTCTATTCCTGCTCTTTGTATCAAATTTTCAATTTACATTTCCGTGTACCATTTCAGATTCGTAAAGCCGTTCTGTTTGGCATAGGCTTCAAGGATTCTTTTCTGGCTGCTTATGGAATTGGATTCCCCGGAAAGCTCAGCCTCATGTGATAACCTTGGGTTCGTTAGAAAGTGACAGATTAAATCTACGGGGACAATAAATGGACGCACAAGTTTTTTGGGATGTTA
>CATLBO010000044.1 GCA_949879025.1 uncultured Hungatella sp. | reverse complement strand
GCTCTTAAGGTATACGCCTTTTAAGGTGCTTGGTTTTGCCTTGATGATGGCATCCATAAGCGTCTGGAAGTTGTCCGCCAACTGTTCTTCTGTGAAAGAAGCTTTTCCTACTGGCACGTGGATAATATTGGTTCTGTCAAGCCTGTACTCAATCTTACCTGCTTTAATCTCGTTGATAGCTTTGGTCACATCCATGGTTACGGTACCGGCTTTTGGGTTCGGCATCAGGCCCTTGGGACCCAGCACGCGGCCCAGACGGCCTACAACACCCATCATGTCCGGGGTAGCCACAACAACGTCGAAATCCAGCCATCCTTCATTCTGAATCTTCGGAATCAGTTCCTCGGCTCCTACATAGTCAGCACCTGCCGCCTCTGCCTCGTCAGCCTTAGCGCCTTTTGCGAATACCAGAATCCTTACGGTCTTACCGGTTCCGTGAGGCAGAACTACTGCTCCGCGAATCTGCTGGTCTGCGTGACGCCCGTCACATCCGGTTCTGATATGGAGTTCAACAGTCTCGTCAAATTTTGCAGCTGCCGCCTTCTTTACCAGTGCAATAGCATCTGCTGCATCATAAAGAGTAGTGCGGTCTACTAATTTAGCCGCCTCTACATATCTTTTTCCTCTTTTCATTTTCATAACCTCCTAGTGGTATTGTCGGGGATTGCCCTCCCACGGTCTGGGTGTGTCCGGTTTATTCCTCAACGGTGATTCCCATGCTCCTTGCTGTGCCTGCGATCATGCTCATAGCCGCCTCAAGGCTTGCCGCATTCAAATCAGGCATTTTAAGTTCCGCAATTTTCTGGAGTTCTGCCTTAGGTATGGTGGCTACCTTTGCCTTGTTGGGAGTCGCAGAACCGGATTTAATCTTACAGGCTTTCTTAAGCAGCACTGCAGCCGGCGGAGTCTTGGTGATAAAGGTGAAGCTCCTGTCTGCATATACGGTAATAACTACAGGGATGATCATGTCGCCTTGGTCAGCCGTCCTTGCATTAAACTCCTTGGTAAACTGTACGATATTTACGCCGTGCTGTCCAAGAGCCGGGCCTACTGGCGGAGCCGGTGTAGCCTTTCCTGCCGGGATCTGCAATTTAATATAACCTGTTACTTTCTTTGCCATAATTAGGCACCTCCTAATAATGTGGTATTGTCGGGGGATGTCCCTCCCACTTGTTGCTTTCAGTTACATCTTTTTCACTTCTTTAAAGCCGAGTTCAACCGGTGTTTCACGGCCAACGAACATTTCTACGCTGATGGTAACGGTCTTTTTTGTTTCGTTGATGGACTTAATGGCGCCAACCGTATCTTTCCATGCGCCGGCAGTTACCACTACCATGTCGCCCACCTCAAAGTCTACAACCACCTCAGGGATCTTAAAGTTCAGACTTGCCATCTCCTCCACTGAAAGAGGGACAGGCTTGGAGCCGGGACCTACGAAACCTGTAACGCCGCGGGTGTTTCTGACCACATACCAAGTATCATCGTTCATAACCATATGAATCAGCACGTAACCTGGAAACAGCTTCTTGTCCGCTGCCTTTTCCACTCCGTTTTTAATCTCGACTACCGCCTGCATGGGAACAGCCACCTCCAGAATCTGATCCTGCAGGTTCCGGTTCTCAATCGTCTTTTCAATATCGACCTTTACCTTGTTTTCATAGCCTGAATAGGTATGGACCACATACCAGTTTGCCTCTGCCATACGTTCACCTTTGCCCTTATAAAATAAAACTAAGACCGAACTTAATAATCAGATCCAGAAGTGCGATAATCAAGCCAAGCACTACGGAACAGGCTACCACAACAGCAGTCTCTCTTCCTACCATTTCCCTGGTAGGCCAGATGACCTTACCAAACTCAGCTTTTAAACCTTTGAAAAAGCTCTTTTTTTCTTTTTCCTTGCTTGCTGTTTCTGCCATATTTTCACATCCTTTACTAAACCTGATTACTTCGTTTCCTTGTGCAAAGTGTGTGTTTTGCAGAATCTGCAGTACTTTTTCGTTTCCATTCTGTCAGGATGGGTCTTCTTATCCTTCGTCATGTTATAATTACGTTGTTTGCATTCCGTACATGCCAGTGTAATTCTTGTGCGCACGACTTCCACCTCCACTTTCAAATTTCGTTGTTTGTGCGGCCTTCTCTCTCTGGACAATCATATTTTTGAGCATAAAAAAAAGACCTCTGTTCTTCCATTCGCTCTGTCACTATATCACAGATGGAAACAAACGTCAATCTTTTTTTTAACTGTTATGCCCCACGCACAGGGTCAGGCCGTACACGTTTTCCACTCCCATGGATTTCAATGCGCAGGCGCAGGCCTCCATGGTGCTTCCTGTGGTATAAATGTCATCAACCAAAAGAACCGTTCTAACCTCCTGAGACAAAACCCCGGGTACAAAGGCCTGCTGCAGGTTCCGAAGGCGCTCCTGCGGGTTCAGTTCTTTTTGAGGCAGTGTCTTTTTTACTCTTTTCAGCCCCTTGGAGCAGACAGGAATTCCCAGCTGTCCGCCGATTTCCTGCGCCAGAAGCTCTGCCTGGTTGAATCCTCTGATGCGCCTTCGGGATCGATGGATAGGTACCGGAACTATGGCATCCGGAGAAATCCGCCTGATGGTCTTTCCCAGCCTTCTGCATACAGCCTGGCTGTAAAAATCCAGATATTCCCTCCGTCCCTTATATTTAATAGCCGACATGGAGCGGCTTGCGGCCCCATTATAATTAAGAAGAGCAAAGTTCTGCCGGAAAGCTCTCTTATGCCTGGCACAGTCATAGCAGTATTCCATTGTACTGCTTTCCACTTCTTTTCCGCACTTTTTACAGGCCGGTGGCTGCACCGGCGAAAGTTCCTTTACACACCCTGGGCAGATCAGCTGGCCAAAGGGCTGCACAATCTCCCCGCATACAGGGCAGCGCCGCGGAAATAAAAGATTTATCATATATTCTTTCACTGCATAATCTCCTGAATCCGTTCCTGCAGCCCGCAGTAGCGTCTCTGTTCCACCGTATTATCCGCCATAGCCTGAAACATTTCCGGCAGGCCCACCAGGCAGACACAGGTCCTTGCCCTGGTCACCGCCGTATAGAGCAGGTTTTTGGTCAGCAGCATTCTGGGCCCGCTGTGTACCGGAATGATCACTGCAGGGTATTCGCTTCCCTGAGATTTATGAATGGTAATGGCGTAAGCCAATTCCAGTTCTTCCAGCTGTCTTAGGCTGTACTCCACCATCTTTCCTTCGTCAAACTCCACAGTCAGCGTTTCCGCAAACAAGTTCATCTCCCGGATAATCCCTGTATCTCCGTTAAATACTCCCATACCCGTCTCCAAAGGAATCCCATACTGATTGCGGATCTCCCAGGGAATCTGGTAGTTATTTTTTATCTGCATGACTTTATCGCCTAAACGGAATCGGATACCCCCTGACTCTTTTTCCGGTTTTTCCTTATCCGGCGGGTTTAAAGAAGACTGAAGAATCTCGTTTAGCCGCTCCACCCCCAAGGCTCCTTTCCGCATAGGGGTCATAATCTGAATATCCAGTGGTTTTGCATGGACATAATCCGGAAGTTTCCGCATCATCAGCGTCACCATGGCGTTTATGATAGTATCAGGATTATCCTGTTTAATGAAAAGGAAGTCACGGCTGCGCTTGGCCAGGTTTACTTTCTCTCCTGCATTGATTTTGTGGGCATTTACAATAATATCACTCTCTGCTGCCTGGCGGAAAATATGGGTCAGTTCTACCACGTTAAAGGCTCCAGAATGAATCATATCCTTTAATACATTGCCTGGGCCTACAGATGGAAGCTGATTCACATCCCCCACCAAAATCAGCCTCGTTCCCACCGTTACCGCTTTTAGCAGAGACTGCATCAGATAAATGTCTACCATGGACATCTCATCAATAATAATAATATCTCCTTCCAGCGGGTTCTCCTCATTCCTCTGAAACCTGGTGCTGACGGTTCCGCCTTCACCAGGGACGCCGCTTAATTCCAGCATCCGGTGAATAGTCCTGGCTTCATATCCTGTAGCCTCGGTCATCCGCTTTGCCGCTCTGCCTGTAGGCGCTGCCAGAAGGATCTCCATCCCCTCTGCCTCAAAATAGCGGATAATCGTATTAATCGTGGTGGTCTTTCCTGTTCCAGGTCCTCCTGTAATAATCAGAAGCCCGCTGTTTACGGCTTCTGCCACTGCCTGAATCTGGAGAAGATCCAGCTCCATTTTCTCCTCCTTTTGAATCAGGGAGAGTCTTTCCTGTATATTTCCTTCAGGTTCATGACCTTTAATATTCAAATCATGAAGCATCCTGGCCACGTTCAATTCCATATAATAATATGTGGATGCAAAGACGTTCAGCTTGTCCTCTTCGTCTGAATCCAAGATTTCCTCTTTGTCCAGATCCGGCTGTCCAGATGATGGGCGCTTTATAACCAGCCGCTTTTCCATCTGCATATCCATCAGATACTTTTCCATCTGTCCTGCTTCTACTTTTAAAAGTTCCGATGCCTGGCTGAACAGTTCTTTCCGGGGCAGATATGTATGGCCCTGGGCAGCGGCCTGATATAATGTATAAAGAATCCCCGCCTTAATCCGATAATCAGAATCAGCCACAATCCCTGCCTTGCGGGCTATTTCATCAGCCATCTTAAACCCTACGCCTGCAATATCGTCTGCCAGACGGTACGGATTCTCCTTGATGATTCCATACATTCTGTCACCATATTCTTTATAAATCTTTGCGGACAGATTCATGGAAACACCATATTGCTGAAGAAACATCATGGCATGGCGCATTCCTTTTTTAGCTTCCATCTGGCTTGCTATGGACATAGCCATCTTCTCGCTGACTCCTTTGATCTCCGCAAGGCGCTCCGGCTCTTCCTCTATAATTCGGAATGTATCCGCCTTAAAGCGCCGGACAATCCTGGCCGCCAAAGCTGCTTTTACTCCCTTAATGGCTCCAGAGCCCAGATATCGCTCCATGGCCTGGCTGTCCTCCGGAGTTTTGATGGTATAGCTTTCTACCTGCAGCTGCTCGCCGTAAACGGGATGTTCAGTCATTATTCCTCTGGCTTCAATCATCTCGCCTTCGCCTATGTATGGAAATGTGCCCACAAGCACATAATCCTCTCCGCCTGCAGACACCTCCAGCACACTGTAGCCATTATCTTCATTGCGATATTTGATTTTTTCCACAAATCCACTTACTGCTGCCATTGCTCCCCACTCTTAAAAGTCTCTTTTTGCGTCCCCGCCATGGGAGAATTCAATAAATTTCCCTGTTCCGATGGCCACTGCTGTCAGAGGCTCTTCCGCAATCATAGTACTGATGCCTGTTCGTTCCTCTATAAGCGCATCCAAACCGCTAAGCAGGGAGCCTCCTCCTGTAAGGACAATCCCTCTGTCAAAAATGTCTGCAGCCAGTTCCGGCGGAGTCCTCTCCAGAACATTGTGTACAGCATCTACAATCTGCATGGCAGGCTCCCGCAGCGCCTCAAGAGTTTCGTCGGAAGTAACCACAATGGTTTTAGGAAGCCCGGTCACCAGGTTTCTTCCCCTTACCTCCATGGTGAGAACTTCCGGCCGCTTGTAAGCAGCTCCGATATTAATCTTAATCTCCTCAGCAGTCCGTTCTCCAATCAGGAGATTATGCTTTTTTCTCATGTAACGGACCAGCGCCTCGTCAAAATCGTCCCCTGCCACTTTAATGGACGTGCTTACTACGGGACCTCCCAGGGAAATCACAGCAATATCCGCTGTTCCGCCTCCGATATCCACAATCATGTTGCCGCAGGCTTTGGAAATGTCAATGCCTGCCCCGATAGCGGCAGCCACTGGTTCCTCTATAATGGAAACATCCCTGGCTCCTGCCTGGTATGTGGCATCCTCCACGGCTTTCCGCTCTACTTCTGTGGCACCGCTGGGTATGCATACGGCAATTCTGGGCTTTCTCAAGGCCTTCTTGCCCATGGCTTTGGTAATAAAATATTTCAGCATCTTTTCGGTTACCGTATAATCAGAGATAACCCCCTGCCGCAAAGGCCTGATAGCCACAATATTGCCCGGAGTCCTTCCTATCATAAGGCGGGCTTCTTCGCCGAATGTAATAATCTTCTGAGTGTCACGGTCAATAGCCACTACGGAAGGCTCTTTTAAAACTACACCTTTCCCTTTAATATATACCAAAATACTGGCTGTACCCAAATCGATTCCAATGTCATTAGACATTAACATACTGTCTGCTTCCTCCTGTCTTACCGGCTTCTTATAATCCCCTGCGGGCTTGTCCCGGGGCTCTTTTTCTATGGATAAGCCCCCTTTTTCTGGCAAAAGGGCGCTCTTATGCATATAATTCCACATTATCGGTTTTATTATATACAATCTCCAGGGGTTTTTAAAGGCTTTTTTTTTATTTTATTTTTTTTATCTTTATTTTATCCGCGGTACACACTTTTGTCACAATTTTCTTATATACTTTAAATACGTTATTCGAAAGGATAACGGGCCTTTGTTTCAAGTAAACCACTTGAAATCACAAAGCTTTTTCATACTCATACCTGTCAGGGGCAACCCTGACAGGCCCCCCTAAAACAATTTCCTAAAATATACCTACCATTCCCTAATGAAAATGGCTCTGTGCAGACAGAGCCGTTTTTCTGTCCTCCTTTCAGTCTGCCTGAAAGCAATAATTTCCACCGAATCGGTAATAATAAGAAATAAATTCCAAATGGTGCGGGCATAAAAACGTTGCAGGATTGTTTTGAACCCGTTATGATTAAATAAAACAAGCTACTTATGCTTTGGAGGTTTCTATGTACACATATTCCTGGTATCACTGGATTACCTTTTTCTATATATACTGTTTTTTCGGCTGGATTTTTGAATCCTCTTATGTATCCTTAAAAACCCGGCATTTGGTTAACCGCGGTTTTCTCCGCCTGCCCATGCTGCCGCTGTACGGAACCGGGGCTGTTATGATGCTGTGGGTATCTCTTCCTGTAAAAGACAATCTGGTATTGCTCTATTTCTCAGGGCTAGTGGCTGCCACCGCACTGGAATATGTGACAGGTTATATGATGGAACGGCTCTTTAAGATGAAGTACTGGGACTACAGCAATCAGCAGTTTCAGATTAATGGCTATATCTGCCTTACCTCTTCCATTGCATGGGGGTTTTTAACTATCTTTCTCACTGAAGTCATCCACAGGCCTGTTGCGGAATTTGTATTGGCAATGAATCCTTTTGTGGAGTTTTTCCTTTTAATTACCATAAGCATTGCCTTTGCGGCTGATGCCATTCAGTCCACCAGAGAAGCATTAGCTCTCGGGCAGGTTCTGGAAGCCATGACCCGCATGAAAGGGCAGCTGGACGAAATGCATCTGCAGCTGGCACTGCTGAAGGCTGAAGCCTCTCAGAAGCTGGAAGATATGAAAAGCGATGCCCGTCTTCAGGCTGCAGAATTAAAAGCAGATGCTCATGAACGCATGGAGGAATTAAAGGCGGATGCATGGCTCCGGGTTAAGGAACTGAAGGCTGAAACCTCCTCTCTTGCCGCCGAACTGCGGGATAATACTCTGCAGCGGGCAGAGGAACTAAAAGAAGATACTGCCCAGATTGCTGCCAGGCTAAAAGATGAAGTCCGTATGAAGGCAGTCAAATGGGAAGAACGTTCCATGCCAAGGCACATGCCCAATCCAGGAGAAGAAGCTGCGGCACAGATGCCCCCAGAAGATGAAGAATCCTGCCTCCCCACTGAAGATCAGATCAGGCTGTTGTCCCAACACGCCCAAAAACTGCAGGATTCCCGCAGAAAGCTGTCCTCTAATATGTCCTTTTATCGCAGAGGTCTTTTAGCAGGAAATCCTACAGCCTCTTCCAGGAAATTCGCAGATGCCCTGGAAGAGCTGCGGCATGGGCTAAAAAACAAATCAGATGCCCTATGACATTCCACAGAGCATCTGAACCTTCTGCTGTTTTAAACGGATCTCCATTTTTTATATAGGATATCCGGGATTTTCTGAATCTTCCGGAATCCTTTGGTGATCTGCGGGGCTGCCAGAACAAAGGCGGCCAAAACTGCCAGAACAATTACCATCACCACGGTCCGCCGATATGCTGATGTAAAAATCCTGTAAAAGCCCCAATACTCCATCATATCCCGAAGCAGCCGATGTAAAATGTAAATCTGAAGAGTCCTTTCTCCTAAGAACGTCCACCACTGCCGTTTTCTGGGAACTGCTGCCATCATTCCAAGAATCATAACCGTTCCCCACAGATAGCAGATAATTCTTACAATTCCTCCCCAGGCATAAGCCTCCAAAGCCAGCCTGCTATAATTCATTCCATATATGATCCCTATATATGGCTCTAAAAACCATTTTGTTCCCACCGCTGTTACTGCTGCAATACAAAACGCCCCTGTCAGAAATATCCAGCCATATCCGCTGTCTAAAAACTTCTGGACCTGCCCTCTTTTTAAATAATATCCGCTATAGAAAAAAGGAGCAAATGTCATTGTCCGGCTCATGACTAAAATATCGCCCAGCGACTCCTGATATCCGCCTAAAATCCCCAGGCACAGGCATATTCCCATGACTACGCCTGGCTTCAGTTCTGCCATGCACGGAATAGATAAATACCACCAGATCATGGCCAAAAGGTACCAAGGCGCCCCGTCTTCCCGGAAAAAATCAATATGTCCTGTTACCGGCATCCCTGCCGCAAGATTTTGTGTCACATTTACAGCAATCTTAAACAGTATATACAGCCATACCAGCCGAATTACTTTATCAGTACGATATTTCCCCTGTCTGTAAATGTTTTTGGCAAAGTACCCTGATACCATGGCAAACATGGGCATATGAAACAGATAAATAATGTTAATCAGGCTGCCCACGAACCTTGTTCTTTCCATGGGCAGTAAAAAGTGCCCGATTACCACCAACGTAATCAGGGCACCTTTCACATTGTCAAAGTAATCGTCTCTCTCCATGGGTCCTCATCTGAAGATTTACATCATTGAATCAACCATGGCCTGTACAGCCTCTCCGAAAGCCTTAGATCTGGCATCGGCATCTTCCAGAGAAGTTCCCTTTATGCCGTAGTAGAACTTGATTTTCGGCTCTGTTCCGGAAGGTCTTACGCACATCCAGGCTCCGTCGTTCATATCATAGTAAAGAACATTAGAAGCAGGAAGGCCTGTAGGCTTCACTTCTCCTGTAGCCATGTCTTTAATGGTATCCAGCTGATAGTCCCTTGCCGATACCACACGGTAATCGCCCACATTGGCAGGAGTATTATTGCGCAGGGTATCCATAATATTCTGAATCTTTGCCAGTCCCTCAATGCCTTTCAGGCCAATAGACTTCACGGCATCCTTGTAATATCCGTACTTTTCATACATAGCCACCATGGCATCCCACAAAGTCATGTTCTTTGTCTTATAATATGCCGCTGCTTCACACAGTGCAACGCTGGCAGACACGGCATCCTTGTCACGGGCGTAGGTTCCGATAAGGCAGCCATAGCTTTCCTCAAGTCCGAACATATAATGTCCCACACCAGTATTCTCTTCTTTCAGAATCTGCTGTCCAATCCACTTAAAGCCTGTCAGACATTCTACCAGCCTGCAGTTATAGCCTTCTGCAACTGCATCTACCAAATTGGTGGTTACAATGGATTTTACTACTTCTCCGTCTTCAGGAATCAGGTTCTGGGCAGCTTTCTGGCTGAGAACATACTCGCACAAAAGGGAACCAGACATATTGCCGGTCAGCGGAATATAACTGCCGGACTTGGTATCTTTAACATAAACTCCCAAACGGTCCGCATCCGGGTCAGTAGCCAGCACCAGATCTGCATCCAGCTCTTTTGCCATGCCAAGGCCAAGGGTAAACGCCTCTTCTGCCTCTGGGTTAGGATAGCTTACGGTTGGGAACTCTCCGTCAGGCAATTCCTGCTGAGGAACTACATATACATGCTGGAAACCGATTTCTTTCAGAACTCTTCTTACAGGAATGTTGCCGGTTCCATGAAGCGGGGTGTACACGATCTTAATGCTGTCCTGCATCTTGTCAATGGCTTCCTGGTTTACGACCTGGGCTTTAACATTAGCTATATATTTGTCGTCAATCTCAGCTCCGATTACCTTATAAAGGCCTGCAGCCTTGGCATCGGAAGCGCTCATGGTCTTTACGGTAGACAGATCTTCAATAGCCAGAACTTCCTCCGTAACGCCTTTGTCGTGAGGCGGCGTGAACTGTGCGCCGTCCTCCCAGTATACCTTGTATCCGTTATACTCCGGCGGGTTATGGCTGGCTGTCACATTGATGCCGGCGATGCAGCCAAGCTGGCGGACTGCAAAAGACAGCTCCGGAGTCGGACGCAGGCTTTCAAATTTATAAGCCATGATTCCGTTGGCCGCCAGAGTCCTGGCAGCTTCGTCTGCAAATTCCGGGGACATACGACGGGAATCATAGGCAATGGCTACGCCCTTTGCTGCGCCGCCCTGCTTAATAATGTAGTTGGCAAGGCCCTGGGTAGCTCTGCGCACTACATAAATATTCATGCGGTTAATGCCCGCTCCGATAATTCCGCGAAGGCCGGCTGTTCCGAATTCCAAATCCATATAAAAACGCTCTTTAATCTCGTTTTCATCGTCTGCAATGGCACGCAGTTCTTCTTTAGTTGCCTCATCAAAATATGGATTGGCCAGCCATTCCTCGTAGATTTTCTTATAATCCTTCATGGTGTAACTCTCCCTTCGTTTTTGCTGTAGTCTATTATACTTCAAAACCCGAAAAAAGGGAAGAAAAACAATAGGAAAGATTCTTATTTTATTACGGACAGAAATCGGTTTCTCTGCTCAGTCTGGCTTTCCAGGTTCTTCAGCTTCTCCATATTCCTGTCCGGAATCCATGCCTTGTTGGCATTCATGTAAAAATTAATCTGCTTCCAGTATTTTTCAGGATACAAAAACAGATAATACAGGCTTTCTCTGTCCCGCTTTCCAAGGGGCATCACCTTATCATAGGCTGAAAGCATCTCCTGTCCCAGAGACTGGCTCCACTCATGCTTTTCCATGACTTTCCTCATAAAATGGTAGAGATCCGTCATCTGATCGCCCAGGTGCATCTTGTGGTATTCAATAACTGCGCCTTTGGAATCCGTCTCTCCAGCCTCCTGTACAAACAGCACATGATGCTGATCCAGATCCCCGTGGCAGAGAAAAAGAGGAATATGTTCCTGTTGTTTTTCTAACCGCTCCATGCCTTCCCCTGCCTCCCTTGCCTGTTGATAGAACATGGAAAAGTTGCTGAGGGCACACCGCTCAAAATCTGTTTTCTTCCTCTTATTTTTCATATAATTCCTGGCACGCCTAAGCTCCTGGCTCCGCCGTTCCATCTCCTGCCTGGCTGTCCCCACCATAATAGAACCCAGATTCCACTCTTCCTGCCTCTCAATCTTTTTCAAAATCTGATGGAGAAGGGCAATCTTCTCTATAGCCTGCCTGATCTCTTTCTGATCCCTGATATTGCACTCCCGCCCGGTATACCAATGTTTCATCGTATGCCTGGTTCCATCTTCCGAAAGAGAAATAAGCTCCCCCTGTGTGGTCCTGATATAATCATCAACCAGGAGCAGACCGCAATCCCTGACCTGTCCCAGAACCTGAGTCTCAAACTCCAGGCGTTTCATTGTGCCGCGGTACTCCTGCAAAAGCATTGTTCCCTGACTGGTCTCGCAGATCCAGCCGCTGCGTCCTTTGCGCACGCTGTCAGCGGCCAGGTCATACTGCGCCAAAGCCTCCAAATGTCTCTCGTTCACATCCACCCCTCCAAACGCCCTCTTTGTAGCTACTTCTAGGGTATGAGTGGGGCAGACAGATTATGTTGATTTTTTTGCGGTTTCTGTATGGCCTTTATAAATAGCCCTTATGGTAAAGCTGGGCAAGAAGTTTCTCTTTCTCGTTATTTCCCGGGTTTTCCAAAACTGTATCCAACAAAGTCCCCAAAGCCTTTCCTATGGCTTTTCCAGGTTTCATTCCTTGTCCTATAAGATCGTTTCCTGTCACTGCCAGGGTCTTTAAACTGATACAGTCTCCCCGGCGGCGTATAAGTTCCGTAAGGCGGCTGATTGTCTCCAGCTCCTTTGGAGATTCCGGAATATCCTGGCAGGATTGTTTCATTGCCAGCAGATCATCATAGGCATCTTCCGGCATCTCTGACATGGTTTTCCTGATTTCCTTTTCATCGCTTCCTATAGGGCGCTGCCACCAGTGTACCAAAATCTTTACCCTGGCTATGGTATCATTGTCCATTTTCAGTTCTTTTAGGACAGCCCTGGCCGCTTCTTCTGTCTCATACCGCAAAACAGCCGCCCACCGCAGCGGCACACTTGCCGGAATGTTTTGACTTACCTGAACCCTGTCCCTCTTTATCCGTCCAAAGCTCTCTGAGATCCAGGGGGCAAGACCGTCCTCAAAAACCATCCGAATGTAATCTGGATTAGCAGAAAGAAGGAGTTTCGTCAGTTCTGTCTGTATCCGCTCTTTGCTGACGCAGCCCAGGTTGGGGGCCAGATCTCTTAAAGCTTCCCTTGTTTTCGGCTCAATCCCAAACCCCAGCTGAGCGCTGAACCGCAAAGCCCGTAAGATTCTTAACGCATCCTCCTTAAATCTGTCATGGGGATTTCCCACACAGCGCAGCCTCTTTTCCTTAAGATCCCGCTCCCCTTCAAAGATGTCGATCAGTCCGGTTCTCTGGCTGTAAGCCATGGCATTAATGGTAAAGTCTCTGCGCATTAAGTCTTCTTCCAGGCAAGAGGTAAACGATACATTCTTTGGATGCCTGCCATCCTCGTATTCACCGTCAATCCGGTAAGTGGTAACTTCATAAGCCTCTTTTCCTCTCATGACTGTCACCGTGCCATGGGCAATCCCTGTATCAATAGTCCTCCCAAATATGGCTTTCACCTCCTGCGGAGAAGCCTGGGTAGTTATATCCCAGTCTCCGGGGATTCTGCCAAGAAGGCTGTCCCTGACGCAGCCTCCTACCACATAGGCCTCAAAGCCGTTTGCCTCCAATCTTTCTATTATATATTCTGCCTGCTTTGGAATGGACAGGCAAAGCCTCTGCTGCGTATCAGATGAATCGGGAGCCTGAACTTGTATGCAATATGATTTTCCAGCTGCTGCCATGGACCGTTCACCTCCTTTTGCGCCATGGAGAATCTTTTGTGCCTGAATTTATTAATACGCCCGGCCCCAATACACCATTTTCGCAGCCGGCTTTTTGCAGCATATGCATGTATCTGACAGCTGTTCCTGCTTAAGCGGCATGCAGCGGGATGTTGCCCCGGTATCCTCTTTAATTTTATCCTCGCACTCCCGGCAGCCGCACCACATGGCTTTTACAAAGCCCGGCTTCTCGTTGATAGTCTTTACAAATTCCTCGTAGTCCGCCGCTTCATACGTGTGGGCATCTCTGTGGGCTCTTGCTTTTTCCAGCATGTCGCTTTGAATGGCATCAAGAAGTTTTCCTGTCTCAGTCTCCAGCTGATCCAGGGAAACCGTGATTTTCTCATGAGTATCCCGGCGCACCAGCACAGCCTGGTTTTTCTCCATATCTTTAGGGCCTATTTCCACACGGAGAGGAATCCCCCGCATCTCGCAGTCACTGAATTTCCAGCCTGGGCTTTTATCAGAATCATCTATTTTTACCCGGAATCCGGAAACACTCAGGCGGCTTTTTAACTCAAACGCTTTGTCAAGAACCCCTTCTTTCTTCTGCTGCACAGGTACCACCATGATCTGAACCGGCGCAATTCGAGGCGGCAGCACTAATCCGTTATCATCGCCGTGTACCATGATAATAGCTCCGATCATGCGGGTAGTCATTCCCCAGGAGGTCTGATGGACGTATTTTAACGTATTATCTTTATCGGCAAATTGAATGCCAAACGCTTTTGCAAACCCATCGCCGAAATTGTGGCTGGTTCCGCTCTGCAGAGCCTTTCCATCATGCATCAGCGCCTCAATGGTGTAAGTGGCTTCTGCACCTGCAAACTTTTCCTTGTCTGTCTTGCGCCCCCGAATCACTGGAATGGCCAGGATCTCTTCACAAAAGTCTGCATACACATTAAGCATCTGCTCGGTTCTCTCCTGTGCCTCTTCTGCAGTGGCATGAGCAGTATGCCCTTCCTGCCACAGGAATTCTCTGGAACGAAGGAACGGCCTTGTGGTTTTTTCCCATCTTACTACAGAGCACCACTGATTATACAATCTGGGCAGGTCTCTGTAAGAATGAATATCTTTTGCATAAAAGTCACAGAACAGAGTCTCTGATGTGGGTCTTACGCACATCCGCTCCTGCAGCGGTTCCAGGCCGCCATGAGTTACCCATGCAACCTCCGGGGCAAAACCTTCTACATGATCTTTCTCCTTTTCCAGAAGCCCTTCCGGAATAAACAAAGGCATATATACATTCTCCACGCCTGTTTCTTTAAACCGCTTATCCAGCTCTTTCTGAATGTTTTCCCATATGGCGTAACCTGCAGGCTTAATAACCATGCACCCCTTTACGCTTGCATAGTCACAAAGTTCCGCTTTCTTTACCACATCGGTGTACCATTGGGCGAAGTCCACATCCATAGAAGTAATCGCTTCTACAAGTTTTTTGTCGTTTGCCATAATCGTATGCTCCTCTCTCTTATTTGAAACACTACAGGCAGAAAACAGGTTTCCACAAAAAAAGCCATCCGATCCCTGCCATTTATTCGGCAAGGGACCAGATGACTGCAAAAATCCGGCGGTACCACCCTCATTAACTGCCCATCTCATAAAGGATATCCGGCAGTTCTCTTTTCTTTCTGTTAACGCCAGAAATACGCCCTGCTTTCACGGGGGGGCTCCAAGGCAGGTTGGGCTTCCAGGGACATGAGAATCTCTCAGCCTCAGACTCTCTCTCTGTAAAGTATGGTCAGCTTAATAGTCCTTTTCATTGCCAGTAAATCTGTTGATGTATGGTGATTCTACGCCAAATTCAGAGGATTGTCAAGAAGAAAATCCTTCTTATGGCAGCAGGGGACAGACTGCCCGATGGCAATCCGTCCCCTGCTGCCTAGGAGTGTTCAAAACCAAAAATAGTCAATTATCTTTTTCATACGCCAGCCCAGATTCTTACCCCTCAAATCGGCTGAGAAAATAGCTGTAAGCCCCAATTAAATTGGCATCATTAAAAAACTTACAAGTCGTTACATCTGCCCTCTGTCCCGGCCATTTAAACTGGCTGTAGAAATAATCCAGATTCTTCTGAATATATTTCAGCAAAAGAGGCTGTCTGCTGATGCCTCCCCCAATGGCAAACCTGTCCGGATCATAGATCACCTGCAGATTAATAATCATATGAGCAAGTCCCCGGGTAAACTGCTCAAGCGCCATAAGAACCAGAGGGTCCCTCTCCTCTGCCCAGGCAAACACGTCAAATCCCGTAATAGACTCCGGATCTTCAATACCTTTGGCACTGGCCACCAGTTTGCGCAGCCGCGGATTTCCCGCCCGTCCTGCCCAGGTATCATCCATAGAATCCATGTTTTCGCCTAATGAAATAAAGCTAAATTCTCCTGCTGCAAAGCTTTTTCCGAAATGTACTTTTCCGTCCTTAATCAGCGCTCCGCCGATTCCTGTTCCCAGAACAATAACGATACCATCCCGGCAATCAGATAAAGCCCCCCATCTTGCCTCAGCCATGGCTGCGCTTTTGGCATCATTCATTACTGACACCGGAACATTCACTCTTTTTCCCAGTTCCTCCGCCAGATTATAATTTTGAATAAATCTCAGATTGCCTCCGCTGATGCAGATGCCGTTTTCACTGTCAATAACGCCTGGAACCGACATGGCAATACCCTGAACCTGATCCTGGGCCTGTCTGTAGATCTGCTCCAAAGCATCCAGGTATGCTTCCACACCTTCATAAGGTGTGACAACCTCCCCTTTGCAGCTTAAATCCAGCTGGGAATCAATAACTCCATGTTTTATAGCCGTTCCCCCTACGTCAATACAAAGGCACTTCTTTATATCTGCCATAATCGCCTGTCCTTTCTCCTTTTCTATGTGTGGGCAGCTGCAAAACCTAAAATCCTGCTTCAGACTTTAAGTTTTGCAGCTGCCGGTTTTTATCATGAATCACCCCATGGGCTGTCTGCCCAATCTCCTCTTTTAAGACAAATCCTCTCCGTTAGTCCGAATCACCTGCTGATACCAATAAAACGACTTCTTAGCCCTACGGCTTAAATCCCCTGTGCCGTCATTATGCTTATCCACATAGATGAAGCCGTACCGTTTGTCCATCTCGCCGGTGCCGGCGCTTACAAGGTCAATGCATCCCCATGGCGTATACCCCATCAAATCTACGCCGTCTTCCTCCACTGCCTTTTTCATCTGCTCAATATGTTTCCTGAAATACTCAATGCGGTAGCTGTCGTCAATTCTTCCGTCCTCTTCCACCTTGTCATAAGCCCCCAGGCCGTTTTCTACAATAAACAGCGGCACAGCATACCGATCCGCAAACCAGTTCAGCGCATACCGAAGGCCCACAGGGTCAATCTGCCATCCCCAGTCAGAAGCCTTCACATAAGGATTCTTCACCAAATCATGGGCCTCATCATACTCATACCATGTATTGGCCTCCTTGCGCTCAATGGCAAAGGTCATGTAGTAGCTGAATCCGATATAATCCACGCAGCCCTCTTTCAGAGCCTTCAAATCCTCATCCGTGCAGTCAATAGAAAATCCTTTTCTCTTCCAGTGGCTGGTAATATTAGCCGGATAAATGCCGTGAACATGCACATCCGTATAATAATACCTCTTCTGCATAGCTTTCTCAGCCATCAGGATGTCCTCCGGCTTGCAGGTAGCCGGATAAATCGGACACATGGCGATCATACACCCGATCTGAAAATCCGGGTTGATCTCATGACCTGCCTTCACCGCCAGAGCGCTGGCAACCAACTCATAGTGGGCCGCCTGGTACATAACCTCTTCCCGGTTATCCCCTTCCTGGTAGCGAACGCCAGAGTTGCCGTAAACGCACAGTTCTTCCTGGTAATTAGCCTGATTGTTAATCTCATTAAAGGTCATCCAGTATTTCACTTTATCCTTATACCGGTTAAAGCAGGTCACCGCAAACCGCACGAAAAAGTCAATGCACTTCCTATTGCGGAATCCGCCGTATTCCTTCACAAGATGCAGCGGCATCTCAAAATGGCTCAGAGTGATTACCGGCTCTATGCCATACTTATGGCATTCGTCAAACATATCATCATAGAACTTAAGCCCTTCTTCATTAGGCTCTGTCTCATCACCGTTGGGAAAAATCCTGGTCCACGCAATGCTGGTGCGGAAACACTTAAATCCCATCTCCCCAAACAGTTTAATATCCTCTTTATAGTGGTGATAAAAATCAATCGCCTCATGGTTTGGATAATTTTCACCAGGAACAATTGTATCCGTTACCCGTCTGCGTGTAACCCTGTCCCCTGCAGTGGTCACATCCATAATACTTAACCCCTTGCCGCCTTCCAGGTATCCCCCTTCCAGCTGGTGAGCTGCTACTGCGCCGCCCCATAAAAACCCCTCTTTTAATGCCATTTTTTACTCCTCCTCTGCTGCGTTGCGCATATTTACTTTTGCCGCTGCGCTGACAAACGGCAGGTAAATGATGGTGCTGACCACCACACACAAAATACCGATGACCAGAGACAGCGGATTGGTTCCGCCAGACCCTAAAAACGGAATCAGAAAACCAGGTGTGGTCCAGCCCACATCCAGTGTTACCGGCGGAATAATCTTAAATACCATTGTGCAAAGATACCCTATAATATTACCAGAAACCGGCGCTAAAATAAAGGGGATTACGTAAATGGGGTTCATAACAATAGGGAGACCAAACATCAGCGGCTCATTGATATTAAACAATCCCGGAGCCAGAGCCAGCTTGCCGATGGTCATCTGCTGCTTATCCTTGCGTGCCACCAGGAAAATGGCAATAATCAATCCCAGAGTCGCACCAGAACCGCCTGTGTTGCCGAAAGCGTCATTGATGCTGCCCCAGGTAAGAGGGAAAGGACATCCCAAAGTGGTTCCGTTGGTGCCGAAATACGCCAGGTTGGCAACCCCCTGCTCCGCAAACATAACGGAACGAATAGCGCTTAAAGTATTCGGCCCGTGGATACCCAGAAGCCATAAGAACTGCTGCGCCACAACAAAAATGAGAATCGTCACAATATTTCCTCCCAGAGATCTGAAAGGCGTCTGGATACTGTTGTAGATTACGTACTGGATACCGCCTTCTGCCACAAATCCTAATATGTAGTTAATGACAGTAGCTCCCACAAACACAATAATAATGGGGATAACCAGATTAAAGGACTGAGCCACTGCCGGCGGCACCGAATCCGGCATCTTGATGCACAGCTTTTTATTCTTTGCCATTTTCGGAATCAGCTCTCCTACCATAAGCCCCACAATCAAAGCCACAAACAGTCCCTGAGCTCCCATGAACGTCATAGGCAGGGCATTTCCTGCATCACTGGCCACATAGGCAGGGTAAATGATAAAGAATGTGCCTATGGCGCACAGGGATGCCAGCACCTTGTCCCCCTCATTGGCCTCCGCCAGCTTGTATGCTGTCAAAAACACAATAAGTACAGACATAATATTGGTAGTTCCATTTAAAATAGGCGTAAAAATCTTCTGGTAATCAGCCAGGTTGGGAATCAAAGCCCCAAGATGAAGAAGCTTAGCAATAAACCCATCCGGTGACAGCACCGCAAAGTTAACCAGCGTAATGATGGAGCCTGCCAGGGTCAGCGGGAATGCCAAGGTAAATGCATCCCGTACCGCAGCCACATGCCGCTGTCCGTTAAGTTTTGAGGCGACAGGGACTAATGTGGCGTCCATCTTCGCCTGCATGGTTTCCATAAAACCCATATTGAACCCTCCTATTCTGCCGTCTGTCTGCCCGTCTTGAAATTTTCTTTCCCATCTGCTGTACGGAATCTCCAAAAAGGCATTGCTCTTTTCCGGCATTTTGTTTATTTTGTGTCCCAATTATAATCAAAAAATTACCGTTTGTCAGCACATTGACCAACAGATAAAACAGATTACAGCGATTAAAAATTGTCACATCAAAAAAACAGCGTGTTTTTTGTCTCCACGCTGTTTTAAGCAGCTGTATCCTGCCCTTATAATCTTTTTCAAAGACGCTTATTGCTCCTTCCCTTCCCCATACAGTTTCTCCGCTTCCGCCGTCATATCCTGCCGCTGCGGAGCCACACAGTACAGCTTATTGCCTAAAATCTCAAGAATTGTGACCACTGGCGCCTGGAGAGTAATATTAAAATATCTGGCTGTCTTTCTAACCGGCATGTAGTAGGAAATATTGCAGTCACTCATCCGCGCAAGGGTGCAGTTAGGCGTATTGGTGATGGAAACCAGCCTGTACCCTTTTAGTTTCAGCCCATTGGCCATATTCAGCACCTGTTCCGTCTCCCCGGACACAGACAGGGCTACCACCGCAGTCTCCTCCCCATGTTCCCCGAAAACTGGTGTAAAAGGGTCGTCAATACACAGGGACAGCCACCCTACATTGGAAAAATATCTGGAACCGTATTTTGCCAGCATGCCGGAAGTGCCTACCCCGATAAAAATAATGATGGCAGACTGCTTCAATAGCGCCACTGCCTGATCAATGGTCTTCATATACTCCTCTGTTTTAAACCGCTTCAAATAGTCTGTCAGGTTGCTGATATCCACATCCGTCTCCGGCTCAATCTGACTGCCAAGATACAGCTTTAGCTGAACCTTAAATTCCGAATACCCGCTGCACCCCATCTTCTTACAGAACCGCAGAACCGTGGTAGTGGACACATGGGCCTCCTCTGCCAGTTCCCGAATCTTCATGTAGCCTGCCTTTTCCTTATTTTTCAGCACATATTGATACACATTCATCTCCAGTTCATTAAGGCTCATGATCTCCTCGTAGGTAAACATTTGACTTCTCCCCGTTCTTTTATCAGATGTGGTTGCCTTTCTTTCCATTATATAGTTTTTTCCCTGCCCATACAACCATTTTCTCATCTACTCCAGGGCAAATTCTTTTACAATCAGCAGTCCCAGGGGCCCCAGAAGAAATCCGAAGATGCCAAACACCTGCAGTCCCACATACATGGATGCCAGTGTTTCCAAAGGCGTAAGCCCTACCTGGCTCCCCAAAAGCCTGGCCTCCAGTATTTCTCGCAGAAAGTAGCATACCAAGTAGAGCCCAAACACCATAACGCCTTTTCCCCACCATCCTTTCAGAAAGCACAGTATTGCCCACGGAATCAGAACCGTCCCAGTGCCGAACACAGGGAGAGCATCCAGAAGTCCAATTCCCACCCCGGCCAGAATATAATAGGAATTCCCCATGAAAAAGAATCCTGCCACGCATACTGCCGTAGTCAGCAGCATAATGATTCCCTGAGTGCGCAGATATGCATTTGCCACAGTACACAGCAACTTTTTGATCCTGCAGAATTCCTCCTGATAGACAGACTCTTCCATCCTCTCTCTCCACCCATCCATTTCCTGGAGAAACAGCATGACTCCAATCATATACAGTACCGCAATCACACAGCACCACACACAAATTCTGGCAAGATTTACCGAATTGCCCATAACATAGGGCATGACCCCATGCTTTACTGTTCCTGCCAGGCTTCGTATCATATCCCTGGCTGCGCAGACCATAGTATCACGTTTAAGAGACAGCGCCCCTTCTACTTGACGGCAGGCTGCCGTCAAATGCTTATCCAGCTGCTCCACCCACCAGGGAAACCTGTCCGCCAACATAACCGCCTGCTGGCAAAGCTTCCGCCCGCCGGCATAAATCAGCATTCCTCCAATGCCCATAAGAAGCACCAGCTCCAAAAGCCCTGCCGCCCCCACCGGTATCCCCACAGACCGCCCCCGCCACTGAACCCGGAACGCCCCTGACAGCCTGTATGCCAAAGGCTTAAGCAGCAGTGCCGTCAGCCACGCAAACACAAAGGGAGCCACCAAAGGCAGCAGAAAACGAAACACCGCATATACTGCTGCTGTGACTCCCAGAATTTTCACACATTTTCTAAATTTTCTGTTCTCCCGCATTGACGCCACCTTATCCTGCTTCCATAACATATGGTTATCTTATATATGGTTTTATTGTGGATAGAGTGGAAAATAATATACTTAAGAGAACAATCTATCTGATACCTTTATCTGGTATTTTACAGTCTTCCTACAGTTCTTCCCTGAGCCAGATAAACCCATATGGCTTCAGCACAACATAACCCTCAGCTGCCCCGTCTTCTCCGGTCAGCAAATCCTTTCCTCCTCCGATCCAGGATACGGTTTTCTCGCTTCGGCTGAAGTTATAAATCCCGGTAATCCGTTCTGTCATGCCTGTCCGCATAATTCCCAGAACAGACGCATCCTCCCATCCGATGGTCTCCCCATGGGCCTTGGCCGTAAACGCTTCATGTTCCCTGCGAATCGTCTCCAGCTTTCTAAGCCCTTCAAAAATTCTGCCCTGAACCGTATCAGGCTTTTGCACATGCTCCGCTAAATCCCACCGGAATGGGGAACGGTGGACATACCGGGAATCTACAGCCTTCTCTGGTTCATTTTTATAAGAATAGTCATTAAGCTGCCCAATCTCATCCCCGCTGTAAATCACTGGAATCCCTGCCTGCTGCAGCATAAATGCGTGAAGCATCAAATCCAGGCGCAGTGCCTGCTCCAGCGCCTCATTATCCTTGCTTTCCAAAGCTGTCTCCACTCCGCACATAGACGCAGTGGTTCCGCAAAACCGGGCATCCTGAGTCACCGGGTCATCATTATACAATTCTCCTTTGCTGAAGCTCTCCCACACATTCCCGAGATAAAAGTCATTGAGGTATCTTTTGTGAGGAGCCTGGAACATATCCCACTCCTCCAGCTGGTCATAGTCCAGCCCCCAGCCTATGTCATCATGACACCGGAGATAATTGAGGAAAGTGTAGGTCTTTGGCAGAGCATACACGCTGTCCAGCTGCTTCCTTAAAAGCCTGATGTCCTGCACTGCAACCGTATGCCAGATGGTAGCCATGGTTGTCACATTGTACAGCATGTGGCACTCCGGCTTCTCCACGGTTCCAAAATACGGCGCCACTTTAGCCGGCTCCATCACCACCTCTCCCAGAAGCAGGATTCCCGGACATACAATCTCTCCAATCATACGCATCATACGGACAATGGTATGTACTTTAGGAAGATTCCGGCAGCTGGTTCCCAGCTCCTTCCAGATATATGGCACAGCATCAATCCGAATAACGTCCACGCCCAAGTTGGCAAAGAACAGGAAATTATACATCATTTCATTGAATACCGCCGGATTCCTGTAATCCAAATCCCACTGATAGGGGTAAAAAGTAGTCAGCACATGCTTTTTGCAGTCCTCCAGCCACGTAAAATTTCCCGGCGCCGTGGTGGGAAATACCTGTGGAACCGTCTTCTCATACTCTGCCGGAATATCCCAAGTGTCATAGAAAAAATACCGGTCCTGATACTCTTTCTCCCCAGCCCTGGCTCTCTTTGCCCACTCATGATCTTCTGATGTATGGTTCATGACAAAGTCCAGACAGAGGCTCATATCCTGCTTATGGCAGCTTTCTGCCAGATTCTCCAGATCTTCCACTGTCCCCAGCTCCGGCTGCACTTTCCTGAAGTCTGCCACTGCATACCCGCCGTCTGATCGCTCCCTTGGAGACTCCATTAAAGGCATCAGATGTACATAGTTAACCCCGCAGGACTGAAGATAGTCAAGATGTTTTTCCACACCCTTCAGCGTTCCCCCAAACAGCCCCGTATAGATCATCATGCCCAGCATATCATTGCCCTTAAACCACTCCGGATCAGCTTCCCTTTTTAAATCAAGCTGCTTTAAAGATTGTTTTCTCTCCTTATAAACTTTGCTCATATTGTCGCAAAGCTCGTCAAACATATCCGGAGCGTCATAAAGCTCCATATACAGCCATTTCAGCTCATCAATATGTTTTTTTAAACGCACCTCATAAATTTCTTCTTCTCTGTTCATGCTCATATAGACAGACCTCTCCCATTATTTGATACTGCTATTTTACAAACCACGCCTTCTGACGTCAAGACTGCCAAATGGTTTACCATATGTCTTAATGAATCATAAGCCAGCCGTTCCATGCTGCAATGCCTCATCTGAAAGAATCCTGCCCTTTAGAATCATCATTCCTTGTCCATGCACCTTCTCACTTTAAACTTATACATTATTAACCCAATCAAGTCTTGCTATTTCTAATCCCTTGTGCTATATTTATCAAAGTATTCTTTATTATTGACACTGAATGGAGACGGTTATGGTAGAAACATGGGATATTACCATTCCGGAACTGACAGGGGCCCAGACCCGGCGGGCATACCTGTACCTTCCGGATTACTATGATGATGACCCGGATAAACGCTATCCTGTTCTTTATATGTTTGACGGTCACAATGTATTTTTTGATTCCGATGCTACATACGGAAAAAGCTGGGGTATGACAGAGTTTATGGAGGAAACCTGCGCCCCGCTGATTATTGCCGCCGTAGAATGCAATCACAGCCCTGACCATGGGCGGCTGAAAGAATATTCCCCTTTTGCATTCCGGGACGCCAGATTCGGACAGATTCCCGGCTGGGGCAAAATTACCATGGAATGGCTGGTGCACAAATTTAAGCCTGAAATTGACAGCAGTGTCCGCACGCTTCCTGACAGGGAACATACATTTATTGCAGGAAGCTCCATGGGCGGCCTTATGAGTCTGTATGCGCTGTTGGAATACAACCGCTACTTTTCAAGGGCCGCTGCCTTATCTCCCTCTTTGTGGGTAGACCCGGACAGGCTGTCCAGCCTTATACGCCGCGCCAAGCTTCGGCCCGATACCACTTTATATATGGACTATGGTTCAAAAGAAATCTATAACCACAAAAATATGCTCCAAAGTTTCGGTAAAATAGCTTCCCTTCTTCTGGAGCGGCAAATTTATCTTAATCTCCGAATTGTTCCCGGAGGCGACCACAGCGAGGCCAGCTGGGAACGGCAGATACCGTTTTTTATGGAAACGCTTATGTACGAGCACCACTAGGAAAAAATCAAGAGAAATCCGATATTTAGCAAGGAGGCATTATGGAAGTACAATATTTTAAAGATTACAGTCCTGCCCTCAATCGGGACATGGAATGCAAGGTCTACGGCCATGCCGGTCGGCCGGTTCTTTTTATCCCCTGCCAGGACGGCCGGTTCTTTGATTTTGAAAATTACAAAATGGCTGATGTGTGGTCGCCCTGGATTGAATCAGGCCAGGTAATGGTATTTTCCATTGACACCATTGACAAAGAAACCTGGTCCAACAAAAATGGTGATCCAGGCTGGCGTATCTGGCGTCATGAGCAGTGGTTCCACTACATTACCGACGAAATGGTTCCTTTTATCCGATCCATGGTCAATAAGCGAAATGGATGGGATGGTTATCCGGGCATTATTCCTTTTGGCTGCAGCCTGGGTGCTACCCATGCTGCCATTTTGTTTTTCCGTCGGCCTGACCTGTTTGACGGCCTGCTGGCCTTAAGCGGCATCTACACTGCAGATTACGGATTTGACGGATTTATGAATCATCTGGTATACGAAAACTCTCCTGTGCATTTTCTCCCCAATATGCCTGCTGATCATCCTTATATCCATCTGTACAACCAAAGAAAGGCTATAATCTGCGTGGGACAGGGACCATGGGAAATTCCAGATTCTACAAGACAGCTTGACGGTATTCTTCAGAGCAAGGGCATTCATCTGTGGATTGATTACTGGGGTTATGACTGTGCCCACGACTGGCCATGGTGGTATAAGCAGGTAACTTACTTTGTTCCCCATTTATTAGAGTAATACTGTTAATCCACTTTAAATATATACCCATAAGCAGCATCAGCTATCTATAAATACAATGCAAAGGAAGGAAGTATCATGAAAAATTGTATCTTTATCTCCCCCAATTTCCCTACTAACTACTGGCAGTTCTGCCGTGAGCTGAAAAACAATGGCATGAACGTACTGGGTATCGGGGATCAGCCCTATGATCAGCTGACTAATGATTTAAAAGGAAGTCTGAATGAATATTATAAGGTCAGCAGCCTTGAAAATGAGGAAGAAGTATATCGGGCTGTGGCATTTTTCATTTTTAAATATGGCCGTATTGACTGGCTGGAGTCCAACAATGAATACTGGCTGGAAAAGGATGCAAAACTTAGAACCGACTTTAACATTCAAAGCGGCTTCCAGACAGAGGATATTCCCCGCATCAAGTACAAGTCAAAAATGAAAGAGTATTATATAAAGGCCGGTATTCCTGTGGCCCGCCATCATCTGATTGACACTCTGGAAGGGTGTCTGAAATTTATTAAAGAGGTGGGGTACCCTGTCATTGCCAAACCGGATAACGGCGTAGGCGCTTCCCATACCTATAAGCTGTCTGATGAACAGGAACTGAAGCAATTTCTGGATCAGAAAATGTCTCATATCCAATATATTATGGAAGAGTTCGTGGATGCGGAGGTCAACTCCTATGATGCTATTATCGACGCCAACGGAGAGCCTGTCTTTGAGACCGGAAATGTAACCCCAAATTCCATTATGGATATTGTAAACAATGCGGACAATTCTATTTACTATATTGTAAAGACTTTAAAGCCAGATGTTAAAAAGGCAGGAAGGGCCACTGTAAAAAGTTTCGGCGTAAAAAGCCGTTTTGTACACTTTGAATTTTTCCGTCTGCTGAAGAATCACAAAGGTTTGGGCAAAAAAGGAGATGTCATTGCCCTGGAAGTCAATATGCGTCCCTGCGGCGGTTTCACTCCAGATATGATCAACTTTGCCCACAGTACCAATGTATATAAAATCTGGGCTGATATGATCGCATTCGGACATTCTACCGTTCCGGTGGGCAAACATGCCTTCTGCGCTTTTGCAGGCCTTCGGGACGGAAAAAATTTCGTCATGAGCCATGAAGATATTATGGAACAGTACGGTGAGAGTATGAGGATGGTCGATCGGATTCCTGATGTTCTGTCCGGAGCCATGGGAAATCAGATGTATGTAGCTGTGTTTGACACGGAAAAACAGATGGATGCTTTCTATAAAAATGTGCTGGAGTGCCGGTAGACAGCAGCAAACGGTGTTCACACTTTGTTCAAAAATCATTCAAAAACCTTTTACATACACATCATTATTTCTTCATGATTGGCACATATACTATAACCATCAGCAAAGCAATTGCTGAAAAGCCAATGCATAAGTGCTTATAAGATTTTTTTCATAATACTCGAGCTGATAAAGTGATTTATCAGCTCTCCTCCCTTTTATCCCTTAATAAAGCAAGAAACGCCGATACCATATGATGGTATCGGCATTTTGCTGTCTGCCAACTGTTTTTATCCCTTCGTTTTTATTTCCATTCTGCATCCATACTATGCTGCAGATTTATGAGGATATGGGATCTTCCTACGCAGAATCAGAAGAGCAAAAATATTAGGAAATGCCATAAGGCCGTTCCAAATATCTGATAATTCCCATACTGCTGTCAGGCTGCTGACACATCCTAAAAACACTGCATAGCCATATAAGAGCAGATAGGCTGTTCCGATCTTTTCCTCTGCTCCCTCTGATATAAAAATCCATTCCCGCAGCTGGGCAATAACACATCCCAGAGTCTGCCTCCCCAGATAATACCATGCAATCATGGTTGCAAACGCAAAGATCACCATAGAACCTGATACTAAATACTGCCCTGCTGCACCCAAAGCAGTTTCAAAACAATATGCGGTCAATACTGCACCATCATAGTTTCTCCCTGCAAGTCCCTGGCCTCCTCCTGTTACGCAGAGAATCACCAAGGCTGTCATCGTACAGATAACCATAGTATCAAAGAACACCTCAAACATAGCCCACATTCCCTGCTCTTCCGGTGTGGTTTTGTCTGTAGCGCCGTGAAAGGTGTGGAATTAGGCCGAATCTCCTGGCAGGAAATTCTACTGATACTGGAAAAGCAACAATCCAGTGACCCGCTTCACAACTGTATTCTTGGGGATATGGTTGCACTGTTAAAACGAAAAGGTTTTG
>CATLBO010000043.1 GCA_949879025.1 uncultured Hungatella sp. | reverse complement strand
AAAGCCAATGAAAGACAAGGCGGATCTTCTTCCCGCACCAGACGGGCGACGGATGTGGCAAATACCGGAACTGACGGCAGGCGGCGAATGAATAGAATAGAAACTGAGGGACAAAGAAGAGTGAATTATTCTGGAAGGAGACAGCCAGGAAATCGCAATGCCAGCCAATTAAGAGACAGAAATTATGATTTTGGAGACAGCCGGAAAAAGAACCGATCCGAAAATTATGATGACAGACAATATGATGCCGATTACGATGAGTATTATGATGACGATTATGATGAGTATTATGATGACGATTATGACTCCCGTGAATCAGAATCTCCCAGAGGCAGCCGTGAGAGAGATGCCGGCAGGGGCAAAGCAGGTCATGGAAAAAAAGGCCGAACCAGCAGCGGCAGCAAAACGGGCGGCAAAAAAGTAAAAAAGAAGAAACGAAGATTTTGGCTTTTGAAGATACTTCTTCTGATTGCAGTACTTGCAGCAGGTTATTTTGTATATAAATATAAACAGACAGGGACAGGATATTGGACTGTGGCCGTTTTCGGAGTAGACTCCAGAGATGGCAACCTGGAAAAGGGTGCTTTATCTGATGTGGAGATGATCTGCGTTATTGACAGAGGCACTGGCAATATAAAATTAGTTTCCGTATTCCGTGACACCTATCTGGAAATAAATCCTGACGGAACATATCACAAAATTAATGAAGCCTACTTTAAAGGCGGACATGAACAGGCGGTTCAGGCATTGGAGAGGAATCTGGATTTGACTATTGATGATTATGCCACATTTAACTGGAAGGCAGTGGCAGATGCAATCAATATCTTAGGCGGCATAGATCTGGAGATCTCTGACAGTGAGTTTAAATATATCAATAGCTTTATTACAGCCACTGTGGAATCAACTGGTATTGGCTCCCATCATTTAGAACATGCAGGCATGAACCATTTAGACGGTATACAGGCGGTAGCTTATGCCCGCCTGAGATTGATGGATACGGATTATAACCGCACTGCCAGACAGAGGCTGGTGATTCAGCTGGCCATGAATAAGGCGAAGGAAGCTGATTTAAAAACGCTTACATCTCTTGTACAGGCGATCCTGCCTCAGATCTCCACCAGTATTGGTATTGATGACCTTCTTCCTATGGCAAGAAATATCAAGAAATATCATATTGGCGAAACCGGCGGATTCCCATTTTCAAGAGGAGAGACTCATATTGGGAAAAGGGACTGTGTGATTCCCCTTACTCTTGAAAGCAATGTTATTCAGCTTCATCAGCTTTTATATGGAACGGAGAATTTTCAGCCTTCAGAGACTGTAAAACAAATCAGTGCCAAAGTCGCTTCTGACAGCGGCATGGGAGAAGTGGCTGAAAATGCGCCGGAGGCTAAAATTTTAGGTCAGAAAGCTTTGGATAGCTCTGAAGCGGAAAAACCAGACAAGTCTGAGCCAGAAAGCAAAGACGAAGGCAGTTCAGGCGGAGGAAGCTCCGAAAATCCAAAACCCCCTGCCCAGACAGAGACACCGGCTGCTGAGACAGATGCTGCCCAGAACAGCTCCTCAGAGAATCCTGAAGAATCTTCTCAGGAAGAAGAATCTTCTTCAGAGGAATCCTCCGCAGAAGAATCTTCAGCTGAAATCAGTTCCTCAACGGAAGCTGTTCAGGAGGAAACAACAGAAGCCGTCATTACTCCTTCAGAAGAAACAGAAATAGGACCAGGATACCTGACTGAAACATCGGCCGAAACAGATTCCCAGCCAACTTTAGCTGAGACAGAGGCTGATTTGTCTGCAGATGGGCCATTGGAAGTTGGACCTGGAATATCCTGATTAAATTATAAAATTTTCTACAAAAAGAGACTGGTTTTAAGTCTCTTTTTGTGTTTATGCATTTTTGCGATCCCATACAAGAAAAGCTATGATTAAAGGGACAAAGGTGTTATAATAAACGGAAACAATCAGTATGATACTTAATTAGACATAACTATTCGTTAAACTGTTCTTTTGCGAATAGTTAGAATATGAGGGATAAGCTCCGCCTAACTAATCTCTCGCCAAAAAAGGAGTTTTTTCAATGAAACTACAGCGTTTACTTAGTTTAACCCGCCAGGCTGTAGACGCCTACAGATTAATTGACGACGGAGATAAAATAGCAATTGGAATTTCCGGCGGAAAAGACAGTCTGGCTTTGCTTTATGCTCTTGAAAATCTTATGAAATTTTACCCAAAGAAATTTCAAATCCAGGCAATTACTGTAGATCTGGGATTTGAGGGATTTGATCTTGAGCCAATAAAAAGCCTTTGCAGGCAATTTTCCGTTCCCTATAAAATCCTATCTACAGATATTGGAAAAATAGTTTTTCAGGAACGCCAGGAATCCAGCCCCTGTTCTCTATGTGCGAAGCTACGCAAAGGCGCATTAAACCAAGCGGCTTTAGATCTGGGATGCAATAAGGTTGCATATGGCCATCACAAAAATGATATTGTGGAAACCATGCTGTTGTCCTTGATCTATGAGGGACGGTTTTATTCGTTTTCTCCTAAAACATATCTGGATCGAACAGGACTTACGCTGATCCGTCCATTAATATATGTAGATGAGTCGGATCTGATTGGATTTTCTAATAAGTACCAGCTGCCCCTGTGCAAAAACCCCTGCCCTGCAGATGGCGTTACCAAGCGGGAGTATGTAAAGAAAATAACGAAGATACTGGAGTATGACAATCCAGGAGTCAGACAAAGAATGTTCCGTGCAATCATAGACGGAAATATTCCAGGATGGCCTCCTGTGGTGCCCCAAAGCGGTGTACAGCAGCAGTCTCTCACAAGCTAAAAAAATATTGACAAACACAAATCTTTTACCGATGGAATTGGTTTTCCATAAACAGGGCATGTTTCGCAAAAGAAGCCATGCCAAAATAATTTACAGGAGGATTTCTTATGAATCAGCTGCCTTACTATGAACAAAAAGACCGGGAAAATGTAAAGAAATTACGTACCTTGATCCGGGAGCTGCCGCCCTTCTGCCCGGATTTTTTCCGGGGAATTGAGCCTCAGACTTCGTCCAGGACAAGAATTGCCTATGCATATGATTTAAAAGTTTTTTTCGACTTTTTAAAAAAAGAAAACCCTGTTATGGGGAAGATGGATATGAACGATATCACTCTCTCCCACCTGGATCAGATTCAGGTTACAGATTTGGAAGAATATATGGAGTATCTGAAATACCGATTTAATGATAAGAATCAGGAAGTGGTCAACAAAGAGCGGGGAATCATGCGGAAAATCTCGTGTCTGAAAAGCTTTTACAACTACTACTACCGCCGGGAATTGCTGAAAAATAATCCGGCAGCTTTAGTAAAGCTTCCAAAACTGCATGAAAAAGAAATTATTCGTCTGGACATTGATGAGGTGGCCATGCTTCTGGACGAAGTGGAAAAAGGAGAATCTCTTACAGAAAAACAAAAAGCATTTCATAATAAAACTAAGGTCAGGGATCTTGCCCTGCTTACTCTCCTTCTTGGAACAGGAATCCGTGTGTCAGAATGCGTCGGGCTTGACATTACGGATGTGGATTTTCGAAACGGCGGCATAAGGATTCACCGGAAGGGAGGAAAGGAAGTGACGGTATATTTCGGCGTGGAGGTGGAGGATGCGCTGCAGGATTATCTGGATGAGAGAACCGAAATGATACCTGTGGAAGGCCATGAAAACGCCCTTTTCCTTTCCCTGCAGATGAAACGAATGTCTGTTCGGAGCGTGGAAAATCTGGTTAAAAAGTATGCGAAAATCGTTACACCCTTAAAAAAGATTACGCCTCATAAGCTTCGGAGCACATATGGAACTTCTCTTTATCGGGAAACCGGGGATATCTATCTGGTAGCGGATGTTTTGGGCCATGCAGATGTGAATACGACTAAAAAGCACTATGCAGCTTTGGATGATGCCCGAAGAAGAAGTGCCAGAGATAAAGTAAGGCTCCGGGAATCACAATCCTGATGCCTGGGCAAAAAATCTGTTTTAACCTAAATCTCATAAAAATCTTCCTGTCCTCTGGTTCAAGGGAACCGGGGGACAGTGCTGTTGTTGTCAATTAATCTTCTCCTGCATCTGCCTGCTTCTCCGGACGCTGGTACATGACAGTCAAATAATTCCCTACATGAATCGTGTCCTCTCCTATTTGGTTCATCTGTTTCAGCTGTTTCACATAATCCTCAACCGTAATATCTGTCCCTTCAGTGTAAGCTTCTGCAATACTCCACAGCGTGTCTCCCGGCTGTATCTGAATGCAAGTATAGTATGATACGATTTTGGGTCGAGGAGGCTCTTTTGCCAGTGCATTTAAAATAAAGATGCCAAAAAATGTACATCCTGCCATGGTTCCAATCCATAGAAAAACCAATGATTTTTTCATAAGCATAATGCCCTCCCCTGATACTTTTTTGCTTTCCTGTCAGATATAAAGAACGTATGTTCTGTATCTTGCATCTATTATAATATTCGAACATGTGTTTGTCAATATATTTTTCGAACAAAGGTTTGCATTTTAAAGAAACATATGGTACTATATATAGTAGACAGAGACTATTGATTCTTTTTGGAGGTCAGCATATGGCGCAGGGTAAGATTACACCGAAACAGCAGGAAATTTTAGAATATATTAAAGAAACCATTTTAAAAAAGGGATATCCGCCGTCTGTACGGGAGATCTGTGAGGCGGTCCATTTAAAATCCACTTCTTCTGTGCATTCTCACCTGGAAACTCTTGAGAGGAATAACTATATTCGGAGAGATCCCACGAAGCCAAGAACCATAGAGATCATAGATGACTGCTTTAATTTGACAAGGCGGGAATTGGTGAACGTCCCCATGGTGGGAACCGTTGCTGCAGGTCAGCCTATTTTGGCTGAGCAGAATATCGAAAATTACTTTCCCATTCCTGTGGAACTGCTTCCGAACGAACAGACGTTCATGCTTCGAGTTAAAGGGGAAAGCATGATCAATGCGGGAATCTTTGATGGAGATCAAATCATTGTCAAGCAGCAGGAAACTGCCCGCAACGGAGAGATTGTAGTTGCACTTGTAGAAGATTCGGCAACTGTTAAGAGATTTTACAAAGAAAAAGGATATTACCGTCTTCAGCCGGAAAATGATGCTCTTGACCCTATTATTGTGGACGAAGTACAGATTCTTGGGATAGTTATCGGCTTAGTGCGCATGATGTAGCAGAAGGACAGAAAGCGGACGCTTTTTCTGTTCCGGATAAGTTTGCCGTAAGAAATACATTTTTCCTTTTAAGTTAGGCTTACGTTTGCTGTGAACCACAAAAAGACAGAGAGAAAACCGTTAAGTATTTCGCTCTGCCTTTTTGTGATATGAATATGTGTTCTGCTTCTTGTGTTTTTGAAGGCTGCCTGGAGTCAGAAAATCAGTCATGTCAATTTATGCTCTTCTGCTCCGTATAGGTTTACATAAAAATATTATGTTAACCTTTTTGGCTATTCCAGCTCTTTCTCATCCAGAAGCTTTCCGTCTCTCCATATACGCTCCAGATCATAGAACAGACGGTCTTCTCTGGAAAATGCATGGATAATAATATCGCCATAGTCCATCAGCACCCAGCCGCCGGAACCGTACCCTTCGATCTGCCTGCACTCATAGCCTGCCTTGCCCAGGACTTCTTCCACATTGTCAACCATAGCCTGCACCTGGTTTGGGTTGGCCCCGTCTGCAATGAGAAAATAGTCAGCGATCACAGTCACCTGGCGGATATCAATAACTTTGATATCCTGCCCCTTCTTATCTTCCAGCGCCTTTTTGGCCAGCTTAACCATGTTTAAAGCGTCTGCCATCAAATCCCTCCTTTATGATTCTTGTATTTTTATATTGGCTTTTCTCTGCTTTTCATAATAGGCAAATGCCTCTGCTGTCATAGGATCAATGCGGCTTCCCTTTTTTTTCAGATAATCCAAAGTTCCTTTCATAATCTGATAAAGCGCCTCATCCAGATCTACAAATGCCAGCTTTCGCATAGCTGTAAGATTGGAGGCCTTATCCCTTCTGGCTTCAATATAATCCGCCACATACAGAATCTTATCTAAAAGCTGCATATCCGGTTTGCCTGTGGTGTGGCAGGCAACTGCGCTTAAAATCTCTTCATCATCAATATGGTACTGTTTTTTTGCAAGCCATGCGCCGTATTTTGCATGAAGCACTGCCGGTGCTTTCCGCTCTGCTTCCGATACAGGGATATGGCGTTTGTCACAAAACTTTACGATCTTCCCGTCATCATAGCATTTGGCGCAGTCGTGAATCAATCCTGCAACCTCTGCCTTCTGCAGCGGATAGCCGTACCGCATGGCCAGGCAGATACAGGTAAAGGATACGCTTAAGGAATGCTCATAGCGGGAACTGCTTAATTTAGAATTTAATTTTTTTCTCAGCTTTAGGATCTGAGATCCCATTTTTACCATCTCCTGAACAATATTTTATACCTGATATAAATTGTGATGCCTAATATACTCTTCTACAGCTTCCGGCACATATCCGCTGACAGAATGTCCTTCTCCTATAGCCTTTCGGATGTCAGCTGAAGAAATATCCATCTCCTGACAGTGAAGCAGACGGATACAGGCATTATATTTTCGGGTCAGATACTGCATCTGGCTTTGCAGAGATACATGGTCATGCCCATACTCTCTGTCAGCAACCAGAAGAGGAACATTGGTAAGCACCAATTCCGGATGATACCAAGTTTCAATTTCATACAGAGAATCAGCGCCTATGATATAATGAAAACTATGATCAGGATAAGCCTTCTTTAGAAGAGCCATTGTCTTAGCAGTGTAAGTATTTCCGTCTCTGGAAACTTCAAAGTCCGAAAACACAAAGCCAGGGTGATTCTGGATTGCCAGTCTGACCATGGCACAGCGATGCTCCCGCTCAGTAATCAGCCTGGCTCTTTTGTGGGGCGGCTGTCCTGACGGCATGAACCAGATAAAATCCAGGCTGTATTCCTCATATGCCTGTTTTCCCAAAAACAGGTGCCCGTTATGGATCGGGTCAAACGTACCGCCCATTATTCCAATATCTGCCATGCCCCAATGCCTCCTTCATACATTTTTGTTTTCCTAAAGTTTAAGGCAGAACAATTTTCCTCTTCTTTTCGTCTTTTGCCTCTTTATAAAGCACGATCTTTTTCCCGATTATCTGAACCACCTGGGAATGGGTCCGCTCTGCCAGCATCTGAGCCAGCTGCCTGCTGTCATCCAGACAATTTTTCAGCACGCTGATTTTTACCAGTTCCCTGGCATCCAGAGCCTCAAGAACCGCTTCTGTCAGTTCCGGAGTCAGGCTGGACTTTCCGATCTGGAAAATAGGCTCCACATTCATGGCAAGACCCTTTAAATAGGCCCGCTGTTTTGTTGTCATAAATTACCCCTTTCGGACATCGTCCTCCAAACAAATTCTTTTGTGTTACTTATAATAGTCAAAGGCCAGGCCATACATGCGCACGGTATCGCCTTCCTGGATACCGGCATTTTCAAGCTCTTCCAGTACGCCGGAGTCTTTCAGGAAATTCTGGAAGAATACAAAGCCTTTTTCTGATTCCAGATTGGTGTACCCAAGCATTTTCTCGATCCTTGGCCCTTCCACCACATATTCTCCGTCATCGTTTCTTTCTACCGTGTAGGGAAGATTCATTCCGGCCTGCAGTTTGGACAGGTCAAATTCTTTTTCAAAGACCATAGGTTTCTGATCGGAATTTTTTAACAGTTCATAAACGCCGTATAAAAGCTCCTTCAGCCCTTTTCCGCTTACAGCTGAAATAGGATAGACCTTTATTCCCTCAGGTTCAAATGCTTTCTGAATCTTTGCCACCGGGTCTTCGTCTTTATCATAAATAGCATCAATTTTGTTAGCGGCAATGACCTGCGGGCGGTTCATAAGCTCTTCATTGTAAGAACGCAGCTCGTTGTTAATGGCCCGGATATCTTCTACTGGGTCCCGCCCTTCTGTGGAAGCTGCATCTACAACATGAATAAGCACTTTGGTTCGCTCTATGTGGCGCAGAAAATCATGGCCCAGTCCTACGCCCTCAGAAGCGCCCTGGATTAATCCCGGAATATCAGCCATGACAAAGCCAGCCCCGTCACTTAGATCTACGACTCCTAAATGAGGATCTAAGGTGGTAAAATGATAGTTGGCAATTTTAGGCCTGGCGTTGCTGACTCTGGATAAAATAGTAGATTTACCCACATTGGGAAATCCCACCAGCCCTACATCAGCAATAACCTTAAGTTCCAGAAGTATCCACAGTTCCTGGCTTTCCTGGCCTGGCTGAGCATATTTGGGAGCCTGCATGGTGGCTGTGGCATAGTGCATATTGCCTTGTCCTCCCCGGCCGCCCCTTAAGATCACTTCCCGGCGGTTTTCTCCAGACATGTCGGCAATAACCTTTCCGCTTTCAAAGTCTTTGAGAACGGTTCCCTCAGGCACTTTGATCACCAGATCTTTGCCATTGGAACCATGACAGCGTTTCTTGCTGCCTGGCTGACCGTTTTGGGCTATATATTTCTTAACCTGCCTGAAATCCACCAGAGTATTTAAACCGTCATCAACCTCAAAGATAATGTCGCCGCCTTTACCGCCGTCTCCGCCGTCAGGACCTCCGGCAGGGACATATAGTTCCCTGCGGAAGCTTACATGACCGTCGCCGCCTTTACCTGATTTTATAAATATCTTTGCACGATCTGCAAACATTACGTTACCGTAACCTTTCTAAAAATGTTCCTTATAAGGAAAATGGCTTCATACGTCATAAGTATGAAGCCATCCACTGTCTAAGTATGCATAAAACTGCCAAGGGCAAAATTATCTTACTCGCTGACTGCTCTCGGATAAACAGAAACCCGTTTTTTGTCTCTGCCCTTTCTCTCAAATCTCACAATGCCGTCAACTTTAGCAAACAAGGTATCATCACCGCCGCGGCCTACATTTACGCCAGGATGAATCTTGGTACCTCTCTGCCTGTAGAGAATGTTGCCAGCCAATACAAACTGTCCGTCAGCTCTCTTGGCACCCAGTCTTTTAGCTTCGGAATCTCTGCCGTTTTTGGTAGATCCTACGCCCTTTTTGTGAGCAAACAACTGAAGGTTCATCTTAAACATCATTTACACCTCCTTAAAACGAATTTTAATATATGGTTCTCCGTATTCCTCCTCGATATTTAAAAGGCCAAATATAAAAGAATTCATAAGGAGTTCTGATTCTGAACTGATGGAAGCGGTAAAATGAAACCGGAAACCGCCGGACTCATCATCTTCTTCGGCTTCAAACAAGTCTTCCGTAAAATGCTCCACGGAATTAGCCATATTAAGCGTCAGCGCAGAAACCGCAGCACAGACATGCTCCTGCCCCGCTACCTTGCAGGGAGCCGCCAAACCTGCATGTCCTGACATACAGACACCAGTATACCGATGTTCGGAATCTGTTAATACTGTTACTTCAACCATGAATATAAGCACCTTTCATTACGCTGTCATGAAACAGCTTGTGCTTCCCCTAAAAGGCTTAAGCGTTGATTTTGTCAATCTTAACCTGAGTAAAGAGCTGTCTGTGGCCGTTTTTCTTATGATAGCCTGTTTTTCTCTTATACTTGTATACGATGACTTTCTTGCCTTTGCCTTCTTTTACAACGGTTGCAGTTACGGTAGCACCCTCCACTGTAGGACAGCCGATGGATAACTCCCCATTGTTTACTGCAAGTACCTTATCAAAGGTAACAGTCTCTCCAGCTTCAACACCAAGTTTTTCAATCTTAATGATATCGCCTTCTGCGACCTTGTACTGCTTTCCGCCTGTTGCAATAATCGCGTACATCATGGCACCTCCTGTTATCATTACTCGCCAACTGCGGTGTTCTCCGGAAAATAGAAAACTTATAAACCTCGTTGTGCGGCATACCTAAGTATAATAACATTCCTTCCACAGATTGTCAACTGATTTTATCTGGAACTGCAGAAAATTTTATATATGCTTATTCAAAAGATCATGCTCTCCAGTACTGACTTGCAGAAAGAAAACGCAGGTGCTGAATTCACCGGAATTTCCGAAAGGCAGTACGCTAGTCCCCCAAAACATTGACAATCTTTGCCGGGGTTCTGTAATACATATCCGAAGTGATGATCCCTACCGTTTCATTTGATGCATGGACAATCTTTCCGTCTCCCATGTAGATAGCCACATGGTCAATGGAAGAACCGCTGCTGTAAAACACCAAATCTCCCGGCCTTGCTTCTTCCGCCGAGATAGATCGTCCCTGGGCAGACTGAGATGCAGCCGTCCTGTTTAAATAGACACCAGCCGTATGGCCCAGTATGTATTTGGTAAACCCGGAACAGTCCACTCCCGTATAAGGATCGTTTCCTCCATAAACATAGGCATTTCCTACAAACTGCAGGGCATCAAAGACAATGCTTTGCCGCAGCGCCTTTCTTCTGGCGACTTCTGCTGCGGCAGCCTGCTTCTTCTCTTCAATGGTATTAATATAATGGTCATACTGGCCGGATACCTGCGAAAGGCTGTCCTGAAGGTAACTAAGTTCCGACTGAATGGAGGAAAAACTCATGGTACGTTCTGTGCGGCTGAAGGTAGGGACGGCAGACAAAAGCTGTGTATCTTCTCCAGACGGCTCAATGCTTCCGGTCTGATCCCCTTCAGGGCTTTCCCCTTCTATATCCTCACCGCCGTCTTGATTATTGCTGCCAGTATCCTGCTGCTTTTCTAACCCCAGCTCCTGACGGATCTGATCTTCCCGCTCCACCAGCTCTTTCAGCTCACTGATGGTATCCCTGGTTCGCTGTTCCAGCTCTTTTAATTCCTGTTCCTGGGCGCTTCGCGCTGCTTTAAGAGCTTCATTTTCTTCATCTGCCATCTGTTTCTCAGCAGCCAGAAGCTGCCATTCCTGCTCCAGATTTTCCTTTTCCTCTTCCAGCTGCTCTTTTTCCTGCCTTACTACCTGCAGCTGGGCACGGGAACCTGCAAAAAAAAGACAGGTCCCGGAAAGTATGAGGATTCCCAGAAAAATCAGCCCGAAAGTCCACACCGGCGTCTTAAAATGTATGGGCTTTTTCTGGGAATGGGGAAGCAGCATAACCGTATAGTTCAGGGAAATACGCTCCTTCTTAAAACGTTTCCACTTCATCTAAAAAAACAACACTCCTTTTCTCTGCCGTGATATGTAATCAGCAAATTTTACAGTCTGTCTCCAGCCTGTCCAGTAAAAGAGAATGTGTATCAGGCTCCGATCTTTTGTTCAGCAGATCCGTTTTTATGGGATTCCTCTTTCTTATTCTTGTTCTGTTTTTCTTTCTGGTTATTGTCTCTGCTCTCCTTAGCAGGTTCTCTGTCTGCTTCCTGAACTGCAGGCGCCGAAACTTCTGCCGCCTTAGAAGGGGTGAGCATCTTCTCTTCCCCGGCAACCTCCATAGTACAATTACCCTTAAAGGAAGCGCCCTCGTCAATGACAAGGGTCTTGGTAATCAGGTCGCCAAGCACCCGGCCGGTGGAGGTCATTTCAATCCGTTCTTTCGCAACAAGGTTGCCGTAAACAATACCTGCCACAAGAATCTCAACTGCTGTAATATCACCTACTACTTCTCCGGTCTCTCCCACGATAACCGAGCTTTCCGACATGATCTTCCCCTCCAGAACGCCGTCGATCCTGGTTGACTCGGAAGCTGTCAAAACACCTTCAATTCTGGAGTTGTTGCCGATGATGGTATTGATCATTCCTGTATTGATCGTATCACCTTTCTTCTTCGAACCAAACATAATCCTCTCTCCCAATCTATTTAAATTTAGACAGAGTCCTGCCGCCGCAGAACTCTCTTTATCTCTTCCATCTTAATACTTTCCGAACCAAAAAGCAATAGATTTAACAAATTTGTAAAATCTTTCGGCAGTAAGCAGTAATAAATTTCAGATACTGCGGTTTTTACCACCCTTTTCTCCAGGTAGCCGGCGAAAATAGGATCAGCATCGGGAAAATCTCCAATCTTCCTGCCAGCATATCAAACATCAGCACAAATTTTGACAACACTGACAGCTGGGAAAAATTGCACATAGGTCCCACAGCTCCCATACCGGGGCCGATATTATTGAAAGTGGCGGCTACGGCAGTAAAGCAGGAGGTAAAATCAAAATTGTCAAGGCTGACCACGAAAACAGATGCAGCAAAAATAAAAAAATAGGCAATAAAATAGTTATTAACGGATCGGATAACCCCGGCATCCTGGGACTTTTTCTCCAGTCTCAGCGTCCGGATGCTTCTGGGGTGAACCAGCGCAAGAAGCTCATTTCTTACGGATTTGAGCCAGATGGTGATTCGGGACACTTTCATGCCGCCGCCAGTACTTCCGGCACAGGCGCCCACAAACATCAGCCCAATGAGGATCGTCTTGGAAAACTGAGGCCACACATCAAAGTCCACCGTAGAAAAACCGGTGGTGGTAATTATGGAACCTACCTGAAAAGCCGCATGGTGGAATGCCTGGAACACGCTTTCAAAGCTGCCCTTTATATTTAATGTAATCATCACGACTGCCGCTGCGATGATTCCCAAGTATACCCGGGCCTCCTCACAGGAAAATGCTTCCTTAAAACGCTTCACTAAAATCAAATAGTATACATTAAAATTTACGCCGAACAGAATCATAAACACGGTTACAACGCCTTGAAGGTAGTAACTGTCATAATAGGCGATGCTGCTGTTTTTAATGCCGAATCCCCCGGTTCCAGCAGTGCCGAAGCTGGTAGCCAGAGAATCAAACAGGGGCATTCCTCCTGCAAGCAGAAGAACCACCTGAACCAAAGTCATAACCAGATAAATCACATACAATATCTTAGCCGTAGTCTTTATTTTCGGAGTCAGCTTTCCCACTGAAGGCCCTGGGCTTTCTGCACGCATAATATGCATGGCATACCCGCCTCCGGCCAGAGGCAGGATGGCAAGCATAAATACAAGAACTCCCATGCCTCCCACCCAGTGGGTAAAGCTTCTCCACATAAGCATGGAAGGTGACAGGCCTTCTACATTATTGAGAATGCTTGCCCCGGTGGTGGTAAACCCGGAGATTGTTTCAAACAGAGCATCTGTAAGGGACGGAATCTCCCCGCTGAACCAGAAAGGCAGCGCTCCGAAAAAACTGAGTACTACCCAGATAAGGGCAACCGCCACAAATCCTTCTCTTGCATAAAACACAGAGCTTTTCGGCCGCTTGTGGGTGGTAATCCATCCGATAACAAAGCACATGGCCATAACCGCCAGAAAACACCCCAGCCGCCCGTCACCGTAAATCAGCGACACGGCGCAGGGAAGCAGCATCAAAACAGCCTCAATATTCAGCACCCACCCTAAAAAATAGAATATAATCCCAATATTCATAACTTTTTCTACCTCAAAATGTCTTTCAGATCTTTAAGCCCTGTGTTGGTGGTAACAATGATTACTGTATCTCCTATCTCAATGGCATCCTTGCCTCGGGGGGTAATGATCCGCCCATAACGGTTAATGCACGCCACCAAAAGATTTGGTTTTAAGGACAGCTTCTCAAGAGGAATTCCCACCATGGGGGCGTCCTCTCCTACCCGGAATTCCAATGCTTCCGCCTTATCGGCCACAATTTTGTACAATGTTTCCACATTGCTTCCCAGAGAGTTCTGCATTGCCCGCACATACTGCAGAATGATGTCTGCCGTAAGAAGCTTTGGATAGATGACACTTCCCAGATTCATGTCATTGACAACACTTTCAAAAGTAGTTCTGTTGACCTTGGTAATCAGCTTTGCTTTGGACTGGCTGGCGGCATAAAGGGAAAGAATAATATTTTCCTCATCAAACCCTGTAAGGGAGGCAAATGCCTCGGCCTGCGGAAGGCCTTCTTCCAAAAGAAGCTGCTGGTCTGAGCCGTCACCATGAATAATCATTACTCCCGGCAGTTCATCACTAAGCTGGTTGCACCGTTCCAGATCCCGCTCTACGATTTTTAGTTTAATAGGGGCATCTTCCAGCATTTTAGCCAGATAATATGCAATCCTGCCTCCGCCGATGATCATAACGCTTTTAATGCTGTTGTTTTCAATTCCTACTGCTTTAAAAAAACGCATGGACGCAGAAGGGGATGCTACGAAAGATACCTTATCCCCGGATTTTAATACAAAATTACCGTTGGGGATTACCACGTTCTGCCCACGTTCCACGGCACAGAACAGGACATCGCACTTTAACCGGGAATTTACCTCCAGAACCTTCAGATCATGAAGCATGGAGCCGGCAGGAATCTGGAATTTCATAATTTCTACCCTGCCTTTGGCAAAGGTGTCGATCTTAATGGCAGAGGGGAATTTTAACAGGCGGGAAATCTCCATAGCCGCTGCAAAATCCGGATTAATGGACATGGACAGGTTCAGTTCTTCCCGCAGATAATTAATCTCAGCCGAGTATTCTGGCTTCCTGATTCTGGCTATGGTATGGCAGTTTCCGGCTTTTTTTGCAATAAGACAGCAAAGCATGTTCAGCTCGTCCGAGGTGGTGGTGGCAATAAGCAGATCCGCATCCTGAATGCCTGCGTCCATCTGTACCTGGTATACAGCGCCGTTTCCCACCATCCCCATAACGTCCAGGCTCTGGGTAACCTTGTCCACCACCACAGAATCCTGGTCAATGACAGTTATGTCGTGTCCCTCATTATCCAGCTCTTCCACCAGGGTCATGCCTACTTTTCCGCAGCCCACAATAATAATCTTCATTTCTTAGTATCTCCTTTTTGTATCTGTTCCCGGAATGGCTTCCGTATTTTTTTCCTGGTAACTTCCACAAGCCCCAATCCTGTCATGTCCACCACCGTAGTCTTTACAGGATCTTTCATGGCGCAAGAAGCCAAAAGCGCCATCAGCTGGTCTTTATCCTCCTGCCAGTCCATGTCAATAAAGTCGATTAAAATGATGCCGGAAAGATTGCGGAGCCGCAGCTGAAAAGCAATTTCCCTGGCAGCTTCCAGATTGATTTTCAAAATCGTTTCCCGAAGAGTCTTTTTTCCTGAGTACTTTCCGCTGTTTACGTCAATAACCGTCATAGCTTCCGTAGGCTCAATAACCAGATACCCTCCAGATTTCAGCCATACCCGTTTCTGAAGGGCTTCTTCTACTGCCTTGTCAATAGAATACAGTTTTTTCAGCGGCAGCAAGGAATCTTCATAAAACCGGACTTTGTCAAGATCCTGAGGCTGGCAAGCCTTCAGATACTCCTGTATTTTATGGAAAATGACGGCATCATCTGTAACAATCTCTTCCATAAAATCTTTGTAGGTATCCCGAAGGCTGCCAATATAAGAAGGCGGCGCCTCATAAAGCAAGGTATAACAGGTTCGGTATGCAGCCTCTGACAGAAGTCTGCAATACTGCTGCTTCAGCTGCCTAAGCTCTTTTAAAAGCTCTTCCACAGTAACAAATGCCGCATTGGTTCTGACAATAATGCCGAAATCTTTGTCCTTTTCTTCCAGCAAAGCCTGCCTTACCTGCGCTTTCCAATGCTCGTCTGTGATCTTTGACGAGAATCCGATGTGACGCCTTCCTGCCGTAAGTACGCAGTACCGTCCCGTAAAGCTGATACAGCTGGTTACCACCGGATCTTTCGTTTTTACAGCGTCTTTGCTGACTTGAACCACGATCTCATGGCCAGGACGCAGGCTTTGGTGTTCATATTTTTCCTGACAATCCCCTGGCTGTCTGTTTAAAGCGTCAGCAAATAAATGGCTTTTGTTTTCTGTAAGGCTGTAGTAAGCCATCTGTCCGCCACCCAGATCGATAAAAGCTGAATTAATGTTTTTAGCAATATTCTTTACTTTTCCTATATAAATGTTTCCCAGAATCGAACGTTCCTCTTCTTCCAGATTCAGCGAAACCGCCCGCTGGCCGTTTATCAGTGTTGTTAGAATCTGCCCGTCCATTTTTGTGATGATAATTTTATTCAATGTTTTCTCCCAACTCCTCCAGAGGAATCCTGTTTCCTGCTTCGTCCTGGCCATAGACCTCTTCCCTCTGAACCCGGAATGCAAATTTGGGATACTCCAACTGCTGTGCCTGATAGAAAGCCTCCATTACCATTTCCGGTTTAATGTTGTCCGTGCTTCCTGTTGACACCTGCATGAAAACAGAATGATTTTGCCTCTCCAGCCGATAAATGAGGGGCTTCAGATCCAGTTCCCTCTGGCCTTTTTTCGTTTTCTTCGTGATTAAGATTTGATCTCTGCCGTAAAATTCTTTCAGTCTGGAGAAAAAATCGTCCAAATCTTCCGGCTGGCTTCCAGGCGAAAAGTCCAAAGTATAATCAGCGGCACACACGATTGACATGGCATTTTTACTGGAATCCGGCAGCCTGCGGCAGCTTAGTATCCTGATTTCCTCCACCATTGCCTGATTCAGCCTGTCTGTCATAGCTTTGGAAGAGGCCGTCTGAGGGCTGTCAGTTACCTCAATATCAAGATACTCTCCGTTGCTGGTTATCCCTACGCCTAAAGGCGCTGCAAAAGACATGATCTGATGGGGGCTGAAACCCTCGCTGTAGCGGATATTAATATTGCTGCGGCGCATGGCTTTCTGAAAATACCGCATAATATCCAGGTGCCCTACAAATTTCATATATCCTTGCTTGGAAAATTTAATTCTTATTTTCATAGCAGACACCTCCTCCGAAGCTTCTGGCTCCGCAGCCGGAACATTTCTGACGGCAGTTAGGCGTTGCCTGCTCGTTCCAGGCAAGAAGCCACTCCCGCTTTAAAAATTCTTTGGATACTCCTGCATCAATAAAATCCCAAGGGAATATTTCATCCAGGGAGCGCTCCCGGACTGTATAGAAATCCGGATCAATGTGGCAGTCTTCAAAAGCTTTCATCCACAAGCAGTTGTTAAAATATTCGGACCAGGAATCAAACAAGGCCCCGTTTTGGTAGGCTGCTTCGATTACGGCCCCAACCTTCCGATCCCCTCGGGCAAGAACTCCCTCTAAAACTGTTACATCCGCCTCATGCCAGTTATATTTCAGGCTCTTAAAATTTTTCATTTCCCGGAATTTATTTTTCACAATATAAGCTCTTTCCAGAAATTCATCTCTTGTGCACATTCTGGCCCACTGGAAGGGCGTAAAGGGCTTTGGAACAAAGAAGGAGGAGCGTGCCACGATCTGCACCTTCCCATGCCGCTGCTCCTTGGGAACTGTGTCATAGTAAACTTCCGCAATCTTCTCTGAAAGCAGAGCAATGCCTTCCATGTCTTCTTTCTGCTCTGTGGGAAGCCCCAGCATGAAGTACAGTTTCACCCGGTTCCATCCCCCCTGAAAAGCCTCTTTTGCTCCCTGGAGAATTACGTCTTCGGTTAATCCTTTATTAATCACATCCCGCAGTCTTTGGGAGCCTGCCTCAGGCGCAAAAGTCAGGCTGCTTTTCTTCACATCCTGTACCTTGCTCATAACATCCAGGGAAAAGGCATCAATCCGCAGGGACGGCAGGGAAATATTGATTTGTCTGGAACTGCAGTAATCTATAAGAAAATCCACCAGTTCCGGAAGATGTGTATAGTCGCTGGAACTTAAGGAACTCAGGGAAATCTCCTCATGGCCTGTGGAATCCAGCAGCTGCACGGCATGGCGTTTTAAATATTCCAGGCTGTGCTCTCTCAGCGGCCTGTATACATTGCCGGCCTGACAGAACCGGCATCCCCGAATGCAGCCTCTCTGAATCTCAAGAACCACTCTGTCCTGGGTAACCTTTTGAAAAGGAACAAGGGGATTCTCAATATAGGGTGCACTATCCATATCCACAACCAGCTCTTTTGTAACCTTATCCTTTGCGTGGGTGTTATTAGGTTTAAAACCCTGAATAGTTCCGTCGCTGTTGTAGGTTACATCGTAAAAAGAAGGAACATAGATTCCCGGAATTTCAGCAGCTGCCTCTAAAAATTCCTGCCGGCTTCCGCCCTTCTTTTTATTCTCTATGTAGGAATCCAGCAGCTGGTCATAAACGGTTTCTCCCTCGCCGATATAAAACAAATCGAAAAATTCCGCCAAAGGCTCCGGATTGTAAGCACAGGGGCCGCCGCCGATAACGATGGGAAATTCTTCCCCCCTGTCACGGCTATGAAGTGGGATTTGACTTAGATCCAGTATCTGTAAAATGTTTGTGTAGCACATCTCATACTGCAGCGTGATTCCAAGAAAATCAAAATCCTTTATAGGTTCCTGAGACTCCAGGGCAAAAAGGGGGATCTGCTGCTCTCTCATGACTTTGTCCAAGTCTGTCCAGGGAGAATAGACACGTTCGCAGTAAGTATCCTCCCTGCGGTTAAACATGTCATAGAGGATCTGTATTCCTAAGTGGGACATGCCGATCTCATAGACGTCCGGGAAGCACATGGCAAAACGGATGGCCACATCTTTCGGATCTTTGACACACATGTTCACCTCGCCTCCAATGTAGCGGGCAGGCTGCTGGACGGATAAAAGTATCTCATCGCTTAATGCTAATCTTCTCATATATACCTCGTCTTCTTTCCATGCAAAACAATACAAAACAGCATATTTTGCCCGATTCCATACAAAATATCAATCTGAATAATTATACGGCATTTTCCTATGAGTGGCAAGGTTTTTTTCTGTCTTCGTGACCGAGTCTTCGTGTTGAGTTGTGCAAATGAAATAAAACGCCTCACTCTTTCCTGATAAGGTATTAAAAAAGAGGATATTGTGGTATATTATATTATAGAAACCGCTTATGCGGACCCTATAATCAGATTCACAGCGCAAAAACCACTTTTTGCCAGAGATCACTACGTGATTCATGATAAGCTATAATGCGGAAAATAACATAAGGAGGATTTTTCTATGAGCCAACAAGAAAAAAGAAACTACTCAATGAACTGGGAACACATTATGAATCTTCCTGCAGAACAGGATATTACAGATTTTAATAAGGAATCCAAGTGTAGATCGGCCTATGTAACCTGCTGGCTTAATCTCAAACAGGAAATACGTTTTTCGGAATATTCCATTGATTTCAAAGCTGATTATCTGCCTTACGGCACTTATTTTGGCTGTGCAAATATAAAGATGGATTTATCTTCTCTGATGCAGAAATATGATGAGGTATCCATGGACTATTGGCTTTCTTTTTATGGAGGGCTCCAAATGTGGGGTGCGGGAAGCGGCAGCGGTTCCATTATGTCTTTTTGGGATATTAACTGTAAGGACAAGGAAGGAGATACTTCGGTAATCCATGCAAAATTAGTATATCCTGAAAATGAAACGGAGAATGTTTTTACCCATGAGGGAAATGGGGTAAATTATTTGCGTAACTATACCTGGAAAAAAGGCTGCTGGTACCGTATGCTTTTCCGATGCAGCCGCTCTGAGGAAAATGGACATACATTGGTAGAACAATGGATATGCAATCTGGAAACAAAGCAATGGACAAAGCTGTGCTGTTATGATACAGGATTGACAGATAGTTGTTTTATAGGAAATATAGCCCTGTTTCTTGAGGATTATCTGAAGGAATATGCAGGTGATATCCGCACGATAGAATTCAAAAATATGCGAATACTCCCAACTGATTCAAAGCAATGGATTTCAATTGCGAAAGCTAACATGAGTGCAAACAACCAGCCTGGAAGTTTTTGCTTTGGTGCAGCTGATGACCGGTTTTGGATAATAACAACAGGACTTAAGGATCGTTCTCTTCAACAACGGCAGCAGCCAAATACATATACGGTTTCTTTCTGTTCATGTGACGCACCATATAAAAATATTTAGATATCCGTCAATTAATGTATTCGCTGCAGTTCAGCCACTAATGTCAGCTAGTAAGGAATATGGATAGATTCCCCTATGGGGATCTATCCAATATTTAAAGATTGAACGACAGAGGTTAGTTTTTCCAGCGCTTCAGCGTCGGAAACCATTCAAGCATAATTTTTCTTGCTTCTTCTTCACTCATATTAGGGTTAGCAGCAGCCATATTTGGTACGCATACCTCAATCATTTCTTCCATCGTACCATTAAAAGTAAACTTACCGTCTTCAAAACAATACTTGCAGTATTCCTCGTTTTTGCTGCCATCGGAATTTGTTCCGTACAGTTCATCAGTATCTCCCATAGGCATACCACAGCACTGACAAAATCTCTGATTCATTTCCTTCATTTTCATTACCTCTTTCTTTCTAAATTGTGCTCAAAGCTTCTGTATTGCTATGGTCTTTAGTATAGCACACATATCTTGACACCTTTTGTCAAGGTTTATTTTTTTTATAGATTTCTTGTGCCTGTGCAGCTAAAACGCCTTTTAAATACTTTGGCTTAATGATCTCAACTTGCGCCCCAAATGAAAGCAGATAACCAACAAGCCATGTATCAACAGGCATTTCAGAGCAAACAATCAGATCACCGTTTTCTTGATATTCAATTTCTGTTGTGTCAAATTCATCAAAGACACGATATGCAATTTCTTTTGAAAACAAAAGGACTATCTGATGATATGTGTGCTGTAAATTGTTTTCTATATCTGGGTATGGTCTTGGCACAAATGTATTGTCTAATACTTCCAACTCTAATATGCGATTTAGTTTGAATATGCGAAAATCCTGCTTTTCCATGCAAAACGCTTTCAAATACCATTCTTTGGATTTATAAGATATTTTTAATGGCTGGATGATTCGTTTACTTCTTATGCTGTTAGTATTTTCATAGACTATCTTTATTTCTTTACACTGAATTACCGCTGTTTTCAATTTTTCAAATTTTAAGTTATCATAAGCACGTTTCCCCCAACGTGAAAAATCCACTTCAAGCCAATTTCTTGTATTTACATTGAAAAGTGCTGATAACTTTGTCAGCATTTCTTTTCCGCCGGCATAACCTGTGGCAAGTATGCTTTGTACTGCTGTCAGTACTTCCTGCCTTTCGCTTTCGGATAATATTGCTCTGTCCAAAACAAAATCTTGCAGTAAGTATATGCCGCCATTTCTTCCTGGTTCGGCATAGATTGGAATACCTGCACTGCTTAATGCTTCTACATCACGATAAATTGTTCTTGCGGAAACTTCAAATTCAGCTGCTAATTCAGGAGCCGTGGCACATTTCCTGTCTAAAAGATAATATAGCATTTTGAATAAGCGGCTATCTGACACCATTCCACCTCCCCAAATAAACATGTCACAAAAATATTGACATAACTTGATAAGTTTCCATATTTTTAGTAATATATGAAATGGATTCCACAGCCTGCTAAGCACTCTTCCATTATGCCTATCCGTGGTCTTTGTTTTCTTTTGCCCAAAACAGCGCAGCGCCGGCTGCCTGTCTTTTTACTGTACATGAGCATTTTCCGCCCAGTACACGCACCTCATTCGATAGGCCACGCTTTCATGATCATTTAAAGAAATCAGATGTCCGGAGTTAGAAAGAGGGTCCATACAGCGATACAGTTTGTCCCAGGTTTCCATGATTGCCACCCAGTGGCTGGCTCCGTTTCCCCCGATTTTTACTTTGACAATGGGATACCGTCCTTCATCCAGAAGATCCTCGATCTCCTGTGCGTCTACCTCTGACGCTACCAGGATCTCCGTATCAGGCAAAGCCTCCTTGACTTTCTCCCAGACAATATCTCCGGACTTGTTGTAAACTCCATTCTCCCCAAAAAGCTGGTTCAGTTCTCCTGGGCTAATCTCCCGCCCTGCTCCGGTGTTCCTATACTGGGTGGACAAAGCTGAAGCGATGCAGGCAGTAAGGCATCCTGAACTTCCCATGGTATAAGGAGAATCCCCCAGCTTGTCTTTGCTCCAGTTCTCGTCCCGCTGATTGTAAAGAACCGGATCATTCACTGAGTGTTCCCTCCTGGGCACTAAAAAGACGCCTCTCTCTCCCTGATTCTGATAAACTTTCCAGCCAATGCCTGCCCCAAGGAGCACAACCCATAAGGCGGCAAAAATAATTGCAAATTTCTTTTTCATGCTTTGATTCCTCCTGATTACTGATCGCCTTTAAATTTTTCCAATAGCCAGTATATGTTGTCCTTATCCCTTTTCCGATTTAATCTTAGCATAGTTTATATATACAGTCCACCATCTTTTTCTTTTCTAAAAGTAAAAGCATATACCAAATAGATTCGTTCTAAAGCAAATGTACTCCATTATTTTGCAGAAAATAGTCTGGTAATCCTTAGGTGATAAAGGCTATATATTAGCGCTGGATACAGAGAAAAAAATAGTTTTTTTGTTTGAAATAAAGAATTATAAGCCTGCTGTGTCGTCGGATGAAATGTTAAATAAAGACAGAAAAAAGGTTGAAGAAGATGATGTGTTAAGAATGATGCAAAAAAGGGAAGATGTGGTTTTAAAGAATATCGATGAAGTGGTTAAATATATACTAGGCAGTTACGAATCTGGGTATAAGGTGAAATCAATACTTTTGACACCGAGAACTAACTACTATGCAATTAGAGAAAGTAAATTGAATTATCTTACATGGGCAGAATTCATGGATAAAGCAAAAAGTAAAGAGCTGCAAGGCTTTACCAGACAGATTGCTCAAAAACAATCTGCCTTATATGCAGCCGTTGCAGATGGGTTTGCCAAAGAGTGGCTGGCATCAGCCAGCCATCTAGTAATGGCTCTTTATTTATTCTGGCAGGTGGCCTTCATACTCACCTGCTGCTTTCAGAGCTTCTAAATTTATTACGTTATCCCTGCCCAGATCACAGCGATTACAAGGGTAGGAAGCATATTTGCCACTTTTATTTTTTTGCCCCATATCAGATTCACTCCTACGCAGAAGATCAGCATGGAACCAGTGAGGGACAGGTTGCTTAAAGCGGCTTCTGTCATAAAGGGTTCGATAAGCCTGGACAGAAAGGTAACAAACCCCTGAAAGATGCCGACAGGAATGGCAGAAAAGAGACAGCCCTTTCCCATAGAGGCGGTCATTACCAGGATAATAATAAGATCCAGTACCGCTTTGGCTGCAAGGATAGAATAATCGCCATAGATTCCGTCCTGGATGGCGCCTACTACAGCCATAGCTCCTATGCAGACAGTCAGAGAAGCCGTGACGAATCCATCCACAAACATGTTGTCATTGCTGCTGCCGGTTCTGGCTTTCAGCCAGCGTCCGAATTCTTCCAGATGGTGTTCAATGTTTAGCAATTCCCCTAAAAGAGAGCCAATCATAAAACTTCCGATTATCATCATAGTGCCGCCGCTTGTCAGGTGCTGCCCTGTTACAGTCATCATTTTTTCCACGGCCCCGGCAATGCCGATAAACATTACACTGACGCCGCAGGCCATGTTCAGAGTATCCTGATATCGCTGTGTCATGAACTTTCCGAACATAAGCCCTGACAGCCCGCCGGCCAGGATTCCGGCCACATTCATAATAGTTCCAAGTCCAGCCATATAGATCTACCTTCTTCCAATTGTCCCCTTTTGTTCTTCCTGTCTTTAGGCAGGTAAAATCGTGAACCACTCCTGCCAGAAGAATTTCTAATTTCTTTCATACTTTGCTTTTTGCATACAATTGGGCATATATTTTGTCCGGATACTATCATAACAAATATCAGAGAAAAATCAATAAAAAAGTTATATAAATTCATGGCCTATAAATTCATGGCCTGGCCGCCATTTTAATGTTCTCTTTTCAAATATTTTATGAAAAACCCCGGAAACCATGGTTTATGATGGCTTCCGGGTTTTAGAAAGACCAATTCCTAAATCTCAGTTTCTCCTTCAAACACAACCCCAAACTGCCCGAACACCTGTCTGCAGGCCTGAATATTGTAAGGCCCGGTATCTTCCAGCACCTGTATCTCTTCTTTTTTTAGAATAACTTTCTCCTTAGGGGACTTAATCCGTTCCTGGTAAATGCGGGCGGCAATTTCCATCCTGGCGTCATCCATAGAGCATTTTGCCTTAAAATAAGACATTGCTTCTTCAAACGGCATCATTTGAGCCGTCAAAATGTGTCCGCCATGTGCAAGCCAATCCTCATAATTATCACGGCTGAGAATCTGGTCTTCCTCTTCCCAGAAGCCAGTGGTGACGAAAGGAAGCTTCTTCTCTCCCGCTTTTTCTTCAAAAAGCAAGGACAATGCCTGGGCTGCATCCTGTATATCTTCAGGCGCTTCTTTATAGTGGGATCTGGCATACTGGCTTGAGAGAACCAGCCTGGAACGGGGGCTTTTCCGATCATCAAACATGCCCATCAGCAGTTCCCTCTCTTCTGAAAAAACAAGGGCGGCCTTGCTGCCTTCGTCATTCCTCACCATATAAATTTCTCCAAACCATGCATTCTCACTTAAAGTAAACGGATACTCTGCCAACATGACCCCATGGACGCATGAGGCCAGAATGCAGCCCTTCCACAATGCCATGCTGTCTAAGGCAAGCCTGTTTACGGCCTTGTCATCAAAACTGCTCATTTCTCCTCCTGGTTTCTATAATGTACAGAAAAATCATTTTTTGTAAACCGGCCTTACCACAGGATTCCTCAATATTCCAGTGCATTTGCGTGGGTCATCCAGATTACAATGCTTACTGGCGTGGCATGTGCCAGGAAGGTAGTCTGGGGCTTCCCCTTCCTCCGTGTTCCGATAATAAGTGACGCATACATAAAGCTTGTACATAGAATTCTTTAAAGTTTCACTTGTTTCCGGAGTAAAATCATCCAATACAGGCTGCTGGCCTTTTTTCTCCACGGCAGTAATACATGGGCAGCTTGGCCCGTTGTCATTTCTGGTACTGTTATCAACAAGCATCAGGACTGCGGAATTGCAGAATCGGTTGCATCCCCCTTTTGACCGTATCTGAATATGGTCAACTGACCACATTTCAGCCCTATGGCCTTTGGCATAGGGAAACACATCTTTTGGATCAAAGTCCAGCTCTCCTTCTTTTGTCCGGTATTTATCCGATCTTAAAGTAAGCCCGTTCCTTACCAGATTTGCCCGGGCCACCATGGATCTTTGAAAATCTGTAAATAGGGCTGTATTGTACATAGATGATTTTAATTTATTCATCTGCTGCGTAATATACAAGTCATTTGTCGCAGGCAGAACCAATGCATTCTTGTTTTTTCCTCCTGCTGAACGGACATTGGCAAAAAACTCATTAAACCTCCATTTTTTTTCATGGGTATTATTATATGCGGTAATTGCCTCATTTCTGTACTTAAACCTTGTCAGCAGGGCATCCAGCTGGCCTTCATCGGTTATGCCCTCATTTCCGTCAAATGCAATAGCCCCCAAAGCCTGTTTTTTCTTTTTTGGGTTACTCCACACGTCGCTTCCGTAAGGACGTCGTTTCCTGCACCGCTCGAATACATTGCATGGGCATACGCCCTTTGTCTTGCAGTCAGGCGGATTTTGCGCTTTAGCCTTGACTTTCTTGGCCTTGATGGTCGTTGGCATGCATATCCCCTCCTATCTGCCCAATCCGTTCTAAACTTAAGTTTACATACCCTCTCCGCAGAAGGCTTTCAGCCAGAGCCAGGTTAATCACATACGATACCTTTTTATAATTTGGAACCGTAAAAATGGGCATTAACCCCATGGGGCAAACTGCGCTGACCGATCCGTCAGGACGGAATTTGGCGTTCTCCACTGACTGCTCTGCAGGGTGAAATGCCCAGTATCCAGGATTTTCCTCACCTTCTATGACACAGGGAATAAAGTCCATATCACGCAGATACTGCTCCAGCAGCTCTTTGAAGCGATTGCTGATCAATGGACAGGGATGAAGGGTAAAATCCGGCGCTTCACCTTTCCTGATTATGCTGCAAATCAAAATATCTTTGTCATGGTTTATAATTTTGAACCTGCATCCTCCCTCAAAGGGCTTTAATAAAAAATATTCCATCTGCCCCTCCTTATTCTCTCAGCTTCATGTGCAGACAAGTCAATCAGCCTAAAGGCCGCAAAACTGCGCCTGCCCTTTCTGCCGCTCATCTAGCTGATAGTAACCTATGTGATCCTCATGGAACACAGCCCCTTCCAAATCCGAATCCGAAAAATCTGCGCACTCCATGGCGCTGAACGTAAAATCAGCATTTTTAAGGCAGCATCCGACAAAACTGGGCCATTCATTGTCCGGCCGGCGCCATAGATCATCATTAAACCTGCATGAACTGTAAGTCCCCTCAAAAACAGCTCCCTCCAAATCCGCCTGATCAAACCTGGCGCCTGGAATCCAGGCATCATTGAAACACGCATTTTTCATGCTGCTGCCGCAAAACCATGCTCCTGTCAGGTCAGCATCTGCAAAATTGCATCCGTCCAGGTTACAGTTTCTGAAATCACACCCAGTTAAATCAAGCCCGGAAAAATTCCATCCGGAAAAATCACTTCCCTGATAGTCCCGGAACCGGTATACCTCTTCTTCCCCTTTTTCAAACCATTTCTTCATCTGAGCCCTGTCCATGGCTGGCAGATGGCGGCGGCACACAGAACCATATCCCATATATTCGCAGATCCTCACCCGAAACTGTTCTGTAATAGCCATTTCTTTTGGGGTAAACCCCATGACAGCTCTTCGGCATGCCATATCAACATAGTTCCAGAAAGAATCTGCTGTTGAACACATACATATCTCCAGCATCCGTTCCGGAAGCTTTGACCGGTATTTTTTTACAAGTCCTGCCGTCTTCTGCACCATGTCCTCATAAAAAGAGAATATTCCCGCTGCATCAATTTTCCCTGCCTGAGCCTGTCTGGAATCTGCATACCATTCTGTGCCATAAACCATAATAGGCATACAGTAATCATGCTCTATTAATCGGGTGCGCAGCATGGTAATCTCCATATATTCCACATCCGGATATCCTTTGGCCTGCATGGCTTGAACCTGTTGACATGCTGCACCCAGAGCCTTCCTGTAAGAATCTGAAAGCGCATCCATGTTTGAAAAATAATAGCCATTAGCTGCAAGCAAGGCCTGGTTTTTTATTTCCCTGAATTCTTTTCTGAAATTTTCATCCATATTGTTTCCTCTGCTGCCTGTCCCGGCTGCCTAAAACGTGTCCTGGGCTCTTAATTCTCTTTTATTTTTGAAGCTTTTAAATCCATGGCTCCATCCAGTTTAATGGAGCTGGACTTGCAGGAAATCCCAACCTCCGACTTGGCGCTTATGCTGACCTTTTTGTCTGAGGCATG
>CATLBO010000042.1 GCA_949879025.1 uncultured Hungatella sp. | reverse complement strand
CATGAAGCGCCATAGGCAAAATCATGGTCTTGTACTGCTCATAGGTGTAGCCATAGGTTTTCTGCAGCCTTGCCATCTTCTCCCTGGCCATTTGGGGCACTCCCACATTGGGAATGCTTAGATTTTTAAGCTCAACCAAATGGGAATCCAGCCATTGGCCATAAGGCTTTCTTCCCGCATAATACAGCTTCAGTTCCTCGTCACTTATGATCTTCCCTTTCCTGGTATCTACAAGAAGCATTTTCCCGGGACGCAGCCTTTCTTTTTTCAACACATGGGACTGGTCAATATCAATGGAACCTACCTCCGAGGCCAGAATCACATACCCATCATCCGTAATATAGTAGCGGGAAGGCCTGAGGCCGTTTCGGTCAAGAACAGCTCCCAGCACATCCCCGTCGGAAAATACCATGGAAGCCGGGCCGTCCCAGGGCTCCATCATAGTGGCATAATAATGATAAAAGTCTTTTACCTCCTGAGGCATGGATTTATCATACTGCCATGGAGCCGGGATCATGATCATTACCGCCAAAGGCAGATCCATTCCGCTCATCATCATAAACTCCAGCGCATTGTCCGCCATGGCTGAGTCAGACCCTTCCTGGTTTACAATCGGAAGGACCTTGTGCATCTCAGCTTTAAAAAACTCTGATTCCATAGTTTCTTCCCTGGCCAGCATCTTATCCACATTACCCCGGATCGTGTTGATCTCCCCATTATGGACGATAATCCTGTTGGGATGTGCCCGCATCCAGCTTGGATTTGTGTTGGTGCTGAACCGGGAATGAACCGTTGCCAGGGCCGATTCATAGTCCATATCCTGCAGATCTGGAAAGAATCTGCGCAGTTCCTTTACTAAAAACATTCCCTTGTAAACGATGGTGCGGCTGCTTAAGGAAACCACATACGTGTTGTCATTGCTTTGCTCAAATACCCGCCTTGCCACATAAAGCCTGCGGTCAAACTCAAGCCCTTTTTCCATGTTCTCAGGCTTCTTCACAAACCCCTGCAGAATACAGGGCATTTTGTCCGCTGCCTTTCTGCCAATAAGCTCCGGCTTTACAGGGACCTCCCTCCATCCCAGAAAAGCAAGGCCCTCTTTTTCCACAATAATCTCGAACATTTTCATGGCCTGGTTTCTGGCCAGCATGTCCTGAGGCAAAAAAAACATGCCGACACCATACTCTCTCTCATCTCCCAGTTGAATCCCAAGAGGCTTTGTTGCCTTCTTGAAAAATTTATGGGAAATCTGAAGCATGATACCGACACCGTCGCCAGTTTTTCCTTCTCCGTCTTTTCCTGCCCGATGTTCCAGGTTCTCAACAATATGCAGCGCCTGTTCCACGGTTTTATGGGTCTTTATCCCTTTCATATTGACCACTGCGCCAATGCCGCAGCTGTCGTGCTCAAATCTTGAGTCATACAGGCCAAGAAGCTCTGTCCCCATACCTGCCCCTTTCCTTTCGCCTGAAGATGCATATGCTTCTGTCTTGTGTGGCGGCGTCTGAAGCCTGTCTAAAGCCTTCCCATGTCCTGCCGCCGGCCGATGCCTGCCTTGTTCCATAGTTTCCTTCATTCCTTTCGCATTTAAACTTACCCCTGAACATGTTGAAAAGTTCATTCCCATCATCTGTCTGCGGCTCTTATGCTGCAAAACACAAAATCTCCTGAAGCTTTACAAAACTTTGGCTTTTTCAATTACCTGCCAAACTTACTGGAGAGACTTGTGTCTGGCTCCTTTTTGCTCTTCGCCATGCAGTTTTATGAATGAAAGCAGGGACTTTTATAGCATTTTCTGATTTTAATGCATTAAAGTATCTTTCGGAAACGATAATACTACTTTTAAAGCAGTTTGTAAATAGTTTTTTGCTTGTTTTAGCTGCCGGGCTGGCAGAACATGGCATTTTCCAAGCCTGGGGCTGCTTTAGCAAAATAATAGTAACCACCAAACGTTACTCGTTCCATGGAAAATCCTCCCTAAAGATCAAAAAACAGTTGAGATATATCAAAAAAAGCTTTATAATGTAGAAAGTCTTTATAAAGCCTCTGTCCGCTGCAATTCCATGACAGCCTGCAGCCGCTTATAAAGCGAAAATATAATACAGAAAGCAGAGTAGGCCCGTGTGCGTTAAGTGCCGGTTGGACGGGGAGTTGCCAGCCGGACGAAAAGTATGATCTTGCGGTGCACAGGCCGCATCCCGCTGCAATGGAAGATAGGATTATCTCCTGTTGTAGTAAGAGGTCTGCAAAGGAGGTAATTTTTTATGAAAAAATTGGCAACTTTGTTTCAGGATTCTTACAGAGAGTTAAAAAACGTAGGCACTATTACCACGATGGCCATGTTTGGGGCCATAGGCATCTTGCTCGGATCTTTGACCATACAGATCGGCGATTTTATTAAAATCGGGTTTTCCAGCATTGCCAATCAGTTTGTGTACTATCTGTTTGGACCAGCAACAGGATGTTTCTATGGAGGCGCTTTAGACATCTTAAAATTTGTAATCAAACCTACAGGGCCATTTTTCCCTGGATGGACTATAAGCGCCATGGCAGCAGGAGTGATTTACGGAGTTTTTTTTTATAAGAAAAAGCTGAGCGTTCTGCGGGTACTGGCAGCGGAACTGACCGTGTCTGTAATATGCAATATGATTCTCGGCACTCTCTGGCTGGATATGATGTACGGAAAGGGATTTTTTGTCCTTCTGCCCATAAGGGTCATAAAGAACCTGGCCATGTGGCCCGTTAATTCATTTCTGTTCTACACCATGACGTTCGCTTTGGAGCAGACTGGAATATTTCGAGTGCTCCGCAGGTCAGCGTCATAGGACAGGTTTACCTTACTTAAGAGAATATGGAGGAGACTATGAGAAGAAAAGACCGGGAGATTACTGATTTTAATGAGATAATTGAAATTATCAAAAAGTGCGATGTGTGCAGAATCGCATTAAATGACGAAGATTTTCCATACATCGTTCCCCTTAATTTTGGATTGGATGTCCAGGGGGAGCAGGTTTTCTTTTATTTCCATGCAGCTATGGAAGGAAAGAAGCTGGATTTGATTGCAAAAGATAACCGTGCTGCTTTTGAGATGGACTGCGACCACAATTTTATCCTCTATGAAGAGAGGATGAGCTGTACCATGGGATATGCAAGCGTTATGGGCCATGGAACCATAGAATTTGTCCCGGACGAGGACAAATATGAGGCGTTAAAGATTTTAATGAGGCAATACCATGCAGAGGATTTTAAGTTCAATACAGATATGATGAAAGTCACCAGCGTTCTGAAAATGACAGTTACAGATATGACAGGGAAAAGGAGAAATAACATCCATTAAATGATTTATTCCTTTTTTTAAGAGGCCAATACACTTAAGAAGAAATGGAGACATTGCTATGGAATTGATTCACGCTGATGATAAAGCAAGGCTGGAACAGATCGAACTGCTGTACCTTCAGGCATTTCCCAAAAGCGAGCGGAAGCCCTTCCGACTTATATGCAGGAAAAAAGAGGAAGGAGTCTCCCATATCCTTTCTATAGAAGAAAATAATGAGTTTTTAGGTCTTGCCATTACCATGATCTATGAAGACATGGTTCTCTTAGACTATTTCGCCATGGATCACAATAGGCGCAGCAAAGGTTATGGCTCTGCTGCCCTTCTGGCTTTGACACAGTACTATCATGGGTACCGTATGATTCTGGAAATAGAAAGCACTGCCCTGGAAACCGACGACTTAGAGCAGCGTCTGCGCCGAAAGAATTTTTATCATAAAAACGGCATGACTGATCTGGGGCTTGCAGCAGATTTGTTCGGGGTTCCTATGGAGCTTCTCAGCAATAACACAGCCGTTTCTTTTGATGAATATCTGGAACTGTATGTAAGAACTTACGGTGACAGAATGAGGGAATTCGTAAAGCCTATTTATTAGCTGAGGGTATGCCTATGCACATCAATGACGGCAAAAGGGAGCTGCGCACTTATTACTTAGTGCGCCAGCCCCTTTTCTCACACTGCACAAAATGGTTTTGAGTACCAAATGTTACTGTTTTTTTCTGGCCGCCACGTCCCAATAGGAAAGGCGAACCTCATTATTACAGTACCTTTCATAGCGCTCAAGCTTCTCAATCTCCAGATTATACCGCTCCATTAATTCTCTCAAATCATCAATATCCAAAAATGCCCATTTATTTGAATATTCCGGTACATAAACAGACTTTCCCCCATCACTGACCTGCTGGCCGGAAGAATACAGATCATCAAATTTCGTTTTAAAATTTGCGATCAGATATCCATTGTCCTTAATAAGCGGAACCAGTCTATCCATAAATGCAATCAGCAAATCATATCCTGCCGACCAAATCACCCCTGCTGTCAATATGATGTCAAAATATCCTTCTGGGTAAACCTGACGATCCAAAATATTATCTATTGTTAATTTCACCCGGTTTACCAAATCCTCTCCAAAATTATATCTGGTCGTATCAATAGCATCTTCGCTGATATCAATTCCATAGACATCATATCCCAAATCCGATAAAACCTTTAAATGTCTTCCTCCTCCAAATCCAAAGTCCAATGCCCTGGCCTGGGAAACATCCGGATATGTTGAAGCAGCCCCAGACGCATAAGCAGCCATCCTTTCAAATGGATATTTAAATGCATAATTGCTGCGTTTTAAATTAATTCCCATAACTGTTTCCTTTCCTATTTGCCTGTGTCTTTTTGCAGAAACTCCATAAACGCCTTTTTGTTTTCCAGCGGAGAACTTGTAGGCCTGCCCAAGTTCTCCCTTGCTCCCACTGCTGCCTTTACCTCCACAAAGCTTGGCCCGGCTTGTTCCTTCACGATCTTCAAAACCGCAGCCAGTTCCTCCCGGTTTTGGACACAGTAAACATTCCGGTAGCCGCATCCCTGGGCAATTTTCCACAAATCCAGGGAACCTGCTGCCGTGGGCATTCCTCCTACAGATTCATGAGCCCCGTTATTAACCACAAGGTGCACCATGTTTCCAGGCGCTGCCTGGGCTATAACCGCCATGGCCCCCATATGCATAAGCACAGCACCGTCGCCGTCAATGCACCACACCTTTCTGTCCGGCTGATGCAGGGCTATTCCCATAGCAATGGAAGAGCTGTGCCCCATAGACCCTACGGTCAGAAAATCAAACTGATGGCCCTGGCCCTTAGCCTCCCTAATCTCGAATAATTCACGGCTGGCCTTCCCGGTAGTGGTAATCAGAGGGTCTTGCCCTGAAATGTCTGTTACCTGGCAAATAACCTCCTCTCTTGTCATTCTTTCGTCAGGCAAAGATCCAGCATGGCTGCCTTTGCAGATCCTGTCATAGCTTAAGGCCCCGGTTTTTACAAGAAACGCCACGTCCTTTCCCTGGCTCAGCACTTTCCTAAACCCTGCCATAGCAGCATCTGCATCCTCCCAGGCAGTATCCTTGTCCAGGACAAAGGTTTCCACGCCCATAAGTTTAAAAAATTCCTCTGTGATTTCACCCTGATAAACATGTTGCGGCTCATCCCGCACTCCAGGCTCTCCCCGCCATCCCACTACAAAAATTACAGGAATGCCATACACATGTTCATTTAAAAGAGATGCCATGGGATTCATGGCATTTCCTTCCCCGCTGTTCTGCATATAAACCACAGGAATCCTTCCCGTAGCCAGATAATACCCGGCTGCGACAGCTCCGCTGTTTCCTTCATTGGCAGCAATGACATGATGTTTCGGATTCTGTCCATACATGTCCAGAAGACAATCGCACAAAGCCTTCAGCCTGGAGTCCGGCACTCCTGTATAAAAATCCGCCCCTATGATTTCAATGAATTTTTCCGCCTTCATTTTTTACCGTTCCTTTCCAGTCAGGCAGCACATCATAAATCCCGCCTACAGTTCGTCAATCAGCGTAATAATATCCTTAATAGGCAGCAGCCTGTCCTCAGCCTCCATGGCCCGGTGATATTTCAGAATATCCTTTGCTGTCTGCTCCATGGCCGGAAACGCACTTCTGGTAAGCTGATTGGCATAAATGACAACATTGACCCCATGTCTTATAAGTTCTGCCTCTGTAACCGAATGAAAGGATGATGGAACCACCACAATGGGCGTATCCTTATCCTCTCTGCGGAACCTGTCGCAGAATGCAAGGACTTCGTCCGGCTCCTTTCTGCGGCTGTGTATCATAATGCCGTCTGCCCCTGCCGCCCTGTAGGCCCTGGCCCGCTGTAATGCATCATCCATGCCCTTCTCCAGTATCAGGCTTTCAATTCTTGCAATGATCATAAATTCATCTGTAAGCTGAATTCTTTTTCCTGCAGCAATTTTTTCACAGAAATGTTCGATGGAATCCTGGGTCTGAGCCACCTCTGTACCGAACAGAGAATTTTTCTTTAATCCGGCCTTGTCCTCGATTATAACCGCCGATACCCCCATCCGCTCCAGGGAACGGACCATATACACAAAATGCTCTGTCAGGCCCCCTGTATCGCCGTCAAAAATCACCGGCTTTGTGGTAACCTCCATAACATCGTCAATGGTGCGGAACCTGGATGTGGCATCTACCAGCTCAATATCCGGCTTTCCCTTTGCTGTGGAATCACAAAGAGAGCTTATCCACATGGCGTCAAACTGGTCAAGTTCTCCGTCACCTGCCACAATGGTTTTTTCTGCAATCAGCCCTGTAAGCCCGCTGTGAACCTCCAGCGCTTTTACAATGGGGCACAGCTTCAGCAGCCGTTTCAGCCGTTTCCGCCTGTATTCCGGCATGCGCATCTTCTCCCTTGTCCGCATCTCCATGCGCCTGGTATTGTCGCTGTATGTATAGGGGACATCTATAATCTGTCCGCCATAAGCCTCCAAAAGTTTTTCCACATTGTCCCTTATGGCCTTCATAGGCTCCTCTTTCCAGTTATCGCCGTGGATCACATAGTCAGGATGGAGCTTACGGATAATGCTGTCATACATGATCTCATTCTGTATAACCACATCAGACACGCCTTGGATTCCCTTTATCATGTTTACCCGCTCCTCAAATTCCAAAGCGGGAAAACGGTTAAAGCGGACCATGGCCTCATCGCTTAAGACTCCCACAATTACCTGGCCGTACTTCATCGCTTCATGAATAATGTTCATATGCCCCTCATGAAGCATGTCTGTGCAAAAACAGGTATAAACCGTTCTCAAAATCATTCCACCTTCTGTTTAAATGTTTTTTTCAATAACCTCTTTCACCAGGAACCTGGCCGCTTCCCCGATGTCCTGGTATTCCACTTTTTTCATCAAAGTAATGCCAAAAGCATCTCTGCATTTCTTGATCAGCTCATCCGTATAATAAAGCGTTCCGTTTTCCACATTTTCAATGCCGTCCAGGTAAATGGATTCCCGGTTTTTCCTGCGCATGTCATCTAGGGTAAAATACGTTTCCTCCAGATAGGATCTGACCTGCGCCCCTGTTCCGTCAAGGATTATGGGATAACCTCCCAATTCACCCAGTACCCCGGGACAGTGCAGCTTCCTCTTCTTCCCCTGGCCGGCTGCCGCCAGAATGCCTTGTATGATCTCAAAATTGCTGGAGGCATTCATCATGTTCCGCTTTGCATCCACAGGCATAGGAATCCGGCATGCCGCAAAAATCCGGTTTAAATCCGGTTCCAGCTTTCTGCCGCCATACCGGATATCAATAAGCTGGCTCACCTTTTCCGTATGGCCTTCCTTGCTGATTACCACATCATGGAAATGGCTCACTGCATAGGTAATGTCAATGTTCCAGTAATCCTTCAGCCCATACTCTTTTGCCACGGCAAATTTAATCCGCGGAATCAGATGATTAATGTTTCCGCTGCCAAAGTCAGGATATGGCTTCCCCGCAGATTTCAGCCAGGGTATCACTGCATCGGAATAAGATGTGTTAATCACTATAGCGTCGCTGTGTGCCTTCTCATGAGCCTCCATAATGTTCTTTGTGAACTTTATGGCCAAAGGAGCCCATATGCCGTATGCCCTTACATTGTTCCAGGATATGCTTCCGTATTTCAGCCCTGGATAAGCCCGGCTGGAATTTACCACAATATCCGGCTTATAGGCTTTAAAGCAGCCAGCAATGGCATCAATGTCCTCAAAATCAATATTGCCTGCTATCGTTGTCTCCGTCCTGTTTTGATCCCGGATCAAGGCCGCAACTCTTGCAATATTTACATCGGAAACCATTTTTTCTTCCCTGCGTCCCACAACGCATACTTCCATTCTGTCATTGCCGGACGAAAGAAGATAGTCCAAAAGATAGGCCCCAACGCTTCCCAGCCCCATAATCATAATCTTTACTTTCTGTCCCGGCAGATTGTGCCGGAGTAAGTTCAGCTTTTCATCCAGTGTTTTCATTCCCCGCCCTCCTTTATGCTCTTATAGTCAGAAAGGGTATTGCAGTTTATCCATTTCCGGAATGTGATCATTTCATACTGATCTTTTTCAAGGCCTCCAAAATACTCCTGTATAAAAACAAGATTGGTTCCCTGCCATGCCTTCTCACTGATCTTGTCCATTGCCTGCCTTACACGGAGCCTGTCCGCAAACTTCCAGATCTGTCCGGAATTGAAAATTCCCATAAACGGCTCTTTCACTTCCAGAATCTGGTGTTCCGTGTCATAAATGTAATGAATTCTTCTGTGTTGGTCAAAGTAAAATGCAACCGCTTTGCTGGCCAGTATAGCCTCCTGGCTGCAGGTTATCACGTTTCCCGGACAGTCATACAGTTTTCGAAAGCTTTGCCTGTCCACATATAAGTCCCCTTCTGCAAATACCAACTGATCAAAATCCAGGTTACGGATCTGGCTTAGGCCTAAATAAAGACTGTAGCCTGAGCCGTAATCCTCATAATGGTCATTTTTCACAAGAATCAGCTTTTTCTTCAGTTTACGGGATATTTCCTCTGCTGCTGCTTTCAATTCTTCAAATAAAAAACCGCCTACCACAACATAATAATCAAATTCCCCGTCCTGATGAATCATCTGATAAAGCAGTGACTGTTGGATTCCTTCCTGGCTGTAAATGCATTTCAGGCAGGGATATCCCACAGACTGGCTGAATCTGCCGGACAGGCCGGCAGCGGTTATGAGCAATACTTTCAAAACTTCATCTCCTCCAGGCACATGCCAATTCCCTGTTTCAGGGAAACAGAAGGCTTCCATCCGGTCCGCTGCCTGATTTTATCTGTATTCAGAAGCCTTCTTTCAGGATCTGACTGACGGTAACCGGAAAATGTAATCTCCGGATTTTCGATTCCAGCCATTTCTGCACATAGCTTAACCAGGTCGACAATGGAAATTTCCTCGTCTGTAGCCACATTATACACAGAACCGTCCAAAGCGTCTTCTGACTGGATAAGCGCCAGAACTGCCTGGCAGCTGTCTTCATTGTGAAGGAATGTGCGTCGGTTCACCCTTGAATTTTCCAGCAGCCGGACGCTTCCTCCTTCTTTCAGCTGATTCAGAATATGAGGGATAATGTGTTTTGGGTACAGCTCATTTTTGCTGTACACATTGGCAAACCGGACAGAACATCCTTTTATCCTTTTCTCCATTACTGCATCTCTCATAAAAAATTCAGTCAGCAGCTTTCCGGCGGCATAGCTGGTTCTCTGGCTGTGTTCTGCATGGGCCAGTGTAATATAGTCCGACTCCCTGACTCCCTCTTCTCCCCAAGAATTCATGGAATAGACCTCAGATGTGGAGCAATTAATAAAAATATCCGCCTGCACCCTTACAGCCTGCTCCAAAAGCGACTTCATTCCCAATACATTGGTTTCGAACGTCCTGTTAACATGGTAAAAATGCTCCGTGTGCACCACTGCCGCACAGTTCACATAAATAAGCCGCCCCCCCGTCTTTCTTCGTGACACTTCCTGTTCAATGCAATGCATATCCTCCGTTTTGTTTATATCATATTCATAGAAAAAAAATCTCTCGCTGGCCAGCAGATCTTTAATAGTACTGGCCGAAGACGCAAAGAAATTGTCAAATCCAATAACAAGGTTGCCGGAGGCAAGAAGCTTTCTTGACAGCTCATTGCCCGTCATGCCGGCAGCCCCGCTGATCACATACAAATCCATAGCCTAAACTCCCCTTTCCAGTCTTTCACAGTAAAAATCATCCACCTGTCCGCAAAAGGCCGACTGTTCTGCGCAAATATCATACTTTGCTTTTTCAAAGCTTATGCTTTCACTGTCCATATCCACCACTGCAAACTGAGCCATATTGTTTAGATTTCTGGGCTGCCCCACAGAGCCGGGATTAATAAAGGTTATTTTCTTTTTGTTCCTTCTTGTCTCATCCTGACAGGCAGCAAATTTTTCCAGAAAACATGGAACATGGGAATGGCCGGAAAATACATAATCATAATCCCCATACAGCTCCGGCGCCTCTCCAGGCTCCAGACGCCCCCAGTATTCATCCCTCAGGCTTCCATGGACTGCCAGGCACTTTTTCCCCTTATACGCAAAACATGCCTTTCCCTCTTCTGACATCTGTTCAAGAAGGTAGTTCCATGATGCCTGGCTTAAACTTTCCCTGGTGTATTTTGCACTTTCCTTTCCTCGTTTTGAGGAAAAGCGGCTGTAATCCTCACGAATCACCCCATCCTCGTGATTTCCCCGGATGCTGCAGATAATCGGATATGGAAGCCTTTTTATGATCTCAATAACTTCATTGGAATGCATGCCATAGTCAATCACATCCCCTAACAAGATACATGCCTGGATATCCCCATGCTCTGCCGCCTTGGCCAGCACAGCCTCAAGAGCCTTCTGATTGCCATGAATATCTGACATTACAAGAATGCTCATTGTTTTTCCTCCACAATTCCATGGCGCTGAAAATGTTTAGGAATGGCAATATTGTCGCTGGGAAATTCCCAGATGCTTTTATGCAGATAGGTGACATATTCCGCTGTGTTGGCAGGAACCCAAAACAGCTCTCCCTCATAGGAAACCTGCTGTAGGGGAAACACAATCTCCCTCGGTATCCACCCGCCTTTATGGTCATTGCGGAAATTAGCCAAATTGTCGACTCCGAAATAAAGGTTATTGCTTTCTTTCACCACATTTTTTTTGTTCTCCTGCTTTGCTCTTTCCACACATGCCTCTTTTTTCTCCCGGCACATTCCGGCCATGCGCCACTCCTGCTTCATTCTTCCCACCAGTTCCATAAGTTGTTCAAAAGAACAATCCTGGCAATAGTAATCTATAGGGAAGAAATCCACCCCTATGCTGTCACCGTCAGGAAAGGTTACGTTAACCTGGAAATGATTTATATGATCCAGCCAAAAATAACCTTCCATATCGCTGTCAACCTGTTTAACCTTTCTTCCTGATTCCTCTTTTCTGTCATATTCCTCTTTGGAATACATGTGAGAAATGCAGTATTCTTTTAACCTTTCGTACTCTTCCCGTATTAAATCAAAGTCAATGTCATCATCCCACGGAATAAATCCGCCGCTGCGCAGATACCCCAGCAGGTTTCCTCCAGTCAGATACGGCTTGATCTCCAGGCCTTTAAGTCTTTCTATCAATTCTGCCGATGCTCTGACCGTTCTCATCTGCCTTTCCCGAAGCTTTCCAATGGCCGGCTTCATGGAGCGGATATCACTATGACGCTTAAAATAATCTATTTCCAGCCTTAATTCACGAACCTTGTCCCTATAAAACTTCATCTTTGCATAGAGCCTGTTTGACGGCTCTTGGATAAAGGCAAGCAGCTGTTCTCCGTTTTCAAAAGAATCTCTCATAGTCTCATAAACCAGAAAATCCTCAATGCCGCTTTCCTCACACTGACGGGTAATCTGATCTGCATTTCCCCGGTCAGCTGATATGATAACAATGGCATCCCTGTATTCCCTTTTTAATTTGTCAAAAGAAATAACAGGTTTTCCGCACTTGGTTTGTCCTGCAAGATCAGGATTATTGTCGCAAAAGCACTGAATGTTATGGCTGCCAAGAAACTCGCATGCCTTTGTTCCGATTTCTCCGCATCCAAAAAGTATGATCTGACCTTCCATCTGTTGATGCCGCCCTTTCTTTCCTTATTCCTGCCCTTTTGCAGGTTCTCTGGAAAAAGCCTTCACTGTGCACTGCAGGCCTTCATCCATAGAAACCCTTGCCTTCCAGCCAAGCTCCCTTAATTTTGCTGCATCCAGCATGGCTTTAGTTGCTGTCGAATATCCCCGCCGCTCCTCTTCCTGCGGCAGTTGAAACACCACTTTGCTGCCTGCAGTCTCAGCCAGATGCTTTGCCAGCCCCTTTAAGGTTATATCAGACTCCTCATCCGCCACATTGTAAGCTTCCCCAGGCTTTCCAAAAGCCATAGAATACAAGATCCCTGACGCTGCATCAGTTACAAATACATAAGAATATTTTTGATCCCCCAGGCTTTTCAGTACAATATCCTCTCCTGCTGCCGCCTTTTTCATAAACTGCGACACTGCCTTGGAGTCAGACGGAAGCATGGTAGGACCATATACCCGGGCCAGCCTGGGAATCACGAAATCAAGCCCATAGGTTTCCCTGTATGCATTGCACAAGGCCTCCCCTGTCCGCTTGCTTTCCGGGTATCCTGCCCGCAGCGTATTGCAGTCAAGATATCCGCTGTAATCCTCACGGAATTTTTCCGTATCCCCTCTGTTCTCTCCGTACACTTCCACAGAAGACACAAAACAGAAATGCCTGGCGCCATGGCGGATTCCGTAGTCCAGCAAGTTCTTGGTGCCTATGACATTGGAGGCAATGGTTCCCACAGAATCCCGGTAGTACAGCAGCGGATGGGTATTGCTGGCAGCATGGATTATATAATCCGCAGTCCCGCAATATGGTATAACGTCATTTACATCACAGGAAACGTATTGAAACAGCTCCTGGTCCCAATGCTCCCCCAGCCGCTTTCTGGCCTTCTCCTCATTCCTGCTTAATGCAATAACCCTGATCTCTCTTTGTTCCTTCTCCCCTGCCCCTTTCCGGCTTACACGGTTTCGCAGCATCACCAGATCCACGAGACATTTCCCAATCATTCCTGTGGCCCCGGTAATCAGAACCGTACTGCCCTCAATCTTCTTCCACAGGCTCTCCTGTCCGGCAAGAGCGTACAGTTCCGCCATATACCTGTCCCATGTATCTTTTCTTTCCTGTTCATGATTTCTGTTCATGGTTTTGCTCTCCGTCTTTTTCCATCAAATTGCCGGTCTTTTAAATCAGCATCAGCCGCCCTGTATGCCCAATCAAAAAATCCCGGCTATGATACATAAAATACAGCGTAGTCAGATTTTCCCCTAAATAGCCTATGTACCGATCCGCCCGCTCCCATCCTCTGGGAACGCTTAGCTCTTCTGTTCTCTCCAAGATCGGAAACAGCCATTGGCAGTATCCCTTAAACACGGATTCCCTGGCAATCATCATATTAAAATTATAAAAAAACGGCTGAGAAAGAACCTGGGGCAGATATCCAGCGTATTCCGGCGCCAATTCTTCCAGTGCCGAAACCATTGCTTCCCAGTCTCTGTCTTTCAGATACCGCTTATGGTGTTCCTCGGCAGACGGATAATGGACACTGGGGTATGGAAGTATTACATCAATGCCGCTGCCTCCAATGCGCAGCAGATCTTCTTCGGATACATCCAAAACCCGGCGGTAATGAAACAGCCCAAGATAATCATTTTTTCCATGCTTTCCGATCCAGTACATAGCAGAAAGCTCGCTGTAATTGCCGTTCTTCTTCGAGATGTTTTCTCCCCTGTCATCCCGCAGGTCTGCAATCTGCCTTGGCGTCAAAGCAGCCCCGGCCTGTATTGTATGGACCCACGCCGCCGGTTCGTAAGGATTTTCCAAAGGCTTGTCTTTATAAAATCTGGCCATATAAACATCCAAAGAAGCTTTTATGTCTCCAGTCTGAAAGGAACCAAGGGCAGGAAATCTTCCAATGCTGTTATAGTACTGCTCCATAAGCGCCGCCTCGGTTCTGGAATCGATGCACACATAGTTCCTTAAGTTTCTTTGCTCAAGTCCAGAAACAATTTCTCTGTGATGGTTTTCCGGCGCTGCGATTAAAATCTTCACGTTACTCTGGTTATATTCCTCAATCCCTATAACCGGCACCTGATCAATCTCTGCCGGGTTTCCTTCTCTCTGGCTTACAAGGAAGCAGACAACTTTACATTGCCCATACAGGGTTTTTATGGCATAATAAACGCTTACTGCCACCATCCCCCCGCCGTAAATTACCGCCTGTTTTTTCCCTCTCCCTTCAAGCCACTGCCTCAGGCTTTCAAAATTTTTGCTTATAGACGGCATTTACTTTATCCAGTCCTCTCTCTCCATGTTAAGAAGCGCCTTGAAAACCTCAAGATCATCAATGGTGGTGATCTTTACATTTTTTTCCGTCCCTCTGGAAAAATACACCGTCTCCCCAAGGTGGAGCATCAATGTATTAATATACACTTCGCCTTTGATGTTTCTTCTGGCCGCCTCTGCGTATGCCCAGCAGGCTTTTCCGTACTTGTATGCCTGAGGTGTCTGCACCCGCATGATCTCCTGGCGTCCGATATTTTCATCTCCCGACACGCCGTCCCCGGTTCTCACAATAGTTTCCTGACACCGGACTGCGCTGAGGCCGGAACCTTTTGTCTGGCATACGAAAATCGCATCGCTGATTACCTCAGGCGTAATAAACGGGCGGATGGCATCATGGACAATTACAATGTCATCTTCCTTACACGCCTCCTTTAATGCCTCGATTCCTTTCTGGGTAGATTCCTGCCCGTCCCCGCCTCCGTTTACAATCCAGCGAAGCTTCTCAATATGATATTGTCTGGCGTAAGCCCTTAAGACCTGGTGCCATCCCTCCAGACATACCACTGCAATCCCGTCAATCTCACAATGACGCTGAAAGTTTTCCAATGTATAAATAATAAGCGGCTTATCATACACATTTATAAACTGTTTGGGAATATCCTGCTCTGTCCTGCTGCCGTTTCCTCCTGCCAAGATTAATGCAACATTCATCCGTGTTCTCCTTTGGCCTTCTCATTCTCTTCAGGATGCTTCATCCGGTATAAAGCCCGAAACATTTCTACATCCTCCACAGTGTTGATCTTCAGATTCAGATCAGAACCTTTGGAAAAGTAAACCTTTTCCCCCAGATTCGTAAGCAGAGAGCTGTTATCCCAGGCTCCCAGACACTGTTTCTCAATGGCCCGGCTGTGAACATTCCAGATGAATTCAAAATCAAACGCCTGAGGAGTCTGTACCTTCATGATCTCGTACCGGTTAATGCTTTTATACCCTTCCTGGCCGTCCCAGGAATGCATAATGGTATCCATAATATAAGTGGCTGCCACGCCCATTCCCTTTTTCCTGCACATCTGCATGCTTCTGGTAATGATCTTCTCTGATGCCATCGGACGGATAGCATCATGAATCACTACCATGTCGCCTTTTCCCATCCGTTTCCGCAGAATCTTTAAGCCCTCATATGTAGATTCCTGGGCATCCTTTCCTCCTGGGATAATCTCCCTCAGCTTTGTAATTCCAAACTGCTTTCCATAGACCCGGACCATTTCCTGCCATCCGTCAACGCAGGTAACTATGATTTCATCAATATCCTGATGATTCTGGAATATTTCCAATGTATAGACAATCACCGGCCGGTTGTTTACATTTACAAACTGTTTCGGAATATTCATCTGAAATCTGGGATCAATGCCTCCTGCCAAAATCAGTGCCGTATTCATAATAGGTTCTCCCCTTTTGTTATTCCTCGCATAATTCCCCATGTACCTGCATCCCCACATTATAGGGAAAAGCCATATAATCCCCATACTGATAGCTCAGCATAACTTCCATATGGCCAGGCGCCCAAAACTCGGCGGATTCAAACCTGACCTTCTTAAGGGGAAAAACAGCCTTTGACGGAATCCATGAATCTCCATGCCGCAGTCCCGGATATCCGTCAAGATTATCAATTCCCGGGAAGAAATTTTTTGTCTCTTCCCTGCTTATCATCGGGTGATTTTCTCGCTCAGTTTTCAGAAACCTGACCATTTCCCTGACATTTTTTATGTTATGTTTTTTTAATGTCAGTTCCTGGAGATATCTCATATGATCGGTGATCTCATATTCATTTTTATAGAAATCATAGATCCAGATATCCAGCCCCAGAAAACCTCCGTCTGCTGTATGCTTGTAAACCCTTACTGCGTCCGGGCCTATGTTAATAAAATACTGATCAGGATGGCCATTTATAATGTCCCCAATCTCGTCTTTTTCTTTCTCAATGTCAAGACAGCCGACAATGCACCTTTCCATGGCAAACTTCATCAGTATTTCATAATCTTTTCGGAGGATTCCAAAATCCAGATCATCATCCCACGGGACAAATCCTCCATGTCGGAAAGCCCCCAGCAGATTTCCAAAGGTCAAAAAGAACTTTATTCCCAGCTCCTTGGTAAAGTCGAAAAATTTCTCTGCAAAGTCCACCAGATCCAGCTGCCTTTTCCGCAGGCTTCCAGTGGCCGGCTTCAATGTGCGAATGTCTGTATGGCGCATTAAATATTCCAGCTGTCCCCGGGTCCTCTGAAGCAGTGCCCTGTAACAGCTAAGAAGCATTTTGTCCCTCTTCTGTCTGTCTCCCAGCAGTTCCATCAGCCTGTCCGCCCCCATCTCCAGTATCTTTGTCTCTTTCAGCACATTATAGTCAAAATAATCATAAATGCCTGCTTCCTCCAGCTGGCTGCACAATTCCGTAACATAGTCAATTCCCACGCAGACCATAATCACATATTGCTTATGTATTTCCTTCAATGTCTGGAACGATATTATCTTTACTCCGAATTTTTCCCCTTGGGCCTTGCCTGTTATCTTATTGTCACAAAAGCAATGCACATTATGCCTGCCAAACGTGGAAAGGGCTTCCTCCCCGATTTTTCCTGCTCCGAACAAAATAAGTTTCATTGGTTCCCAACCCTCTTTCTTTTCCATGTGCCCTATAAATCCTTCTGACGCTTGCCTCTGTAGATGGCTGCCAGCCATAAAAATTTGTTCCTATCCGGCATTTTCATAAAACTCCTCCAGCTTTGCTGCTGCCTGGCGTATATCATATCCTTTTTTTATAAGCTGGCTTTCTGCCGAATCCCTTAACTGACAGCAAGTACATGCTGCCAGTTCCTCTGCCCATGTCTCTTCCTTAAGAGGCAGGAAACGGACAGAATCCCCAACTGCGATTTCCCTGGTTATGGTATCTGACAGCAGGCAGGGAAGGCCTGCTGCCTGAGCCTCCACTGCTGAAATTGCCAGTCCCTCAAATTGAGAAGGTAGGCAAAAAACATCCATAGCCTGCAGGTATTGTTCAATATGCTCCTGCCATCCCAAAAAAAGTACCTGCCTGCCGACTCCAAGTCCGTCTGCTGATTCCTTTAATTCCGCCATCAGCTCTCCCTGGCCCATCATTATAAGGAACAACGCAGGATTTTGGCTGTAAGCCCTGGCAAAAGCCGACAGCAGAAACTTTTGGTTTTTCTGATAGCAGTATCTACCTATATTTCCTACGATGACCCTGTTTTCAAGCCCCATTTCCCTGCGCTTCTGCCTGCGCACCTGAGGATCATATCCATAGCGCTTTGTGTCAATGGCGTTTGGCAGAATCCGTATCTTATCTCTTGGGATCTGGTTTCCATAGAGCCAGTCGCCTGCCAGTTTGGAACATGCGCATACGTCTGTTGCATATTCAAAGCTGAATTTTTCTTTAAACGCATTATGCTTTATGAGCCTGTCCATGCGCTCCCTATCATTTCCCTCGTCAATTCCCGTGCTGTGAGAATGTACGATCACCTGCGCAACTTTCATCTCCATGGCAACCTGTTCAATCAAAAAGCCCCGCCAAAAGCTTGTATGCAGATGTATGGCGTCATACCCTTCCCCCAGAATCCTCATTACTTCGTCCCGAAGTCCATTGGGATTGTCCCGCTCCACATTGCAAAGTCCGTGAACCGGAAATCCATACTTCTTAAACTCCTGGGTTCTGCAAAGATCCTGAGGATTCTTTGTTAAAAATGAAAACCTGTATTTCTCCAGATCCATGTACTGCATGTGATTAAAAATATACCGGTAAACTCCGTTCTGAATATCCGGCGGAGTCATGTGAAGTATTTTTTTCATATTATGCCTCTTTCGATTTTCTTTTCCCTTTCCATGCATTCAATCATCCTGCCGTACATTTCTGAAAGGCAAATTTCCGGCTTCCATCCAAGCCCCTGCAGCTTTGCAGTATCCAGATTCATCTTTAAGACAGGGCCATAGCCAAACTGCTCCTGTACATCCTCCTTTGGCTCCGTTCTCACTGTTATCCCGTCTTGGCACAGTCCTGCCGCAATGCCAGCCATATCCTTTATACTGCAGTACGTGGTTTCATTTGCCGCATTATACGCCTGGCCTCTTAATCCTTTTGTCATGGCTGTCAAAATAGCCGTACACCCGTCTGCAAGGTAAAGGTAACTGCGTTTCGTCTCCCCCTTGGTGTGCAGGACAATCTCTCTTTTTTCCATGACACACCGGGCAAACTCCGCAAATACACGGGAATCGTCATAGGACACTCCAGGGCCGAAGGTCTGGGTCAGCCGCAGCACCGTAGCCGGCACCTGATACTGGGCCCAGTAAGCAGCACACAGATTCTCACACAGCCTCTTGCTTTCCGGATAGGAAGAGCGGGCTGACATGGTATCCAGATTGGAACCGCACTGTTCGTCAATCTTATTCTCCCCGCTGGGAGCGCCGTAGACTTCCATGGTTGACAGAAACACAAATCCCTTTACCGGATTCTTTCTGGCAAATTCCAGCATTCTTCTGGTTCCTTCCACTGCAGTGAAAATAATGTCCGCCGGCTTTTTGGAAAAATCTCTGCTGGAAGTGCTGGCCGCCCCGTGGATCACATAATCCACACCTATTGAAGCAGGTTCCAGTCTGGTAATGTCACCATGAATATACTGAACGCTGCTGCCAAGATCCTCCCATAAGCCCCTTGCCTTATCCAAATCCCGAACCGCAGCCACCACCAGACAGTGACAATACTGTGCCAAAAACCGCACCAGGTATTTTCCAATCAGTCCCGTTGCACCTGATATCAATACCCTGCTTTTATCTATCATTCCGTGATCAACTCTCTGGCTTATGTACTCCATATCTTCGGATATGATTCTTTCCATCTTAGAAATCCTCCTGTCTTCCGGCTCAGCGCCACGGCTCTGCTGCCAGCTTCTGCTTCTCTCCAAGGCACAGCCTCCTGGGCCGCAGCAGCCCTTTCCTACTGCAGCTGCTGATTTTCCTTTGCATCATAAAGAGCTCGGAACGTATAAAAGTCATTTGGAGTCGTTACTTTAATGTTCTCATAAGAGCAGTCCACAATATGCATCTTTCTTCCGTAGGCTCTCATAAGGGTGCAGGAATCAATCATCTCTGTGTATCCGTCCTGAATTGCCTGTTCTTCCACTTCCAGAAGTTCCTTCAGCCAGAAGCTTTCAGGCGCCTTTGCAAGCCTGGAATACCTGCGTTCCTCCACCTTTGCTATATCCCCGTGCTCATCAGCAATCACAAACGTCTCCTGAGCCGGTGCGCAGGTGATGGCAGAACCATATTCCTTAACCCCGGCAATATTTTCATGTATAATGTGTCCGTCAATCAGCGGGCGGACACCGTCATGAATCAGCACAATATTGCCCTCTGTTCCATAAATTTCTGCCGCAGCCTTCACCCCGTTATAGATTGACATCTGTCCCGTCACTCCTCCGGGAACAATCTTTGCGATTTTATCCAGCCGGTAGCGGTATTTCATCTCTTCCATATATGGAATCCAGTCTTTCAGACAGGCCACCACAATGCCGTCAATTTCTTCATGATACTGGAACACTTCAATGGTATGTACAATAATCGGTTTTCCGTGTACCAGCAGAAACTGCTTGGGCCTGTCCTTGGAATGCATCCGTTTGCCTGTTCCGCCGGCAAATATAATGGCTATGTTCAATCTTTGTTCTCCTTTGCTTGTTCAACCATATCCCACCCGCATTTATCATCAAACACAAGAAAAAAGTCATCAATCCCATGCTTCTCCAGTTCTCTGATCATTTCCTTCTGAAGGTGGTAATAAACTGTTAGGATAATGCCCATCCCTTTCGGGTCTATGTCTTTTAATTCGTATACCTTTATGCCCTCTATAACTTCTCTGTTTTTATTGCCGTCTGATACTAAAAAACCGGCAGGCTCTATATTTCTCTCCCGCAGCAATTTCAAAAGGATCATGCCCTGTTTTCCGGCTCCATATAGAAAAAAGGCATCATGGGATTCAATATAGCGCAGAATATTCTTTTCCTGCATATTCAGTAATCGCAGCTGGTTAAAGTTCTCCACCCCAATCTGGTTTGACACCTGAGAAAACATCAGCCTTACATAGTCTTGGAGATAAAGCAGCAGCCAGGAAGCATATTCTTCTGTCATGACGGTTCCGGCATCGTATCCGGCGTCCTGAGCCAAATAACCTATAATGCGTTCAATTGCATGGCTGATGGTGTAATCTTCTGGCATTGGTTCCTCTGGGAAATCCTTGTACTGCCATTCCGTATTCAGCAATTTCATCAGGACTTCTTTTCTTGCCCAAAATACGCTTCCCAGCGCAATAGGCGGTTTCTCTTTTCTGATGTCTGCTTTCAGATGCATTTTTTCTGCTAATTCCAGGCAGTTATTAAAATTGTCATACCAGGAAGCCTTAAACCACGCCATCCTGATCTCTCCTATGGGTTCCGGCGGAAAAAGCATTCCAAGTTCAGGACGCTTTTCAAATAACTGCAGCACATTATAAATGTAATGGGAACTGGCAATCATATTTCCCCATAGATTCTCATTCCATTTATCCACATCTGCCTTAAGCCACGGCGCCCGCTCCTTTTTATCATGTACAAAGCATATAAGGTTATATTGATCCGCATAGGGACGGAAAGCCACCAGCAGTGCACTTAAATCACGGCCCCGGTTCTCCTTCTTTAGATAAACCGTCTTTTCATGGCTCACATATTTTTTCACTTCTTCCAGAGTATCTTCCTTTGAGGAAAAAATATACAAAACAATGTTTTTTGGCAGTCCATTAAGATATTGGCTGTAATATTCCGCTTTTTCTGTATAATATAAATTAGCGACAACGGCTGTTGACTGCATCTGTTCTTCATTTAAAACATATGATGAATGTTCTGCAGAAAGTGCAAACTGCAGCCGCTTCTGTTTTCTGATATCGTATATATTTTCCATACGCTCCTCATGCCTGCTCAATCTGATTATAGGCAAAACGGATATATGCTGAATCTGCATATTCCCTTATTCTGTAGATTTTCTATTAATTCCTTCTGCTTTTCCCACGAAACAGCAATAAGAACCGGCATATCCTTATTCCCGTGTCCTGACAATTCCATAATTGGTATCCCGTCTATGAAGCGGTCCTCTCCCTGCTTTGTCACTAAAAAACATTTGGGAATCCGATTCTGCTTTTTTAAATCAAAATAAGCCCTGCGTCCAAAAGTACCGGCTCCGTAGATTGCAAACTCTTCAGTATCTATAAGCCTGCAAAAAAAGCCATACCAGTGTTCCAGCATGTTTCTCATTGGAAAATACATTTTATAGATAGATTCCGCTATCTGTTTATAGTAATCCGTTTCATCACCGAATCCCGGCTTATCCCTGATACGATCAATCAGGCCGTCAAACTCTTCCCAGGCAATTTCTTTTCCTGTAAACAGGTCTGTATAACGAAAAACTGTATCTGTCATATGTCTGAAATCAATATAATCGAAATGTTTTTCAGCCAATATTTTGTATGCGTCAAGCAGCGCCCTCTTATCTGCACTTATGCTTTTTTCCATTTTGTATGCTTTTACCATAGGCTTATTTATATAGCCTAACCTATACTTTTTTACAAAACGTATTACGAACTCATAGTCCTGCAACCTGGCCATTTCTTCATCAAACAGTCCAATTTGGGAAAATACGTCTCTTTTCACAATCAATGTAGGCGTTCCCACAATATTTCCCGCTTTTAATCTTTCTTCTAATCCTCCGCTGCAAAAATCACTGTTTTCATAATCATAAGGTATAATTTGCCTTTTTTCTCCATCGCATAAAATATATGGGCAAAATGATCCATTCAGGTTTTCTTTTAGCATATATGATATCTGCCTTGCCAGTTTATCTTCCAGCCATTCATCGTCACTGTCCTGAAATGCAATAAACTGGCCTTTTGCCCTTTCAATCCCTCTGTTTCTTGCAAAATTGGCGCCTTGGTTATGAGGCAGGCAAACCAAACGTATTCTGTCGTCATTACATTTCTTTATTACATCTACTGTAGAATCAGTGGAACAGTCATCTACAATAATAATTTCAATATTCGTATAAGTCTGCCGTAAAACACTGTTTACCGCCCTTAATATTGTATCTTCTCTATTGTAAACAGGAATAATGATTGTAACTAAAGGATGTTCCATTTTGCCTCCCTGCGATTACGCAAATCAATCTTTTACAGCCTCCAATATGTAAAGCCTTTTTCCATAATTGCGTCAGTATTATAAATCCCCTTTACATCCACCAAAACCTTTTCCTCCTGTTTTACATCCGCAAACATTGCGTCCAAAGTGTCCGGATTCAACGTTCTGAATTCATTATGGGCAACAGCCACAATCAGGCAGTCTGCATTTTTAATGGTGTCCATTGATTTTAATTCAACATCATATTCGGCTTTGGCCTCTTCTTTGTCCGCCTGCGGATCTACCACTGCCGGATTGATTCCGTATTTTTTTAGTTCGCCAATGATATCAATCACTTTACTGTTGCGGATATCAGAACAATTCTCTTTAAAAGCAAGCCCAAGAATATATACTCTGGCATTGCGGACTACTTTGCCTGCGCAGATCATTTCCCTGATTGCCGCTGAAGCCACGTAGGCCCCCATGCCGTCATTAACAATGCGTCCATTTAAGATAATCTGGCTATGATACCCCAGTTTTTCCGCCTCATAAGTAAAATAATAGGGGTCAACTCCAATGCAGTGGCCTCCCACTAAGCCTGGCCGGAACCCAAGGGCATTCCATTTTGTATTCATCCCGTCAACAACCTCATTAGTATCAATACCCATACGGTCAAAAACCATAGCCAGTTCATTCATAAAAGCAATGTTAATATCCCTTTGGCTGTTTTCAACAACCTTAATCGCTTCTGCAGTCTTAATGTTGGACACAGGGTAAGTTCCTGCCTCAATAATCAATTCATAGACATCTTTAATGTCCTTAAGGCTCTCTTCATCCATCCCTGAAACTATTTTGCAGATATTTTTCAGACGATGGACTTTGTCTCCGGGGTTTATGCGTTCAGGGGAGTATCCGGCCTTAAAATCAACTCCGCATTTTAGTCCTGACTCCTGCTCTAAAATGGGTATGCACACCTTTTCTGTAACTCCTGGATAAACAGTAGACTCAAAAACAATAACAGAATCCTTTGAAAGGTTTCTGCCAACAATACGGCTTGCCTGTTCTACCGGAGTAAGATCCGGCGTATGGTCGCTGTTAATCGGCGTTGGCACTGCAACAATAATAAACTTTGCCTCTTTAAGCCTTGTTTCATCATCTGTGAATTCAATGGTCGTTGCTTTTATCGCCTCATCTCCAACTTCATGAGTCGGGTCTACTCCCCTTTTATATGTATTGATTTTTCTGCTGTTTGTATCGAAACCAATAACTTTTACCTTTTCCGCAAAGGCAACAGCAATGGGCATACCCACATACCCCAGTCCTACTAAAGCCAACTTTTCACTTCCTGCAAGCAGTTTACTACGAATAGACATTTTATCCCCTCCGCCAATACAGTTTCGCAGCTGTTTTTTCTGTCAGAAATACTCTAAAAAAATTTTATATTCTGAAAACATATCCTCTTTCGCTTTTTCATAGAATCTACAGATTGGTATTTCGCTGTTAATATCTCTAATATGCTGAATCATTTCCTTTTCATATAAAAAGCTGGATACAATGATCAAATCAAGGCTTTCGTCAATTTTTTTATAATTGATTACTTTTCTGCCTCTATATACCCCATCTTCCCTGTAAGAATCAATAAATACTAACTTACAGTCAACGCTGCCTACTGCTTTTTCGAAAATAGCAAGCAGGCCTTCTGTATGGTTTCCCGTACCATAGATGCCAATTGTCCATGCTTTCTGATGCAGCGGCAGTCTGCTTAGTAGAGTAAAATAAAATCTCTTCAGTCCTTTGACAACGTTCAGAATAATCCGCCTGATATTCTCCCTATTAATCCTTAAGTTCTCTGAATAAATATAATGAAGATTATGGAGCAGTTTATTCAGCAAAGAAATATCCTCAACTGCATCAGGCAAATATAAAGCGTCTGTCATCAGCAAATATTGTCCTATCATAGCTTCAAGGCAAGCCTGCATGCTCCCGGATGCGGAAACACCGCAGCCCATGAAAGTCTGGCGGGCGCATTGGGCATCCCTGAATTCATTCTGCTTTTTTAACAGTTGAAATTTGTTCCAAACCAGTCCAAAATAGTCATTTACAAAGCTTAAAAACAATTCTCTCCAGGCAGGTATCCATAGTTCCTGATTTTGCTTAATCACGTTCCAAATCAATAATCCTATATCTATGTGATCTCTGAAATTTTTTTCCGAGTAATTGCTCATAGTAATCGAATGGTTCCGATATCTTCTCTGATACAGTTTTTCCGAAATGTGTTTTACGCATTTGGCCTTTATGGCAAAAACAAACGAAAAATAGGTATCCTCATAAAACATCCCCTCAGGAAATTCTATTTTCTCTTTTTCGATTAACTGCTTATTATAAACCGCCATACAGGCGGAAGCCACATAATCTCCTGGATAGCACATGCGAAAATACTCCAGTCCGTTCATGTCCATATTATCTATCCCGGCATCTTTTCTGTCATATCCATTTCTGCTTATAAAATAATTGCAATCGTCCTCAAAAAAAATATCCGCATCAAAAAACACTGCATCATAATGTGACTCTTTCAGATGTTCTTTTATTATATGTGCTGTATCTGTCCGTAAGTAATCATCAGAATCCAGAAACATTATATAGCTGCCGGATGCATGCCCCATTCCTATATTGCGTGCAGCAGAAAGCCCTCTGTTGTCCTGACTCAGCAATTTAATGTAATTGTAAGCAGAAGCATAGTGGCGGCATATAGATAAACTGCTGTCTGTGGAACCATCATTTACCAATATCACCTCATCAAAGGGAACTGACTGATTCACAACGCTTTCCAGACATTGTTTTAAATACTCTTCCACATTGTAAACCGGTATGATTATTGTAATGCTTACATCCACCTGTTTTTTTCCTCCTGCAGATTATCTGCAACTTAACGTATATTCTATATCAGCCATTACTGTTATGCACAGGGGGCCTTATGACAGCTCATTCTGCAAATCAAGAAAAAACTGCTCAATAATTATTCTGTAATCTGTATACCCGCTCTCTTCAAGCCTCCGGTATATCTCTATCTGATTTTTTCCTCCAGCCGCTACCAACAGGCAGCCTCTTTTCTGCTGCAGAAACTCCTGAAACGTTATTACTGGTATTTCATAGATTGCAGAAGGATTTCCTTTCAATTCAGAAACCACAATATTGGATACCTTTTTAAAAATATCCTTTTGCCTCAAAAATCCTAAAAGCAATTTTGCAAACATTCCAGCTCCATATATTGCGATTTCGCTTCTGTCCTCCACTGTCTCCAAAAGTTTTATTTCGTATGCTTCTCTGTTATACAAAATCATCTCAAGAGGCCTAATGCCGTAGTCACTGCTGCCTTTAATAATATAATTTGCCTTTTTTAATAAACTCATCTGCTCTAAATCGTCTGCAGTTACGTTGTTATAAATCACTGCCGCAAAATTGTATTCCATCCGTTCAGCGATTCTGTAAAACAGTTTCTCCAGCTTATGTTCTCTTGCAAATGCCAGGCTTTCAATGACTCCCTTCAGCATATCTGCTGTCTTCAGAGAATCAAACTTTAAATATACATCCGATGCTCTATAACAATACAAACATGTATCGCTAACAGTAAAGCGTTCCGCAGAATACAGAGCCTTTATAAAGAAGGGCGGGTCCTGATACCTTCGGTAAGAAGGAAAATACAGTTGGTTTTCAATTAACATTTGACGCAGAAACAGATAATTCTGATAGAAATAATCCATCTGGTAATCCTTATACTGTAAAATTTCTCCCCATGCCTCTTCCTCAAACAGGGGTCTTTTTTCCTCCTGTTCATATTTCGTACATGTCCGTTGGCTTCCGCATACAGATACTTTCTTTTCTTCACAGGCGCAAAACATCTTCTCTAAAGCATCTGCATCTATGTAGTAGTCATCCCCGTCTAAAAAAGCAATATATTTTCCCTTTGCCTTTCGTATGCCTAAATTACGGGCTGGCCCAGGGCCCTGATTTTCCTGCTGGAATAGTACGATTCTTTTATCATTATCTGCAAGATTTCGTATTAATTCTGCAGACTGATCTGTAGAACCGTCGTCAATACATATTATTTCCAATTCATCCAATGTCTGATTACAAACGCTGTTTATGCACTGCTGGATATATTGTCCGCAATTATATACAGGTATTACAATTGAAACCTTTATCATCCTCACTTCTCCAAAGGTACTTTTCGTTCCCATCTTAAGCATTGATTGATAAGTCTATCTTATAAGTTATAAGCTTATCTGTCGTTTCAGCTCTCACAAAATCTTTTATAAATCTGTCCGGAATGTATATGCCGCACATGCAGTTATCAAATATATAAAAATTGTCAAAAAATTCTGCCGCTGCTTCTTTAATTGCAGTAATAACGTTTTCGTCAATTCCCCTGGCATTCCTGCAGTCATGCCATACAATAAAACTGTTTTCCGGATCAAAATGTTCAAATACATGTAAGCTGTCAATGAGAACGCCTTCATAGCTATGATCTCCATCAATAAAATAAAGCCCAATGTGTTCTTTTATTTTTCCAAAATCAAACTGTTTACTGTCTTCCTGGTATTGAATCATATTGCTTTTTACTACAAGCTGATTAGAATAATCATTCATGTGACGGGAATGGCACCAGTTTTTCATGTGGGCAGGGTGATCCTTAGGCACGGAAACGCTGTAACACGTTTTTACCAGATCTGATACAACCGTAAGAGAATCTCCTATATAGGTACCGATTTCCAAATATGTTTCAACTTGGTATTTTGCAGCGATACCCCGCAGCAAACCATAATCAAGCAGCCTGCTACCCCCCCCCATGCCAAGGCTAAAGTGTGGAACTCATATTTCTGTAAATCTGCTTCTTTTAAAAACTTTCCAATGTTTAAAGCTCTATTGTAAACTTTTTCAGAATCAATCTGCCTGAAACGAAACTTC
>CATLBO010000041.1 GCA_949879025.1 uncultured Hungatella sp. | reverse complement strand
ATATCCCTATCTGCTTTGTTTTCATATCTTAAAATCCGGTTACCCACATCCACCTCCTGAAAATCCGGCATGACCGGATTTTTGCCCTGTTTGAATCAAGATTGCGAACTTGTTTCGCAATTACCTACTAAAAGTTGTCATACTTCCTGCTTCTAGCTAAAACACCTGCAAACAATTTCTATAACAGCTTCCTGCTGTTCTTCTGTCATTTTGTTATCTGATGGCAGACAAAGCCCACAGCGGAATATATCAAAGCCAGTGTCCATTGATGTTCCGGTAATATAAGCATTGCTCCGTCCGCGGCCGCTTCCCTCAGCTGTTACAAATGGATTCATTCTATAAATAGGCTGCATATGCATAGGCTTCCAAATCGGACGGCCTTCCGCATTAAATGCTGCTAAAGCTGCAAGGATTTCGGTTGGGCAGGATTTCTCGGCCTTACTGATATAAAGACTTTCTTTCTCCCCGCAGATTGTTTCACACATGGCTGACTCATCTATAAGTAAACAGCTTAACCAAAAATTAGGTTCAGAATCAGAGGACTATGGGTTCATCTTAACCGGAAGATCTTTCAGACCGTTTTGATACCTTTTATAAATTTCTCTTTTCTGCTCTATATGTTCCTCCAAATATGGTATCTGTCCTCTCAATATTCCTGCGATAATATTGGACATTCGATAATTATATCCAAGTTCTTCATGCTGATACCATGTGCTGTCCTCACGAGACTGCGTAGACCACTTTCTTACCTTATTGGCATCCTCGCCATTATCACACAAAAAAAAGCCGCCGCTGCTGCCTGTGACTATTTTATTTCCATTTCCAGACAAGATACTCACATGCCCGAACCTGCCTGTCTGTATACCTTTATATGCAGATCCAAAGGATTCGGCTGCATCTTCCACAATCAGCGCATCGTGTGCATCTGCAATGGCGCAGATTTCCTCCATTTTACCAGGGGTGCCATAAAGATGAGCCATAACAATAAGCTTCACATCCGGATAAATCTCGAATGCTTTTTTCAATGCCACAGGGTCCATGTTCCATGTATCTGTTTCTGTATCAATGAAAACTGGAATCCCCCCTTCATAGCAGACTGGATTCACAGTCGCACCAAAGGTTATGTCAGAACAAAAGACCTTTTTTCCCATGAGTGTGCCATGTCCGATCTGCGGCTGCCCATAGAGCTTTTCACCGCAAAGCTTTATGGCAAGGTGCAGGGCGGCTGTTCCGGAAGACAGCGCCACTGCGTATTTTCTGCCGACCTTCTCTGCTACCATGTTTTCCACAATGTCTATATTCTCGCCTACGGTGCTTACCCAATTAGTCTGGATTGCCTTGTCTACCCACTTCTGTTCTTCCCCATGCATGGTAGGAGAGGAAAGCCAAACTTTGCTGTCAAATGGCTTAATGCCTGAAAATCTCGGTTCCTTTAAGAAATCATTCATTGTAATCCACGCCTCTGCTGATTATTTATGCATAGCCTTTCAGTCACTGTAATCCGCATTGTCCACTGGGCCACTATGCACTGCCTGGAAGAGAATATTTTTTTAAACTCCTGTTATCTTCTACAATCTCAATCCCCAGATACAGAATCCTTTTCCTCCCCATAATCTCCGTCTCAATCTCCGCAATCCGCTTATGAAGGTTTACCCGCCTTACCATGTTTCCCATGCTTAGCAGCGGGCCCGACACGTAATCAATCCTGCCATCTGCGCCTATGTTCACTTTGGAAATCCCAATCCTTCCATTTCTGTCTGCAAGTCTTTCCATGAAATCCGATTCGTGTTTTTCCAATGTTGACACATATTCCTCATCGCTGAACAGCAGCTTTGGCTTCGGAGCCTTCTTCAGCTCCTGGTACACCCTGTCCGGCTCATCCGTTTCGATAAATACGTATCCTGGAAACAGATCCTCGTACACGGTCTGCCACTGCCCTTCAAACTTCTTTTTTCTGCCTCTGATCAGGTGAAAGCATCTTACATGAATGGTATCTGGAAGAAGACCGGCGACGAAATCTTCTATGTGTCCTTCTCCTCCACTTCGCACATGTACCACACACCACATATGGCATTCATCTCCTTTCCCCTGTTTTTTGCTGTTTTCATTCCCCTATTGCCTGCTTGATTATATTCACAAAGCAACTGGTTAGGGATTATCTGGGCTATTTCTCTAAAAGTCCCACAGCCCAACAGGCGTCATGCATTCAGGGATGCCAAATGCGCTGTCCTAGCTTTCATGTGCAGCGGTTTGTCCCCTTTGATACAGACAGGATTTGCTTTACAGGGAAAAAGCCATAGGTTTTTCCCCGAAAAAGTATTGCAAATTTTTCTGCAGTGTGTTATCCTATATCCGTCAGATAAAAACAAAAAAAGAGCAAATCTTAATACTTTGCTCATTTTCGTAACGGTTTTATAAAATTTTCGAAATAGAATTAATAAGATGTAACAGATATCCCGATTATCAGAGAGTGGGGAAAAACCTATGGGTTTTTCCCCACTCTTTTCCATTTATCCGTCCTTTAACGCCTCCGGTCTGCCTTCCAGGCGTGTCTCAGACAGCCTCATCCATAAGGCAGGTCCATTTTTTAAAGGTATGGTTGTCCACTCCCAGACGTCTTGCAGCTTCCCTGCCAGAGATTTCTCCGGCTCTCCAAAGGCTGTAGATCACCGCAAAAACCGACGGAATCTCCTTAGGTTTTCTGCCGCAGTGGATACCTTTTCCCTTGGCCGCTGCGATTCCCTCAAATACCCTTTGGCGCATCATTTCCCGCTCTGTCTGGGCCACGTAGGACAATGCAATCATCATGATCTCTGAAACCAGCCGGTCTAAAAGCCCCCGATCCACGTCTGTGTTAAGAATATCCATGTCCAGTACCACGATCCCGCATTTTTTCTCAAGGGTAATATGACGCCATTCCTCCAGGATCTCATTAAAATTTCTGCCCAGCCGATCAATGCTTTTTATTACTATCTGATCACCTTCTCTGATAACGTCCATCATGGCCCTGTAGCCAGGACGGTTAAAGTCCTTTCCTGACTGTTTATCCGAAAATATGTTTTCGTAAGGCACTCCTCTTTGTGCCAGGGCAATTCTCTGCCGGTCATCATTCTGCTGCACTGTAGAGACACGGATATATCCGTAGATCTCCCCGGCAGTCCCGCTGCCCGCAGCTGCTGGGCTGTTTTCTTTTGTAGTTTTCATTGAGATTTCCTCCATTCCTTAAAAACATGTAATCCCGAAATCTCTTTTTACTTGTCTCTCCAGGCCTGGCCGTTCCAGGCATATGCAGATATCTATGACATAAACTCCTGGTATTTCCGGCAGACATACCAGCCCCAAAAGCAGGTGCAAGGAAAATTTCGAGCATACGTAAATCGGAATAAAGAAAAGGCCATGCGTATTTGCACAGCCTAATAGATCATAATTATCATAATTTATCACAACAGAATTCATGGCTGACAGCTCTGGCTCATACATGCATCATATGAAAATATTGTCAATAATATGATAACATAATATGAAAAAAGTGTCAAAGGCCAGATACTGTGTGTCCCGATTCCAGCCGTTTTTTCGATGAGGCTTTCTGGCTCCCGATTACCTGCGGTGTTTTTTACGGCAGGCTTGAAAACCAGGCAAAGGACAGCCAGCGCAGTTTCTCCCGGACTGTAGCAGCCTTAACCAAGCAGCATTGCTTCAGGCTGACCAGGCTATTTTTAATTCCTTTATAACAGCTTCCCGTTAATTTTCCTGTCTCCTTCTCTCCCTCCCATAGAAATAAAGAACCATCTTTTCCGGCACCCGCTTCAGCACGATCTGGATCTCCTCCTTGGGATCAATAGGCTTTGTCAGATAGCTTTCTATTCCGGCCCGGTTTGCCCCCCAGATGTCCGTAAACAGCTGATCTCCCACAAAAATCGTGCTGTCAGTAGTTGTCCCCATTAAATTCATGGCTTTTATATAGCCTTTCCTTGAAGGCTTGTTTCCTTTAAAGATATACTTAGTTCCCACTTTCTCTGCAAATGCTGCCACCCGAGGCTCTCTGTTGTTGGACAGAAGGCAGGTTTCCATGCCCATGCGATGAAACCTGCCAAACAGAGCTTTTGCCCTGTCATCTGCAGGCGCATCATGGGGAACCAGGGTGTTATCCACGTCAAAGATAACGCCCCGGATGCCTTTCTCATATAATTTTGCATATGGAATCATATATGCAGAACTTACATAGTGTTTGGGGTAAAATCGCTTCAACATACCAATTACCTACTTTTTCAATAATTTGCCCAGTTCTTCCATGAACGTGTTCACATCCTTAAATTCCCGGTATACCGATGCAAACCTGACGTAAGCCACCTCGTCTAATTCCTTCAGCCTCCCCATTACCAGTTCGCCGATAACGGCTGTGGACACTTCCCGCTCCTCCATATTAAAGATCTGATTTTCAATATTGTCAATCATGGTATCGATTTGCTGAGTAGATACCGGCCTTTTGTGGCAGGAACGGATCACGCCAGATTCAATCTTTGAACGGTCAAAAGTTTCCCTGGAATTGTCCTTTTTGATCACCATAAGAGGCATGGTTTCCAGCTTCTCATAAGTGGTAAACCGCTTTCCGCATTTCTCACACTGCCGTCTCCTGCGGATGGAACAATTATCATCGGCAGGCCTTGAATCAATTACTTTCGTATCGTCTTCATTGCAATAGGGACATTTCATTGGTATTACCTCCCAGATTATTTCCTGGCAAATTTTCTCCCAGTATTTTCCATTTTACCCCACTAACTGAAAATCCGCAAGAAAATATTTTATTTTTCTTACTTTTTCCTTACATTTTTCTCTGAAGTTCAGATCACCTTTGTCCTGTCTTCTGCGGCTTTTAAAAATGTCGGGCAAACCTGAATCCTAACAGGACATGGTTTCCCTCCTGCCTGCAAAAAGCCGTAACAGCCGGGCATTCCCCTGAATCAGCTGCCTTCGTTTCCTTACAGCTTGCAGGATGCTTCCACATCCTTTTTCTTTACATCTACCAGGATAATGTCATCTCCTACCTGGCAAATATCCTTAAATGGAATGATAAATTCCTTCTCCCGGCCCAAAAAGCCGCAGAAACATCCCGGCCCAGGCACGATAATGGCCACCATGCACCCATTCTTCATGTCAAAGTCCACGTCGCCTACAAATCCCAGCCGCTTGCAATCCTCCGCATTTATGACTTCTTTCTGCTTTAATTCTGAAATCCGCACCGCAAACTCCTACTGCCTTTTCATGTAAATCTATGCATTTTTTTTCCTGTCCTATGCCCAATATTTTCGGCTGCCGACGTTTTCTTTTAAGTCCAGGTAGAAGCAGCAATAAGTACAGCTTATGTATGGTATCAGCCATAAAAACCCTAATCCTATGGTTATCCATGCTATAACTATCCACCCCAGGAAACTTAAGGACAGCATAAACAGACGCCCTCTGTTCCCTTTCATCAGCTGTTTGCTTTCCCTCAGGGCCTCCACCGGAGTTTTCTCTGGATCGTCAGCTAAAATCATATAAAACAAACTGTAAGTCAGGCTTATATAGATGCCTGCCGCTTCCAGAATTATGCCGTACAGGAAAAGAAACACTGCCGGAAATGCCCACTGTCCGGTTACTGCCCCAGCCCCTGAAAGCACAAACACAGGCAGAGCCAAAACTCCCAGACCCAGGCCGATTACCAGGCTGATCCCGAAAAACTTTCCGCCGTAATACTGGATTCCCCACAGCATGTCCAGCACTCCCGCCTTTCTTCCCTGACACAGGTTCAGATAGAATCTGATGATCCCAGGCAGCAACGTTCCATAAAACATAGCCAGCAGCAGGATTCCGAAAAACATAGATGCCGCAACAGCAGCAATCAATCCCTTTGTCCCCATAGCCCCTTGGGCAGCAATCATGGAGATCATCATGGTAATCTCCGCCAGAACCGCAAGCAGCACGCCTGCGACGCCTGTTATCAGAACCATCCCCACCGCTGCAGGATACCTGCCAAGCAGCGCCCTTCTGGCTCTGTATTTTAATGTCTTTCTGCTTGTCTTCATAACAGCACCTCCCCTATCTATTTTAAAGACTCCATATACACACAGAAACAAGGCCCGCCGCAATTCCGATTATGCCTGTAATCAGCCCTGTCTTCCCTTTTCCGCTTATCCTCTCTTCCACTCTGGAAAGAGCTGCAAACATCACTGCCAATCCTCCCAGAACAAAGGATGCCGAAAAACAGCAGGCAGTGATAATGGACAAAATACCCATAATCATGGATGCCAAAGCCATATGGTTTTCCTGTTCCGGCTGAGCCATTCCGCCGTTCTCCATAACCGGATGCCAATTTGGTTCCTCACTTTGAAATCTTCCTGGATACTGTCCCTGGCCCATATTCTGTCCCCAGTCTGGATTCGGGTCCTGAACCGGGTTCACTCTCTGGTTCAGATTCATCCCCCAGCCTGGATTTAAGCCCTGGACTGCATTTGGCTCCTGAGCTAAGTACTGTTGTGTCCGTCCGCTTGCCGGCCTGTCCTCCCAGTTCCCCTGAAAGCCTGTCTGCACAGCCTGATTATCCTTCAATCGTTCATCCATATTTCTCTCCCCTTATGTTCCTCATACAGTTCTCCGAAGCCGCAGAAATAGCCTGTCTGTCCTCCTCATTGCAGGGCAAAAGCCATTTCCTTTTCTTCATCATACAACAAAGGGAATCTTCTGTAAACTAAAGATTCCCTTTGCCCTATAATTCCCTATGCCGATGCCTGTTATCAATCCAACGCAACCACTGCACCCTCATACGTTTTCTCGATAAAAGCCTTAACCTCGTCACTCTTTAAGGCCTCAATCAGTGCCTGAATGCCTTCGTCGCTTTCTTTCCCTTCCTGCACTGCGATTACGTTGCCGTAGGTCGTGGCTGCAACGGACTGGGAATCCTCTACAGCTAAAGCATCAGACACCTTAAATCCTGCATCTATGGCATAGTTTCCGTTAATAACCGCCACATCCACGTCATCTATGGATCTTGGAATCTGAGCAGCCTCCACCTCGTACAGCTTAATATTTTTGGGATTCTCAACAATGTCATTCTTTGTGGCCGTCAGCCCTGCGCCCTCTTTCAGCTTAATCAGTCCCTGGGCCTCCAGAAGCAGAAGAGCTCTGGCCTCATTGCTGGTATCATTGGGAACTGCCACCGTAGCTCCGTCCCCCAGCTCTTCCAGGGATTTGGTCTTTCCTGCATAAATGCCAAAGGGTTCATAGTGTATGGATGCTGCAGATACCAGCTTGGTTCCGTTTTCCTCATTAAAGGACTCCAGGTAAGGAAGATGCTGGAAATAGTTTGCATCCAAATCTCCTGATTCCAGGGCCAGATTAGGCTGGATGTAATCCACATATTCCTTAATGTCCAGCTCATATCCCTTCTGCGCCAGAACATCTGCAGCTGCTCTTAAGATCTCCGCATGAGGCGCCGGACTTGCACCGATAACAATCTTCTTCCGTTCTCCGGAAGCAGCATTTTTCTCTTCTGTTTTTGCCTGGTCATTGCTGGCTGCCGTCGTTGTCTCCTCCTGGCCTGCGGCAGTCGTCTCTGCTGATGTGGTCTTTGCCTCATTGTTGCCTGAACATCCCGCCACGCTTCCGGCAAGCAGTGCTGCGGCTGCAATTACACATATTGTTTTTCTCATAACCATCTCTCCTCTTTTTTTGATTTTCCATAGTCTTTAAAGTCTATGGGTGTTGTGCGCCTTTGTGTGTTTTTCCTCAACTGCCTTTGATAACACGGCAGCTGCCACGCCTGCGCTTTATTATAAAGGCATGAAGGCCTCTATAATCCGCTGATTTCCAGGTAGGCAAGTCTGGTTTCCTGCCTGATACCCTGGCTTTGCATTTCCATCTTCTTTTCCGCTTTCTATGGCCATTCTTACCGAATCCTTTTATCCCCTTTTCTGGACATCCGCATTCCCACTTCCTGGATAATCTGCACCATCACCACCAGAAGCACCACGGAAACCCACATAAGCCCTGCCTCGTACCGGTAATATCCGTAATTAATGGCAATGGCTCCCACGCCTCCGCCGCCTACAAAGCCAGCCATGGCAGAGTAGCTTAAAATAGTAGTGACAGCCAGCGCCCCGCCTACCAGAAGGGAAGGCCTGCATTCCGGCAGCAGCACTTTCCATATGATCTGCCAGTCAGAAGCTCCCATGGATTTTGCCGCCTCAATAACTCCTCCGTCAATCTCCCGCAGGGACGATTCCACCACCCTGGCCACATAAGGTCCTGCCGCAATGGTAAGCGGGATCACCATGGCCGGGGAACCGATACGGGTTCCGATAACCATTTTCGACAATGGCAGTACAATAAACAAAAGAATCAGAAAGGGCACCGAGCGCAGCAGGTTGATCACCGTGCCAAGCACCTTCTGCAGGGCCGGCATGGGATGAATGCCGTCATTATCCGTAGCCACCAGGACAATCCCCAGAGGAAGCCCAATAACATAGGCAAACAGTGAGGACAGAAATACCATGTAAAAAGTCTCCCATATCCCTGTCTTCAGCATCTGAATCGTAGCAGCATCAAATGTCATGTTCGCTTACCTCCTCATATGGAATCTTAACTGTCTCTAAATAGCGAAGGGCTCTGTTAGCCTCTGCCTCGTCGTCGGGAAGCTGGACAATCATCTGCCCCATGGCAATTCCTCCCACATCCCTGGTCTGGGCATACATAATGTTTACCGCCGTCTTACAGGCCAGAACCATGTTGGAAATAACTGGCTCTGTAGATTCCCGGCCGTCAAAAATGATCCGGATCTGCCTGGAATTGCCGAACTTCACCTGGCGGGCTGCATCGCCCAGAATCAGCTGACGCCCGATTTTTGATTTAGGCTCTGAGAAAATCTCCGAAACCTTCCCCACCTCCGCAATGTGGCTCTGATCTATAATGGCCACCCTGTCGCAGATGGCTTCAATTACTGCCATCTCATGAGTGATCACAATCACGGTCACTCCTAAGTTCCTGTTTATCTCTTTTAACAGCCCAAGAATCGACTTGGTGGTGTTAGGGTCCAGGGCGCTGGTAGCCTCGTCGCACAAAATCACTTTTGGATTCGTGGCCAGAGCCCTGGCAATGGCTACTCTCTGCTTCTGGCCTCCGGACAGCTGGGCCGGATAGGCAGCAGCCTTATCTTCCAGCCCCACGGTCTTTAAAAGCTCCATGGCCCTTGCCTTGCTTTCCGCCTTGGGAGTTCCCACCAGTTCCAACGGAAAACATACATTGCGCAGTACGCTTCTTTGGGCCAGCAGGTTAAACTGCTGAAAGATCATGCCCATGGACTGTCTTGTGCTGCGCAGCTCCTGAGGACTCATTTTCCCAAGGCTCCTTCCCTCAAACAGCACCTCCCCTTCTGTGGGGACCTCCAAAAAATTAATGCATCGGACCAACGTGCTTTTTCCTGCCCCGCTTAACCCTATAATGCCAAAGATTTCACCCTGGCGGATTTCCAGATTAATGTCACCCAGGGCCCGGACCTTTCCCTCTGTTGTCTGAAACTCTTTTCCCAGATGACTGATCTGGATAATCGGCTGTTCCATAACGTCCTCCATTCCTTTTTTCAACAGTACACTCCCTTCCAGAACCGCAAAAAGCCGTAAGTCCTATAGACTTACGGCTAACACTCTACCGTCCAGACAAAGCACCTGCCGAATTTCTCCTCTGCGATACTTCCCCTGTAAGCACTGTCATCCCTACAAGACCTTCAATTTCCATTTCGATTGTACGCACATGAACATACGGCACATGACCATCATGCCGTTTGCCATACACATATTCATCATCATGGACTTTGAATTGTACATTGCAGATCCTCCATCTTCCCTATCCCCTGGATTGCCAGAAGACTTTTTCTATGTGTGGTATTCTACTCTCTTACAGCGGTCTTGTCAAGTTTTTTCGCTGAACTTTGTCAAAAATTTAAAGCACAAGGGCCTGTCCCAATGGATGCGTCGGCTTCTACATGCACAGATCTGCAATAACCTGGGCAAATATTTTCGCACTTACTGCCAGTTCCTCAAGCACCGCAAATTCATCGGCTCCATGCATATTGTTATCCGTTCCCGGCATTGCCGCGCCGAAAGCAACCCCGTTTTTCAGTTCATGTACATAGGTGCCTCCGCCGGTGTACAGGCATTCGCCCTTTCTCCCGGTATACTCCTGATATACCTTCAAAAGAGTCTGCACAAAAACGCCGCTGCCATCCACATGATGAGGCGGTTTCATAGAATCATTATGAAGCGTCAGGCCGATTTTGTCCATCTTCTCTTTTACCACATTAAGAACATTGTCTTTTGTAGAGCAGATGGGACAGCGGCTGTCAAAATATCCCTCCAGCCCCTCTTCTGTCACATTAAGCATACTGAATGCCAGGGTCAGCTTTCCTGATATTTCATCCTCCATGGCAACTCCCAGGCCCTTTCCGTACAGGTCACCATGGGGAATAAGATCCAAAAGCTTTTTCAGGCAATCCGTCTGGCTGCAGTCCGCCAGAGGAAGCCTGGCAATCAAAGCAAGAAGGCCTGTAAGGGCATTGTTTCCTCCCTCCGGATGTGCCGCATGGGCATTGACTCCTTCTGCGGTAATCTTAACGACTGCTCCTTCCTGGCTGAAGGCAAAGCGGATACCTGTCTCCTTTTCCACCTCTTCACCAGCCCGCTCCATTACATCCAAAGCCACGCCTTCTGTCACCGCAAATGCTTTGGCCGGCACCACATTCACTTTGATCCCCGCATTCAGGGAAACCAGCCTGGCAGATTCCTTGGTCTTTTCAAAGCTGCCGGTAAAATGTCCCTCCAGCCTGCCTTTTTCCACATTGATCACAGGGAACTCCGCATCCGGCGAGAATGTCATAGGCGCCTCTTTCTCAATGTTATAGTAATAGGCAATATCCGAACTGCCGCACTCCTCGTCAGTGCCCAGGATCAGCCGCACATTTTTCGTTAAAGGTATTCCCAGCTCTTTCACAGCCCGCATGGCATAAAGGGCTGCCACTGCCGGCCCTTTGTCATCAGCCGTACCCCGTCCGTAGATCCTGCCGTCCTTCAGAACCGGCTCATAGGGCTGAGTTGCCTGCCATCCCTCGCCGGCAGGAACCACATCCAGATGGGCAAGGATATCCAGCTGCCTCTCCTTATCATTTAAGTCTGCCGTACCCACGTAATTATCATAATTGCGGATCTCAAACCCATACCCTTTTGCCATCTTCAAGGCAGCTTCCAGTGCCAAGGCATTTCCCCGGCCATAAGGCATTCCTTCCAAAGCCTGGGTTTTCTCACTGTTAATCCGGCATAAAATACAGATGTCTTCCACCATTTCGTTTATATGGCTGTCAATATAATTCTCAATCTCTTTTTTGTACATCATTATCTCCTTTTGGCAATTCGCTCTGCCCTTCTTTTCCCATTCCGCCCTTTTCTTCATGACAGTCTCAAATTCCGGCAAAAGTCAGAATATGGCGGTGCATCCGCAGCCGGACCCATGGAGGTTTACTTGGACATGTCCCCTAAAATCTCATTTACCATCTTTCCGTCTGCTTTACCTTTTACCCTTGGCATTAATACCTTCATGATCTTCCCTTTATCCCCAGGTCCCGGCTTCTCAATTCCAAGTTCCCCAAGCACCTGTCCGATTACTTCCCGGATCTGCTCCGCCGACATGTCCTCAGGGGCAAATTCTTTATATACCTGAATTCGAAGGGCCGCCTCATCCCGTATATCCGTCCTGTCTGCCGGTGCCGAATCAAACGTCTCCTGGCACTGCTTGATCTCCTTTTTCACTACTGCATTCTCCTCATCCTCTGTCAGAGGCGAACGCTTGTCAATCTCAGCATTCTTAAGGACGCTGAGGAGCATGGACAAAGCATCTTTCCGCTCCCTGTTCTTCTCTTTCATGGCCTGCACCATGGCAGACCGTACCACGTCAATCTTGCTCATTGCCTTTATTCTCCTTCTCTGCCGCATGAGTCCGCTTTTTGTCTCTTTCCTAAATTAAGCGTCACTGGAAAGCCGTCAGTCATGGGCAAGGGTAAACTGATCCACCAGCTTTTTCAATCCTTCTGCTTCTGCAGAAAGCTCTTCGCTGGCTGCTGCACTTTCCTCCGCCGTGGCGCTGTTATTCTGAACCACATCCGAAATCTGATTGATCCCCTCCGTCACCTGAGCAACCGCATTGGACTGCTCGCCGGACACCGCAGCGATCCGGTCAATGGAGCTGACAACGGATTCCATGCTGTCTACGATCCCCATCAGGGCATCCGCCGTATGGCTGGCTATTTCCGTCCCTGTCCTGACCGCCCTGACAGAATGCTCAATAAGCTCTGAGGTGCTCTTGGACGCCTCCGCCGACTTGCCGGCCAGATTGCGCACCTCATCTGCCACCACTGCAAACCCTTTGCCTGCGCTTCCTGCCCTGGCTGCCTCAACGGCTGCATTCAAAGCCAGGATATTAGTCTGGAAGGCAATGTCTTCTATGGTCTTAATGATCTTTCCGATCTCGTCAGAGCTTCCCCGTATCTTCTCCATGGCATCCATGAGTTCCTGCATCTGCTTGTTGCATGAGGAAACCTCTTCCCCAGCCCGGTGCGTCTGTTCTCTGGCGTCCAAAGCCCCCTGGGCCGTATCCTTTGCCTGTTCGGAAATCTCATTGATCCGGGCTGCCAGTTCCTCCACGGAGCTGGTCTGCTCCACCGCCCCCTGGCTTAATGACTGGGCGCTTATGGACACATGGCCGCTGGCTGAGGACACCTGATCCGCTGAATGGTTGATCTGGCGCATGGTTTCGCTTAACTTCATCTTCATATTCCGCATGGAAAGCAGAATATTGTGGAAGCTCCCCACATAGGCTTCCCTGTGTTTCGACTTAATATCCAGATTTTGATTGGCCATCTCATTTAACAAGTAGCCGATATCATTGATAATGGTGCTTAATCCCTCCACAAGCTCCTTGGTGGACTGGGCCAGCATCCCTGTTTCGTCCATGCTCTTTACCACTGGAACCGGAGAGTCCAGATCTCCCTCCACTAAAAGCCGCATTCTGTCAGCACAAGCCTTCATAGGCTGGCCGATCGATCCTGCCAGCCAGAAAGCCGCTATACTGGAAATAATTACAGACGCCACAATTACCACAATATTTATGATAATGCCTCCAATGGTGCCGGCCAGATAATCTGACTGAGGCGCCGCAATGGCAATGCTCCAGCCGTCAGTGCCGTTTACAGGCGCATAAGCCACAAACATGGGATGTCCGCCGCTTTTGTATGTTCCGAATCCGCTTTTTCCCTGACGCATAGCCTGATGAATGTCCGCCAGTTCCTTCAGGGAAGGATCGCTTTGGGCTTCCCGTTCAATGTTCTGAACCATAACCGTATCCAGGGTAACATCTGCAATAGTATCGCCTGACTTGTTGATCATGTACGCCCTGCTGTTCTCGCTGATCTCTATGGAAGAAACAATATCATTTAAAAAAGTCTCCGGCGGGACGAAGTACACTACCCCTTCAATGGACTGGCCATAACTTCCTCCGGCATACAAAGGAGCAGCAACCATAATAGAAAGCTCCCCTGTAACTTTGCTGACAAGAGGCTCAGACACATAGACATTCCCTGCCATGGCCTGTTTCACATACTCTCGGTCAGAGTAATCCTTTCCGTCAAAAACGCTTACGCCAAAGGGTCCGATAATATTGCCCCGCTGAAAACCATGCATGGCTATCCTCTGGTCTATAATAGCCTGCTTCCTGCTTACAGACGTAGTTCCTGCTGCCAGCTGAGAGAGGCAGCCTGTGTCCATGGCTACATTCTTATAAGCCGTCAGCTCCTGCTCCACCCGTTCAGCCGCCAGGACTGCGCCCTCGCCCATCATCTGTTCCACAGTGTCAATAGTGCTTGTATAGTTCAACATAATGCTGAAGCCTCCTACCGCAGCCACTGCCAGCAAAACCGATAATATAAGGCATCTGGTGATTTTTCCCCGAATACTTTTTCTCTGTCTCTTCATCTTGTTACTTTTCCCTCATCTGGTAATCAACATCCTCATCGATCATCTCAAGCATCTTATCCGCAAAAAGCGGGTCAAACTGAGTCCCTTTTCCCTTTTCGATCTCTCCTCTGACCACGTCCTGGGGAAGCACATCCCTGTAGCTGCGGTTGGATGTCATGGCGTCGTAGGCATCTGCCACGCCGATGATCCGGGCCATCTCAGGAATAGCATCCCCCTTAAGCCCGTCAGGATAGCCTCTTCCGTCATACCGCTCATGATGCCATTTTGCACCCATGACAAGTTCCGGCAATTCTGAAATATTTTCCAGGATCTCCGCTCCGATGACTGGGTGGGTCTTTATCAATTCATATTCTTCGTCAGTCAGCCTGGTTGTCTTATTGATAATCCCGTCAGGAATGCCGATTTTACCGATATCATGAAGGAGGCCCAGATAATAGATGTTCTCCTGTTCTTTTTCGCTCTTCCCAAGTTTTTCTGCTATTTTCACCGCATATTCTGCAACCCTGGAAGAATGTCCCTTAGTGTATTTGTCTTTGGCATCAATGGTTCCTGCCAAGGTCACCATGATCTGGCTGGACAGGCGCTCCACCTTCTGGCGTCTCTCCTCTGCAGTACGCGTCTGCTTCCTTACCTCCCTCTGCAGATCCTTCTGCAGCCGGCTCAGCTCCAGAATACGGTTTACCCTAGAAATGGCAATGTCAGCAATAAAAGGCTTGGCAATAAAGTCAAGCGCTCCCTCTCTGAAGCCTTTTATCTCAGTATCCCTGTCATTATCTGCAGTCAGGAAAATCACCGGAATCTCCCTGTACTTTTCTTCCGAACGCAAGGCCTGGATAACCTGGAATCCGTCCATGCCTGGCATGTGAAGATCCAAAAGGATCAGATTGGGAATAACATGCTCCACAAATTCCAATGCTTCCCGGCCTGACTTAACACACTCCATATGGAACTTGGACTCCAGCATCTTTTCTGCAATCCTTAAGTTCATCACGTCGTCATCCACCACAAGGATACACGCCTTGTCTTCTTCCTGAGCGGAAACGGTTTCCTCCACTTCTTTCGGTGCGCCCAAGGCCTGACTAATCTTTTGCAAAAGGTTTTCGAATCTTTCCGTCATTGCCTTATGGCCTCTGCGGATATCGTCGATGCGTCCGTCTTTGGCAGCCATTTCCATCTCCTTGGCCTGATTGGAAAGCTCAACTGCGCCGATGGAAAGAGAGGTGCTTTTTAATGCATGGACTAAAATACGGTAATTCTCCCAGTCCTCTTCCTCATAATATCGGCATATGTCATCATAGGAACTGTTCTCCAGATAGCATCGGATCATATCACAGTAAAATTCTTCGTTATTTGCAAAGTAGGACATTCCCACAGACGTATCCAAAAAGGAAAACTGCTGTAAAAGCGGCGACAATTCCTGTTCCTGGGAATCCTCCGCCATGTCATCTGCCCGGTTTCGATCCCATCTTTCCTTAATAAGCCTTTTAGGCAGATGTTTTTTAATGGCCGCCTCCAGCATCTGGGGAATCACAGGCTTTGTTAGGTAATCATCAAATCCGGCCTCCAGATACTGTTCCCTGGCGCCTGGCGCCACATTGGCAGTCAGAACCACTATGGGAACGTTTTGACACAGCTTTTCCTCCTGAATCCGTTTTAATGCCTCCATCCCGTCCATAACCGGCATCATATGATCCATGAAAACCAGGTGATACTTCTGTTCCCTCAGCTTCTCAATGGCCTCTTCCCCATTGATGGCGGTATCGATCTTAATTTTCGTTCCCTTTAATATCCCGCGGATCAGATCCTGATTCATGGTGCTGTCATCTACCACCAGAATCCGTGCGCTGGGAGCCAGAATCCGCTGATCCGCTTCCATCTGCATCAGCATATGGTGGCTCCCTCTGCTCATGTGCTTCCCCACAACGGCCGGGTCCACGATCTGCTGAACCACGCAGAAGGAAAAGGTGCTTCCTCTTCCATATTCGCTCTCAATCTGGAGCTTGCTGCCCATCATCTCCAGCAGATTCTCAACAATATAAATTCCCAATTCCAGATCTGGCTTCCCTGCCTCCGGCCCTTTGCTTCTGCCTGCTTCCGTATGTCTTCCCATCAGCTGGTTAATGGTTTCCTCTTCCATGCCGATACCGGTATCTCTTATCTGAACCGACAAAATGCCGTATTCATCTTTGGCTCCGCTGCCCAGAGCCTGCCACCTGACAATAACTTCCACATATCCCTGGGATGTATATTTTATGGCATTTGTCAACAGGTTGTTAAAGATCTGCGTCAGCCTTACAGCGTCTCCCCACAGTCCCCGTGGCAGTCCCTCATCAATATCCAGCCGCAGTTCCAGATGCTTCTCGTCCGTACTGTACTCGGCATATGCGATTATATCCTGAAGCAGAGACAGCACGGAAAAGGATCCTTCCTCCAGCTTCAGGGTCTTATTGTGGATATTGGTCAAATCCACAATATCATTGACCAACAGAAGCATGGTCCTTGCTGCCGCCTGGATATTCATTGCATGAGATGCAGTATGGCTTTCTCCCGTTTCACGCATAATAACTTCCGTATTTCCTAGAACTACACTGATCGGGGTTCGAACTTTATCGGAAAGAGCTGACAGCACCTCAACTTTCGCCTGATTAACTGCCACTTCAAAATCAACACTTCTTGCAAGTGCCATATACAATAGCCTCCATTTCTCTTCCTACCAGTTGTTTCCCCCATTGCCATAACTTATCTGATAGTCTTTCTGAACATAATTTCATAAGCCTGTCTCCTCCGCTGCAATGATCCCTGCCGCATCCTCCCTGGATTGCTTCTTTTTAGGCGGCCTTTTCTGACTGCAGACTATGATAGATACATTGTACCAAAATATGAAGAAAAAGGAAACAAAAAAATTAACACTTTTGTCCAATTTATTTATTTTATTCCTGATTTGTTTAGAATATGTACTTTTTGTACAGTTTAAATTTCTTTAAAGGCAGCAAAAAAATAAGACATCAGTGCTTTTATGGGTTCTGATGCCTTATTTTTGCCGAAGCCTGTCAGCCTACTTTACCTCTACGCTCCATCCCTCAGGGCCTTCTTCCCGTCCAAGCTGAATGCCAGTGATGGTATCGTAAAGCTTCTGGGTCAATTTCCCGATCTTCCCGCCGCCGATAGGCATCCGCTCCTCCTCATATCGAAGCTCGCCTACTGGTGAGACAACCGCCGCCGTGCCGGTGCCGAAACATTCCTCCATCCAGCCTGACCGCGCCGCCTCAACAACCTCGTCCACGGAGATCTGTCTCTCCTCCACGGGGATACCCCATTTTCTGCATAAAAGAATAACCGAATCTCTGGTAACACCGGGAAGAATGCTTCCGTTAAGCTTTGGAGTGATGACGGTTCCGTTAATCTTAAAGAAAATGTTCATGGCGCCCACTTCCTCAATATACTTGCGGTGAACGCCGTCCAGCCACAGCACCTGGGAATATCCTTCCTCATGGGCTTTTACCTGGGAAGCCAGGGAAGCCACATAGTTGCCTCCTGTCTTCGCCTCGCCGATACCGCCTTTTACGGCGCGGACATACTCGTCTTCAATCCAGATCTTCACCGGGTCCAGGCCGCCTGCATAGTAAGCCCCTACAGGTGATAAAATTATCATGAATTTATAAGAATGGGAAGGCCTGACTCCCAAAAACGGATCTGTGGCAATTACAAAGGGACGGATATACAAAGACGTGCCTGGCCTTGTGGGAATCCACTCCTTGTCCATGCTGACAACTGCCTTAAGCCCTGCCAGGAATACATCCTCCGGAAGCTGAGGAATGCACAGGCGGCGGTTGCTGCGGTTGGCCCGCTCAATATTTTTGTCAGGGCGGAACAGAAGTATCCTTCCGTCCTCCGCCTTATAGGCTTTCAGCCCCTCAAACATCTCCTGGCCGTAATGAAACACCATGCAGGAAGGCTCCAGCTCCAGTTTATGGTAAGGCACTACTCTGGGGTCAAACCACCCCTTTCCTTCCTCATAATCCATCTCAAACATATGATCCGTAAAAATGGTTCCAAACACCAGCGGATTATCCTGTCCGGGCTTCTCCTTGGGACAAGCCGTCTTTTCAATTCTTATTGCCATGGCTTACTCTTCCTTTCCCCTACCGGCTTTTTGCATATCGGCTGCGGGCCTTTATTGTCCGGGCAATATACAAGTCAGTAAATTCATCTCCAATTATCAGACAAAATAAGTTATATGTCAACTAGTTTTTCCATATTAAAAAAGAATATCTCCTATGCACGCCGCCCTCAAAAAGACGCAGTGCCCCTTATTCATGACGGGGCCGGGAATAAGGCGTAGGTTTTACTGTCAGCTTTCCTTTTTCCTCATCCAGGATGCATGTGCCGCCCCTCTTCAGCTTTCCGAACAAAAGAAGTTCCGCCAAAAGCGGCTTCACTTCACGTTCAATGACCCTGTCGATCTCCCTGGCTCCGTACTCCACGGTAATGCCTGCCTTCTGCACATATGTCTGCGCAGCTTCGGTTATTGTAAGCTCCACCTTCTTTTGCAGCAGCTTCTCTGCAAGCAGCCCAAGTTTTTTCTGGGTGATTTTTCCTGCCATATCCTCATCCATGCCATGAAACAGCACAATGCGGCTTAAGCGGTTGCGGAACTCCGGCTGAAACGTCCGTTTTACCGCATCCATAAGAGCGTCTGTATTGGCCTTGCTGCTTCCAAACCCAATGGGGCTTTTCCCAGCCTGGCTGGCGCCTGCGTTGGAAGTCATAATCACGATAATATTGCGGAAGTCCGCTTTTCTTCCCTGGTTGTCCGTCAGGGTGGCATAATCCATCACCTGCAGCAAAACATTGAAAATATCAGGATGAGCCTTTTCAATCTCGTCTAACAGAAGGACGCCGTGGGGATGGCGGCGGATTTCCTCTGTAAGAATGCCGCCCTCCTCATATCCCACATAGCCGGCCGGTGCGCCGATAAGCTTTGCCACCGCATGTTTTTCCGAATACTCACTCATGTCAAACCGTATAAAAGAAATCCCCAGTTCTGCGGCAAGAGCCTTTGCCAGCTCCGTCTTTCCTACTCCTGTGGCACCTACAAATAAAAACGAAGCAATAGGTTTGCCCTCCTCATTTAACCCGGCTCTAGAAAATTTCACCGCATTGCTCACCTGTTCCACCGCCTCATCCTGCCCGAAGATCTGCCCCCGCAAATGTTCTTCCAGCGCAGCCAGCTTTTCCACATCATCCTTCTCCAGCGTCTTAAGGGGAATATTGCAGGTATCTGACAGCACCTGATCTAAGAGGGCCTTATTTACAGTCTGCCGTTTTTGATCCAGCGGGTGGAGCCGCCGCCAGGCTCCTGCTTCATCTATCAGATCAATGGCCTTATCCGGCAGAAACCGTTCATTTATATACCGGCTGCTGATGGAGACTGCGTGTTCCAGCACCCCAGAACCATACTTTACCCCGTGAAATTTTTCATAGCCTGCCTTCAGCCCCTTTAAAATCTCCACTGCTTCCTCTTTTCCAGGTTCCTTAATGTCCACCTTCTGGAACCGCCGCACCAGACTTTTGCTTGTGGAAAAATGCTTTTTATACTCCTCATAGGTAGTAGCACCCATAAAGCGGATACTTCCTGACGCCAGATACGGCTTCAGCATGTTAGCTGCGTCCAGGCTGCCGCTCCCTACGGCTCCGGCCCCTATAATGTTGTGGATCTCGTCAAGATAGAGAATGGGCTTCTTCTCATGGGAAAGTCCGTCCATAATCTCTTTCAGGCGTTTCTCAAAATCTCCCCGGTACTGGGTTCCCGCCAAAAGCCCTCCAAGATCCAGACTGTAAATGTGGGCCTCCTTAAGAGGAGCCGGCACCTGCCCTGATACAATTCTTCTTGCCAGGCCATAGGCTATGGCTGTTTTTCCGACTCCCGGTTCTCCCACATGAAGAACATTGTTTTTGTCTTTCCTGCAGAGGATCTGAATGGTACGTTCCATCTCTGCATCCCTGCCGATAAGAGGATTGAAGGCCATACAGGTTCTGTTCATGTCCTCCACGTAACAGCTCCATCGTTTTTGGGAGCCAAGGCCCTGGGCGTTTTGACTTACGTCCAGTCTCTGATTCTCCCTGTGAGTTTTGCCTCTATCCGGCTTTCTGTCCTGTCTTTCCCCGTTTCCGTCATCCGTCAGAAAATCTTCGTCCCCATCCTCATCCCATAGGTTCTGTCCGCCATCCCATCCCCGTTCATTAGCCAGGCTTCCTCTGGACATTTCTCCTGCCACCTCCAGCAGATCCACCCCCTGAACCGCCAAGTAGTATGCCCCGTAGCAGTCCTCCAGCTGCAGAACTGCCGCCAGAAAATGGCTAACATCAATGGTATTCCGTCCGCTTGACCTTGCCTGCCCTTCCGAAAGCCGAATCACTCTGTCCATGTCTGCAGTCAGCACGGCGTTTTCCCCCTGGGCCGTCCCTGCCTGCTGTTGTAAAAATCCCAGAATATCCTGACGCAGTTTTTCCACGTTACCGCCAAGAGCCTCATACTCCCCTGCAAAATCCTGGTCAAATGTCATTCCGTAAATCACATGTTCTGGCATAAAGTAGCGGTGCCTTTGTTCACCTGCCAGTTTCACTGCCTTCTCCATTACTTTCTGCATATTTCTGCTGAATTCCATCGTTTCTCTCCCTGTCCCTGCAAATTCTGGCCGCCGTATTCTTCTGCGCTTTTTCCGGCCGTTCAGATGCCGGAATCAGCGTTTTTTCCTGCCCCTAATCATGGCTGGCACACTGCCTCTGCCTTCAGCGGATATCCTTTTGATCTTGCCCACTGAACCGTTTCCGCTGCTTTGGTCCTGGCAATATCCCTAGGGTATACTCCTGCCACCGCATAATTTCCCTTGTGAATGCTCATCATCAGGGCAACTGCCGCTGCTTCTTCTTTATTAAAGACCTCCACCAAGACTTCAACCACAAAGTCCATAGGAGTAAAGTCATCATTATAAATCAGCACCTGGTACTGTTTTGGCAGCTTTACCTTATTCTTTGCCTGTTCTTTTGTCTGTCCGTTCGCAGCCATGGTATTCTGTCCTCCTCTATGTCCTTTTCCATCCTCCGAAAATCTTTTTCCGATAATGCCGCAAAGCATCTTTTGCCGGCCCATACTCTCCTGCAGCCTTTAAATAGCTTACCCCTCTTTCAATGTCCTCAGCCACTCCAATGCCTTCGGTATACATTTTACCCAGGCCAAAATTTTTGTATTTCGTATCCAGGCTTTGCTCCAAAAGCATTTTTCCCCGCTTTGCATCCTGGCTGCAGCCATACCCCAAAAGGTAGCACATTCCCAGCATATCCGTATTGGCGGCCTCTTCCTTCTGAAGAATGTAACTTTGTTCCAGGTATTTCACTGCCTTGGCATAATCCTGCTCTGCCCCCAGTCCCTGGAAATACATTTCTCCTGCTCTGCTTAAGGCGTAAGGGTCACCTCCGGCAGAAGCAGCTTTTTCATAACATTCCAAGGCATACGGCAGATCCTGATCCGCCCCTTCCCCATAGCAATAAGCGTCGCCTGCAATAGCCCATCCCTCTAAATGGCCCTGCTTTGCTGCCTCAATTACCCAGGAAAGCCCTTCCTCTTTCTGGTTTTTCTCATAATACAATTCATGCCCTAGGTCAAACATCCAGTCTGGGTATCCCAGTCTGGCGCCTTTTTGAACCACATCCATGGCCTTTTTGGGATCAGGCTCAATGAAATTCCCCCGCCCGTCATGGTAATACAGGTAAAGATTGCGTCCCGCCATTCCCATGCCGCCTTCAAACGCCTTCTCATACCAAGGAATGCTTTTGGAAATCTGTTCCTTTTTCCACTGCTCCCATTCATCGGAAGTGGCAAAGTCCCCTTCACCCCTGTCCTCAATTTCCATAATATCCAGATAATAGTATGTATTTCCAATCATATACTGGCAAAACCCGCATCCGTCTTCAGCCTTCTCCAAAATAAGCTGCCATGCATCCCTGATGCTGGAAAAAGGCATAATCTGCCGAAGCTCTTCTGTCAGCATATTCATACGAATCGCTCCCAGCACTGCTGCGGCGCTGCCAAGGAAAATTCCCTTGCGAAGCATGGTGTAAACCGCCCCGTCATTCTCCTGAAAAGGATGGTACTTCCAGTTGCTGCACTTTGGCGAAAAGCACCGGGCCAAAAAGTAGCAGGCGTCTCCGTCCTCCTCTTCCGTGTCCGTGGCAGCATAGGCCAAAGCATCCGCCGCCTCCTCTGCCCGGGAGTTGTCGTAGCAGTAATACAGATCTTCAATTGCTTTCTCCACCACGTCACTGAAGTATTTTCCCATTTTTTCCTCTCTTTCTCGATTTGCTCGGTTTGCAGGCTCCAGTACTGTTATGCTTTATCATAGCACAAACTCGTCTTATTTCCAAGACACTTCCCTGCACAGGGCTGCTGCTTTTGCTCCGGAACCACTGAAAAAGAGCCGCCTATTTCCCTGCCATGAAAATAAACTGCCCTTCTTGCATGTCTTATTTAACTGTTTCCCAAATAATACTGCTGATAATACTGAATCCGCAGCAGATCAAAAACCTGCATCAGCTGATAATTAAAGTTCACCCCGTCATACCTTCCGGGCAGCCGCAGAACATAGTCGCTGATCTTGTGCTCTTGTCTGGTATACACCGGGTTCTGAGTGATAAGAAGGCTGTCAGCCTTCTCCGGGTTCAGATCCCCCCGGAAATTCAGAAAGCCTTGCATGGCCCTGCCTGTGGCTGATATGAAAATCAGCATATCCTCTTCTGTAAATTTCAGGGTCGGATCATAGTTGTGGAACTGAATCACATTTTTCCCAAAAGTAATCAGATCCGTCTGGAATTCCACTGCAATGGACATGGGATACAAAGCCCCTATAAGGATGATCCTCTTATGCTTTTCAATCTGTTGGCAGAGCATGGACAGTTCTGCAAGCATCTCTTCATCCGATACATCCTTCTCCATGTTTTTAACCAGATCCGAAGACCTCAGTCCCAGCATCCGTCCCCTGATCTGATCCAGCCTAGTATAGTGATGCTGCATAAACGTGGTGTGAAAATCTTCCCACTTAAAGCTGCATCCCAGACGGCTGACAAAGTCATCCATATTCTCCTCGCTGATTCCCGCTTCTGCAAGAATCCGGTCCTTTGTCATAGTTTCCATCTCCAGGTAGTGATCCACCAGATACGTGCAGAACTTGTAATAGTCATCATAAAACAGCGCCCCGTTTAAGTATTTGAGAATCCTTGCCAACAGCACATCCATATTCATACTGCCTCCCTCTCCCCTCCCATATCCTTTTTCTTTATTACAGTCACTGACATGTCATTCAGGCAGAGGCAGTTCAGCTGTCCGTTGTCAAAGGGGCCAAGTCCTCCGTCAATGCCGATCTTGTCATGATAATATGGATCAAACCATACGTCAAAATTCTCCCCCCCGTTTAAATGGCATAAGGGCGTGTGGCCGAACACAATGGTCTTCCCCTTAATAGCCGGGGACATATAGAACCATTCCCGAATCCAGGCGCAGATCTCCTCGTCCTGCTGGTAAAGAGGCTTCTCCGGATCGATCCCCGCATGGATCAGAACCAGTGCCTGTCCTCCCACGTTCACTTCAATATAGCTGGGCAGGGAATCCACATAATCAATAAGCCAGTGCATGAATTCCTTTCTCCTGCATTGAAAATCTTTCTTGCTTTCACAGTCCTTTTTCAGAAAATGATCCATCTGCTTCATGGTCTTATCGCCGCCGTTGCACTGCCAGATCCTTCCCTGTGGGCACTCCCAGTCCTCCTTAATAAGAAAATCCCTCATCATCAACTCGTGGTTGCCTTTCAGCAGGAATATATTATCCTGATGCTGCTGAATGAAATGGTAGATTTCCATGGCTTTTTCTCCCCTGTCATTGCAGTCCCCCAGGATATACAGCCTGTCGCTGTCAGAAAAGCGGATCTTTTTCAGCATCGCAAGCAATGCCTCATAGTGTCCGTGAAGGTCTGACAGCGCATACACCTTTCCAGTCATAAGTCTTCCCCTTCCTGTGCCGTTTTTTCCGCCGGCACAGCTGATTTGCGGTCTTTTTGGACCCTATAAGATTATCTTATTATATTATAATACGTGATCGGGGTTTTGACAACCGGGTAAATGCTTAGAGGAATTTTTTCTCAGTACGCCAGCTGCTGTTATGGCTTAGTTCTGGATCTTATTAAGTTAAGGGGGAATCCCCAAACCTTCTGGCTATTCCAATCAGTATTTTGGTGATCTTCTCCATAGACTGCACCGGAATATACTCAAATTTCCCGTGAAAATTATGGCCCCCGGCGCAGAGGTTGGGACAGGGAAGGCCTTTATACGAAAGCATTGCTCCGTCCGTGCCGCCCCGAACAGGCTCGATTACCGCTTCAATACCTAAGTCTGCCATTGTCTCCTTTGCAATATCTATCAGATACATGTGATCCTTTAATTTTTCTTTCATATTATAATAAGAATCCTTCATAACCAATTCAATGGAATTTTCCCCGTATTTCTGGTTTAAAAAGTCAGCCGCCCGCTTCATGTAAGCCTTCTTTTCCTGAAATTTCTCCATATCATGATCCCTGATAATATAATTCATTACGGTCTGCTCCACATTTCCAGAGATGGAATCCAAATGGAAAAATCCTTCATACCCTTCTGTGCAAGCCGGGTTTTCAAACGCAGGAAGCAGGTTCTGAAATTCTGCGGCCATCAGAATGGAATTTTTCATTTTCCCCTTGGCTGATCCGGGATGGATGCTGAACCCATGAACAATCACCTTGGCTCCGGCCGCATTAAACGTTTCGTATTCCAGTTCCCCCAGGCCTCCCCCATCTACGGTGTACGCCGCATCAGCTCCAAATCCTTCCACGTCAAACAGCTCTGCTCCCCGTCCTACTTCCTCATCAGGAGTAAATCCGATCTTAATGGTGCCATGGGGAATCTCCGGATGGTTCAGCAGATACTCTGCCATAGTCATGATTTCCGCAATTCCTGCCTTGTCATCTGCCCCTAAAAGCGTACTTCCGTCAGAGGTAATCAGATCCTGGCCCACATAGTTTAAAAGTTCCGGATACTGCTCCGGTCCCATGGAAATCCCCAATTCCTGGTTGAGAACAATAGTCTTTCCGTCATAATGGTTTACAAACCGGGGCTTTACATCTGTACCGGAAAAGGCCGGCGCCGTATCCATGTGGGCGATAAAACCCAGAACTGGTATGTTCTTTTCCCGGCAGGTAGCCGGAATGGTTCCGTAGACATAGGCATGGTCATCTAATTTCACATCTGCAGCTCCCATGTCCCTTAATTCCTCTGCCAGCATAACGGCAAGTCTTCTCTGCTTCTCAGTGCTGGGAATGGCCTCTGCCTCAGGTTTTGACATGGTGTCCACGGCAATATACCTGAGAAAACGATCTAACACAGTTGTCTCCATTGCTTTCATCCTCCAAATTTTGTTTTTAATCAGCCTTATCGATTGGCCAGCTCCTCCATAATCTCTTCCCATCCGATTCCCCTGTCAGCCATCAGCACCATCATATGGTAAAGGAAATCGGCAATCTCATATTTTATTTCCTCGGCATTGGGATTTTTGGCAGCTATGACGATCTCTGTAGCCTCCTCCCCCAGTTTCTTTAAGATCTTGTCCAGGCCTTTGTCAAACAGGTAATTGGTGTACGATCCTTCCTTAGGGTTTTCCTTTCGGTCCAGAATCACCTGAAACACTTCTTCAAACACTTTCAGAGGATTGCTTTCTTTACACTCCCGCTTTGCCAGAGTCTTAAAAAAGCAGGATCTGGCCCCGGTATGGCAGGCTGCGCCTACCTGTCTGACTTTTGCCAAAATCGTGTCATTGTCACAGTCTAAGTCTAAGGACTTTACATACTGGTAATGGCCAGAAGTTTCCCCTTTCAGCCAAAGGCTCTGGCGGCTGCGGCTGTAATAGGTCATTTTTCCTGTCCGCAGCGTATTTTCATAGGCTTCCCGGTTCATGTATGCCACCATCAGCACCTGGGATGTCTTGTAATCCTGAACTACTGCCGGAATCAGCCCCTGGGGGTTCAGCTTAAATTCCTCCCATGGTATCTGGCTTTCAAAAGTATCTGCCGCAATGCCCTGCTTCTTCAAATCATGCTTAAAATCCATGCAGTTTTCTTGATTCTCCCTGGAAACCGGCAAGATCACGCCGTCTACGGAAGGAATCCTTAGAAACGCCGCTGCTTCCTCTGGAGTATTCCTCAGGCAGGTCACCAGAACCGGCATGCAGGGACAGGCCGATAGTGTCCGGAGCAAATCATCACTCTGGGAAAGGAGGTTCCTGCCGCCTGTCTCTTGTGCCTCTCTATGGCTTTCGTGCCAATGCAGAATCGCCGTAGAGGCTCCCAGCTGGCAAAATTCTTCCATGCGGCCAAGATATTTTTCCCCTGGCAGCCATACATATATCTTCTCGCTGCCAAAACGGCTGGAGCCCTCTTTGATCAGATCAATGTTTTCCTCGTCAGCCCCATTAAGGAATACTGCCTTTGCCCCTGCATACAGGTACTTTTTAATATCTTCCAGCCGCTTTATTCTTCCCCCGGCAATTACCGGGACGTCAACAGTTCTGGCCGCTTCCTTTATGAGCAAAATGGTGCTCTCATGATCCGAATCGGTTTCCGACATATCGAAGATTAAAATTTCGTCAGCCCCATTGTCACTGTAATGGCGGCTTAAGGTTACAATATCGTCACCGAAGCATTCCCCGCTGTCACCTAAGCATACCGCCTTTTTGTCTTTACACCCAAAACTGGGAATCAGTTTTTTATATGTCATGTTCCCTTGTTCCTCCCTGTCTGCCTTTTTCTACTGGCATCTGCTGTCTAACTGACCCTTTTCTCAAACCGCCTGACTGCTTCCTTCAGGTCAAGCCGCTTCTCATATAATGCCTTTCCGATAATCGCCCCGCATATTCCCTGGTCATAAAGACTGACCAGATCTTCTATGGAGGATACCCCTCCAGAAGCAATAATATCCATTCCCGTTGCCTCAGTAAGCTTTTTCGTGGCTTCCACATTGGGGCCTGACAGCATTCCATCCCTGGATATGTCTGTATACACCACATGGCGGACGCCGGCTTTTTTCATTTCCATGCATAAGTCAGCGGCTTTTCTGGCGCTTACCTGCTCCCAGCCTTCCACTGCCACCAGGCCGTCCCTGGCGTCAATCCCCACCACGATCCGGTCCGGTCCAAAGCTTTCCACCATCTCCTGGACAAAAGCCGGCTCCTGCACTGCCCTGGTTCCTATGATTACACGTTTTACCCCAAGGTCAAGCATCCTTTCTGCTGCTTCTCTGCTTCGGATTCCGCCGCCGATCTGCACCGGAACGTCCACTGCCCTGACAATGCTGCGTATTGCCTCCTGGTTAACCGACTTTCCCGCCAAAGCTCCGTCCAGATCAACCACATGAAGGAAGGAAGCTCCCTTTGAAACCCACAGCTTTGCCATCTGGCTGGGGCTGTCAGAATATACCTTTATATTGTCAAATACTCCCTGAGTAAGGCGGACGCATTTTCCGTCCTTCATATCAATCGCCGGATATAGCTGCATAAATTTCTCCCCTTTTCTTTAATCATGTAGTCCCAGAATCTTTCCTGCTTCTGGCTGCCTGGCTTTTGTCAGGCATGCCCTGATTTAAGGCGTCCCCCAATACCCTCCGC
>CATLBO010000040.1 GCA_949879025.1 uncultured Hungatella sp. | reverse complement strand
AAAGGGAAAAATACCTTTTGGCTGGTATGAAGCCATAGATGCAATGCTTCATTACCGTTATAATTATGTATTTTGGTATTTATATCAGCTGATATTGCTGACTGTGCTGGCACCTGCATTGTACGGAATTTTAAAGCATGCTTTTTTGAGCACTGCGGCAATTACAGCCTTGTTCTACTTTGTCCAGAGGGGAACCGTTATTCCAGGTCTGAATTTGGATGCTTTGCTGTATTACAGTCTGGGAGGATTTGGGGGGATTTATGGACGGAATATCATAGAAGGCCAATGGTCTGTCGGGAAAGGGCTGGCAGGGGCGGGAATGTGGGCAGCAGCAATTATATTTCTTATTTCTCCCTGGCCGACAGTGATTGCCGGCAGAGTATGCTACCGAATTCTGATTCCTGCAGGCCTGTGGCTATTGATAGACAGCAGAAAGCTTCCTAGGGCCAGAAAATGGATGCAGTATAATTTCTTTCTATATGCCACTCATTTCGCCATGGTACGCCTTATAAATAAATCTGCAGCCAGAATCCTGGGAGGATACTGGCTGGCTCCGGTTGTTCTGTTTTCTGTAATGCCTGCAGTGATGGTAGCGTTTAGCAGCGCAGCAGGCTCCTGGATGAAAAAAAGGCTGCCCAGGGCCTGGATGCTGCTAAACGGAGGGCGATGATACCTGAGAACTCCAGCGGCCGGAAGCCCCACAGGGAAGAACCAGACCTGTCTGAGTTACAGGAAGGCCCAATTCTTCAGCGCTTACGCTTCCGCCATATCGGGACGCTACTTCTATGGAAAGCATATAAGCCAGGACAGAGGGGGCAAGTCCTGTGGTATAAGAGTTGATCAGGAAAAACAGAGGGTGTTCAGACAGCAGCTGGGCGCACTGCTTTATTAACAAGTGAATCGAATCTTCGATTTTCCAGATCTCTCCTCCAGGGCCTCTGCCGTAAGAAGGCGGGTCCATGATAATGGCATCATAATGGTTTCCCCGGCGGATTTCCCTCTGAACAAACTTTACGCAGTCATCTACAATCCAGCGGATAGGAGCCTGCTCCAGCCTGCTGGATTTTGCATTTTCCTTTGCCCATCCTACCATGCCCTTGGAAGCATCCACATGAGTAACGGCAGCGCCGGCTTTTGCGGCAGCCAAAGTGGCGCCGCCGGTGTAGGCAAACAGGTTCAGGACTTTTACAGGCCTGCCTGCTTCAGCGATCTCATGGCTGAACCAATCCCAGTTGGAAGCCTGTTCCGGAAAAAGCCCAGTATGCTTGAAACTGAAAGGCTTAAGGTTGAAGGTTAAGGTGTCATAATGGAGCGACCATTGCTGGGGAAGATCAAAAAATTCCCATTGGCCTCCGCCCTTTGCACTACGATGGTAATGGCCGTGGGGATGCTTCCAGCGGCGATGGACTTTCGGAGTATCCCAAATCACTTGGGGATCAGGACGTATAAGATAAAAACCTCCCCAGCGTTCCAGCTTTTCTCCTTTTGAGCAGTCTATGACTTCATAATCATTCCAACGTTTAGCAATCCACATGGTACCCTCCTACTAAAAGCTATAATATAGGATTATAAATGAGGGGCATGGAGGAGTCAAGTGAACATAGAGAAAAGGTGACCAGGAATGTTAAGTGGGGTTGGCGGAGGGGATTGCGTTTTGAAATGTCTGGCTGGCAGCGTTGACTTTCTTTTTTACAGTTGCTAAAATGAAAATGCTGGATATCTGCTGGTGATTATCATATAGCACAAGAGGGTTTGAGAGAAAGAACGCCCTGCTGCTGTACGGCGGAGAAGTTTACAACAGCGGAATATATAGCCTTTTTCTGGCAGTGGTGAAACTGCGGGTTTAAAAGCGGGGGTACATAAAGAGTGAATTTAGGTGGGAAGATGAAAATCTTTATAATTGAAGATGATGAGATGCTGGCTCATGAAATTAGCTCCTTCCTCATACGGTGGGGATTTGAGACAAAGATTCCAGAACAGTTTGACAGAATTATGGAGGAATTTTCACAGTACCGTCCTCAACTGGTGCTTATGGATATTAACCTTCCTTATTATGACGGATTCTATTGGTGCGCAGAGATTCGGCAGATTTCCAAAGTTCCTGTTCTTTATATCAGCAGCCGCAATGATGACAGGGATAAGATTATGGCTATGGCTCAGGGAGGGGACGACTATGTGGAAAAACCTTTCCATCTGGAATTGCTGAAAGCCAAGATTCAGGCCATGCTTAGGAGAACTTATGAGTACAAAGTGAAGGAACGTGTTTTTCTGGAAGATAAATTGTACTTTGAATGGGAGAGGAAGACGCTGTTTTTGGGGGAAAAGGAAATTGAATTAACCAGGTCTGAACGGCGCATTGTTGCGAAACTTGTGGAAAACCGTCCGGATGTAGTAACCAGGGAGGAGCTGATGATGGACTTGTGGGATACGGATGAGTACATATCAGATGGAACTTTAACAACCATGATAAGCAGGCTGCGCAGCAAGCTGAAGGCTATATGCAGCAGAGAAGTTATCGAAACAAAGAAAGGGCAGGGGTATTATATACCATGAATTATATACGCCGGAAGTGGCAGCAGGGATTCCCCCTTATGGCAGCGCTGATTTTGTTCAATACGTATTTTTTCTTTTTCATTCAGAACGGTCAAATAGAATATCTGGCTTATCTGGATGTTCTTTTTATAGTTCCTTTCGCATTTGTAACAGGAGCCGAATACTGGAAGTTCGTGAAACAGGAGAAAAAAAAGAAGCATCTTATGGAACAAGAAGAATTGATCTGCCGTACACTTCCTTTTTTTGAAAACCAGGATATTGCAGAGCATGATGTAAGGGTTTTGGAAGGACAGATAAACAGGCAGTTTAAAGAAAACTGTGACTTACAGGACTTTGTAGCCAAGTGGTGTCATGAGTTTAAGATTCCTCTGTCTGCAGGCTTTATGATGAATGATAAGATTCAGGATGCAAAGCTGCGTATGGAGATGAGGGGACAATTGGAGAGAATGAGCCAGCAGATTAATTCCATGCTTTTAGGCTGCAGGCTTCAAAGCTCCATTTTTGACATACAGGTAAAGAGAACATATTTGTCTGAATGTGTGAAGACTTCTCTGAAAAATAACCGTTTTTTTCTGATACAAAGGGGATTTGAGATAAGGACAGATATGGATGATACGGCTGTATATACGGATTCTTCCTGGATTGTTTATGTATTAGATCAGCTTATAGGAAATGCCGTAAAATACGGAAGAAAGGGGGAGGCAGGCAGCGGCGGAGATATGCTGTCTATGCTTTCCATATGGACTGAAAAAAGGAAGGGTGAAGTAAGGCTTTTCGTGGAAGATCAGGGTGAAGGAATTATGAAATCTGATATTCGGAGAATATTTGAAAAAGGGTATACAGGGAGCAATTATCATAATGGAAGGTATAAGTCCACAGGAATGGGGCTTTATATGGTTTCAAAAATTTTAGACAGGCTAGGTCATGAAATTTATGTGGAGAGTGAATATGGAATGTATACCAGGTTTTGCATTGTCTTCCAGGGGAACGGCTATTATATGAGAGACCAGAAGCAGTAGGGGCAAATGTAATGTTGCCGCTATTTTTGTAATGCAGATGTAAGGATTCTTGGCGGAAGTTGTATTACACTGAATGTGTAAATGGAAAATATAAATCTGCAAAGGAGACCTGATAGCATGAGTGAAAATAACATATCTTCAATTTCCCGCCGTAAAGTAGCGGAAGTTACAAACCTGATTAAAACCTATGACACAAAAGGGTTTCAGACTAAAGTATTAATGGGCATTGATCTGACTGTCTGCGAACATGACTTTATTGCCATTATGGGGCCGTCGGGTTCAGGGAAGACTACTCTCTTAAATATTCTGTCTACAATCGATAAACCTACCCAGGGAACCGTGACTTTGGATGGCCAGGATATTACCAGGGCATCCAATAAGGAACTGTCCAGCCTGCGGAGAGATAAAATCGGTTTTGTTTTTCAGGATTACAATCTTTTGGATACAATGACGCTTCAGGATAATATTGCTCTGCCGCTGTCTCTAAACGGAGTATCGGAGAAAGTATGTATTCAAAAGGTACAGGAAGCAGCTGCCAGATTCGGGCTGAAGGAGCATTTGAAAAAGTATCCCTATCAGCTGTCCGGAGGGCAGAAGCAGAGAGGGGCCATCTGTCGGGCGCTGGTTACTGATCCAAAAATCATATTTGCCGATGAACCCACAGGTGCCCTTGATTCCAAAGCGGGAAGGGAGCTTCTGGAATGTTTGAGAGGGGTCAATGACAGCGGCCAGGCTACTATTCTTATGGTAACCCACGATCCTTTCTGTGCTTCCTATGCAAAAGATGTGTATATGCTGAGTGATGGTGCAATTTTATGCAGAATCAGCAGAGGAACTGACAGGAAAGAATTTTATGACAGAATTGTGGATGTGCAGACTTCTATGGGAGGTGGCTCTTCATGGGAATAATAAAAGTGTCTTTTCTGAATTTTAAAAACAGTTTGAAAAACTATCTGTCCATGGTACTTTCGCTGGCATTTACCATACTGGTGCTGTATAATTTTCAGAATATCCGCTATTCCGGCGCTTTTGAGGTGCTGGGTTCCAGAAATGGGGATTATGTGGCAATTATCATTAATGTGATTTCATTTATTCTGGGATGCTTTATGTTCTTTTTCATTTGGTATGCTACCAATGTATTTTTAGCCAGGAGGAAGAAGGAAATTGGTGTTTATATATTTATGGGGCTGTCCAATGACAAAGTTGGAAAAATGTATTTTCTGGAAACGACTCTTCTGGGGTTGGTATCGCTTTTTGCAGGTTTGATGCTGGGAGGATTATGTTCAGGATTATTCCAGATGATTCTGCTTGCCATATCGGATGTGGCTGTGGATATTCACTTTCGGCCGGGAGTTAAACCTATGGTCCTTACGGCAGCAATCTACCTTCCGCTATATATGGTTTTCGTCGTCAGAGGCTATAGAAGCATTGTGAAAAGCAGCGTATTGAATATGCTTTTTGCTGCAAAACAGAATGAGTATGTAAAGATGAATAGCGGCATCCTGATTATTAAAACCGTGCTTGGGATTCATGTTCTGGGTACTGGATATTATCTGGCAGTGGCAGAATCGCAGACAGGTGCCATGAAAAATGCATTTGCAGCAGTAGTGCTTGTCACAGCGGGAGTTTACCTGCTGTTTGGCGGATTGATTCCTTTCGTTTTTCAGACTCTGGCAGAAAATAAACAGTTTCTTTACCAGAAACAGAGAGTTCTCTGGATTAACAGTGTTATCTTCCGCATGAAGAAAAATTACCGTACCTATGCCATGGTATGCATTTTGATGCTTTGCTCGGTAACAGCCCTGGCTACAGGAGTGGCCATGAAGGGCAGGTATGATAATATCATACAGTTTGAAAATACGTATACATTCCAAGTTCTGAGCAGCAGAAATGATCTGGATGCAGAAGTTAGAGGGGCCATAGAGAAATGCAATGAAATTACGTCCAGTTCCAGGATTCAGATATTAAGCCTGCCGGCATCCGCAATAAATTCAGGAAAATATTATTCTGGCAAATATGCCATTCTGCCTTTTTCCCGGTTAAAGCAGTTAGCAGAAGATACAGGGATGGAGTTTGAAACGGCTCAGCTGGAAGATGACAAAGTCATTCAGGTGTCCCACCTTTATCTTATGTCCATGCTTACAGACAGAACCGGAATAACGGTGGAAATAGGAGGGAAAAAATACACCCAGGTGGAAGACACATCCAACCCCTATTTGGGTTATCTTCAGGAGAATATCAGCTTTTATGTAGTAAGTGACAGGGAGTATGAGAGACTTTGCCCTATGGGGATAGAGGTGTATACCTACAATTATCAGGTAAAAAACAAGGAAATGTTTGCCCTGACCAGGGACAGCCTGGATGAAATGCTTGCAGGGCTGGACAAAGACAGCAATATGGGCAGAGTGGCTATTGATCCAGAAAGCAATGAACTTGATTGGGTGAAAGTGATGTATTCCATCTGCATTTTTATGTTTTTGGTGTTTATAGCAGCAAGCGGGAGCATTATGTTTATGAAGATATATAATGACGGATTTGAGGAGAAAGAGCGGTATCAGGTAATGGTGAAAATGGGTTATGACAGGGAACTGCTGAAAAAATCCATTATGGCTGAACTGGGAGCTGCGTATGGGGTGATATTTGCGGTTATGGCCATTTCATCAGTTTTTTCTGTTGGAGCTTTGGCAAAAATGATGTTTACCAATCTGGCTGCGGTAAATGCAGTCAGCGTGCTTGTAGTATTTTTTATGCTGGTTTTGTGGTATATTTTGTCTGTAAAGGCGTATGGACGAAATGCCGGAGTGGAATGAAATATGGGCATGCATAATATGGCAGATAATCATTTGTCCACAGGGACAAGGGGGCCAAAGAGGAAAGGAAGAGGCATGTGCTGAAAATACAGACGGAAAACTTTAGTTTGGAGCAGATATGGCAGTCAGGACAGTGTTTTCGTATGACGCAGACAAAGAACAGCAGCGATGAAGCAAAGATAATGTATGAAATTATTGCGGGGCATAGATATCTGGAGGCGGCTTCCTCAGATAAAGAATGCATTTTTTACTGCAGTGAGGAAGAATTTGGGGAATTTTGGAGAGATTATTTTGATCTGGAAAGCAATTACGGAGACTATATCAGCCGGATAAATCCCAGGGATGCCTATCTTTGCAAAGCGGCGCAGACAGGATGGGGAATCCGGATTTTAAGACAGGACTTATGGGAAACTATTGTTTCGTTTCTGATTTCCCAGCAGAATACAATTGTGAGGATTCGCAGATGCATCAGCAATATTTGTCATCAGTATGGAGAAAAGGAGACATGCGGACACGGGAAGCCGTATTATGGATTTCCAAAACCTGAAACCTTGGCACGGCTTCAGGAGAATGATCTGATGGCTTGTAACCTTGGATACCGCAGCAAATATGTGGTGCGGGCGGCAAGGAGTGTGGCTTCAGGAGAATTGGATTTAGAAGGGATTAAGAAGATGCCTTATAGGAAAGCAAAGGAAGAGCTGCTTAAACTGTTTGGAGTGGGAGAGAAGGTGGCAGATTGTGTCTGCCTGTTTGGACTGCATCATCTGGAGGCCTTTCCTGTAGATACCCATATTAACCAGGCTTTGGAGAAGCATTATAAAAAAGGGTTTCCAAAAACAAGGTATAAGGGGGTGCAGGGTGTGATGCAGCAGTATATTTTTTATTATGAGTTACATGGTGACAAGGGGTATCCTGTGCTGCCCTGTACCTCTGAAAGGGCTTGATTTTACGGGAAAAAACTGCTGTATTTGGTTTGTCTTTTGTTATTCTGTCCTTATTATTTTTACTGGGGTAAAATTGGGGGAGAGATTTTGGGCTGGGGAAGTGATAAAAAGGGGCAGTTTTAGACTACCCCTTCAAATCCTTTTTCTATCAGATTCATTTCTTTTTGCTTGGTATCTGGAAGAACATGGGCATATAGATCGGCCGTCATAGCTAGTGTGGAATGGCCCAGGATGGTTTTTAGTGTCTGTATATTTCCACCATGTTCAATATACCTGGTAGCGAATGTATCACGGAATGCATGGTGTGAAAAAACGCTCAATATGGATACTCTTTTTATCCAGTTCCCGGAGTATCCGCTTCATGACATTTAAAAAGTTTGCTGCATTAATGATCTTTCCTGTGGATGTTACAAAAATGCGGCTTTCTAATCCTACAGAACCGCTTCCAAATGACGTGGATTACATTGTTTATATAATCAATATCCCGCCACTCTAAAGCGCCGATTTCTAAGATTCTCATCGATTTCCCGCTTTTCGATTTTTTGAATTTTTTTATTGCCCAATATGGGCTTAATGTGTTTTTCATATTGCATCCGTGTGGACTTTGCAGTACTGGTCTTAACGATTCCACACCGGTTATGTTCTTTTTATCTGGTTACCCGGCCCCATGCCGATCAGGGTCACCTGCGTACACTTGGGACAAAACAATGGGAAATTCTTAAAAGTTGTATCCGGTCTTTCCTTTTGCCTGGTCTTACTATGGCATACCGGACAGAGAATGAATTCTTTGGAATCAACGAATCAACCATGGCTCACGCCTTTCCTGCAGCGTCTTATTACCATTCTGGCGGGCTCATGTTCCTGTCTGCCATATTCCTGTACCCCTGCCACTATGACCGTTCTGGCACCTCTCTCCGTCTCCACGACAACTTTATCTCAAACCCGTACCTTTCCTACTAGGTTCCCCGGAAGTTCCCAGGTATACAGCTTTCCTCCCGGCTTATGCGCTGCGTGGATCACCATGCTGCGGCATAGGTCATACATCACAAATGATTCCCCATGCTTTACTGTCAAAAGATAGCTTGTGTATCCGTCCACCAGGTTTCCCACCCTGTCCAAAACGATCCTTGACTCAAACTCTCTATGCTCCAGATAATACTGCTCCTTGCGATCCATCTTCTCCGGTTTCGGAGGGGCTCCTTGAACCACGGGAAATGCTGATATCCTCTACAACCATATGATCACCATTCCTTTCGTTACAGTTGAAACAGCTGCAGCCTATCCAGTATCAGGAGACAATCCGACATCCCCACCAGGTAAGCCAGGTTGACCTCACATTCCCCAACATCATCTAAGGCGTTCAGCAGACCATCTATGGCCGCTTTGTCCTCAGGACGAAGTTCCATCTCTTCATACCTCTGTTCATACTCTGCAACCTTGTCCATAGCATGCTCGTACTCTCGGTCAAATTTTCTGATGTCAACAAGGGATTTCTCCCATCGGCTCCATGACAGGGCTTTCAGGGTCTTTAGTAAATCCTTTACCATTCTGCATGCTCCTTTCCTTTGGCTGGGGCAGCGGGGGTGACCCTGCTTCCTTTCGTCTATTCCTTGGCTCCGTTCCTGACCTGGTAAATAGCTTCCAGAGTCTGCCATATCTTTAAATCAATATCAGACATTCCTAAATAAGCCGGAACCTCCAAAGCTCTTACATGCTGAGAAGGGGAAAGTTCTAGATACTCTGCTACCAGCTTCGCAATAAGAGCTGTATTTTCTCCCCACCTGGCCGGGACAATAAAATTTCTTTTCGGTAAATAAACAATCAGGGTATGGTCATGCTGGTCCTTTGGTATAGCCTCCTGGCTGATTGAAAGAATGTTGTGCGTTTGGTTTAATACTTCGGCCATGCCACACCACCTTTCACAGGAGAAAGCCTGCGCTTTGGTTGCCCTTTCTGGCCATACATTTTAACTGAATAAACCAATTATCTACCTTAGCGCTCATCTTTCTATGTCTGAGTCTCTCTGTATCCAGCATAATGACCTTCGGACAGGTCAACACACTTACTGGGCAGCCATATAACCCGGCAAGGCCCAGAAGTTCTGTATCCCCCAGCTGTTTCCAGCCGTTCCAGGTATTTGTCTCCTCCTGAATACCTGCCGCACCCTTTGCGGCTTCAATCCGCTGTTCTTGCGGTAAATGCTCCATGCCTTCAACATGATTTTTCTAAGTTTGTACTTTATGCCATTACCCCTTTCTATCAGTTGAGCGGTTTTCCGGCAACCCCATGAGCATCCTCATGGCTATTCTTGTTTTCTTCTTCCGTACACGGTCGCAGGTATATGGCTCATGACTTCGGGGGCTTTCGACTCTCCCGGCTGCTTTTGTGTTCCGCTCTGTTGATAAGACTATTATACACAAAGTTAAGTGATTATTTTGCCTATTTTATACACTTGATTTTGTGTATATTTGTGTTATATTAGGTATAGTGGAAAAGGTGTCTGCTTTTTTATCTGCCCGTCTACTGGAAAGGAGCGTTACAATATGGCTATCAGCTATCAAAAACTATTCCGACTATTAGAAGAAAAGGGATGGACAACTTATAAAATCCGCAAAGAAAAACTGATAGGGCAAGGCACATTGACCGCTTTAAAAAATGGAACTGGAGGCCTTGACAGCAAAACCATATCCCGGCTTTGTGAAGTTCTTAACTGTCAGCCGGGGGATTTAATGGAGTATGTACCAGATGAAAAGTAAATTTATAACAAATATACCAGAATATGACGGTATTGGTGTCTATGCTCTGATTAACAATCAAACCGGAAAAATGTATATAGGTTCTTCACAAAATATACAGCAACGTATAATACAGCATAAATCCTCCCCGCCGTCTGCCGTAAAAGAGGATATCCAACAAGGAAATACTTTTTCTGTAAAGATTTTAGAAATGTTCCCCTATGGTTGCAATCAATTTGATATGTTCAATCGTGAAGCGCATTTTATCCAACATTACGATACAATTAAATACAGGATATAACCGCACAAAGACAACCTGCTTCACGAAAGAAGAACTTTTGGCATCTCTTGAATATTTTAAAAATAATGGTGAAATGTCAAAATATATCAAAAACATTATTTCAAAACGTGAACGTCCTATATATACTAAACCTAACGAAAATAACACCGCTTGCCATATATCTATTGATACTGCTCTTTTTGCTTTAATTCAGGAATGCGCCGCCACTATGGGAGAAAGTACAAATGATTTCGTTGTCCGTGCAATCACCGAGACCATGGAGCGGGACAATCTTTCCCCTGCTGCCCTCCGAAACCCCATAACCTTACCCAGAAAGGAGAATCTCATGTCTGAAGCATTAGCCCACACAAACATTTACACAGAAGAGGACTACTACAATCTGTCGGAGAACGTCAGAGCCGAACTCATAGACGGTCAAATCTATTACATGTCGGCTCCCAGCAGGATACACCAGAAGATACTAAATTTTATGAATACCGAAATTAACATCTATCTCCGGGCTAAAGACGGCCCCTGTGAAGTCTACCCGGCCCCCTTTGCCGTCAAGCTGTTTTCAGAAGATGACAGAAACGTGGTGGAGCCGGACATCAGCGTAATTTGTGACCCCAACAAGCTGACGGACCGGGGATGTACCGGAGCGCCAGACTGGATTGTGGAGATTGTCTCTCCCAGTAATTCCAGCCATGACTATATCCGAAAGTTGAACTTGTATGCCGATGCTGGAGTGAGGGAGTACTGGATTGTCAATCCCATGAATCAGTCCGTGTATGTCTATTTCCTGGAAGAAGATAAATTCAGAACATCAGCTTACACTTTCCAGGACAAGATCAAGGTCAACATCTACGATGATCTGTGGATTGACTTTAAAGAGCTGGGACTATAATCCTCTTCTGCAGGGCCTCTGGGATTATTCCTGGGGGCTTTTTTAGGCAAATATAAGCCTGCTGCTTTCCTGTCACTCATCTAAAGAACGCTCTCAAGTATTTCTATCCTGAAAACAATTCCCTTCTTTTGCAGCATCTAAAACGTCTGGAATAGCTTTTGAGCCCCTTACCCATATATTTGTCCGCCCTACCATCTAAAATGGAAATATAGCCGTTCTGGAAAAGCACAGACATATACCAGGGGTACAACTCCCATACTCTGGCCATCTCCAAAACAGAGATACCTCACCACAAAATTGTTGACAGTTAACCAAACCCAGATTGGCCCTGTTACCCTGGAGGGCAGCAGGCTTCCTGCTGGATGTAGAATCAGCGTATTTTCAGGTACAGAGGTGGAACCTATTTGCATTTGGCAGAACCTTATTTTGATTGATAGCTGTATGAGAAAGGTTTTCTTATACTCAGGTATTTCTGGTTTTTCACTGGTAACCCATCTGATGAGTTCGGACAGGCCGGATTCCGTAATGGAATAAATCTTTTTGTTTGGGCGCTTTCCTGATACTGTATCTTATTTGTCACAAAACCGTTATCCAGCAGATTCACAAGTGCCTTGAAAATCTGGTTGTTGCTGCCTGACCAGTAGAGGGACGGAGAGTCCTGCATCATCCGCTTCACATCATATCCTGTAAGTGGTTTCCAACTATATACTGCCGCAGACAGGCCCGTCTTCATATAAGGTTTTCTTATAAAAATGCCTCGAAAGTCGAATTGATTCCTGCACATAGCTTTTTTATAATAGACGTAGAACAAAAGAAAACCAGGAACCCTATGGAAATTTTCTGGAAAACGGATCATTAATACAATGCGGTGCATACCAGTGGAGGAAAAGAGAAGGAGCTAGAGTGTATCAAATGCAGCAAAAGAGTTTAAGAAGAAATAGTAGGAGCGTTTCTGAATATGTGGGATCAATGTGGACAGCAGGCCTGAGACGATCCGAAAGTCTGTGGAGGGAAGCCTGAAACGGCTTGGAACGGACTATATTGATCTATATTACCAACACCGCATAGATCCGCAGATTTCCCCAGAGGAAACAGCCGGGACTATGGTGGAACTGATCCGGGAGGAAAAAATCCGTTATTGGGGGATTTCGGAGGTGAATGAAGAGCATTTGCACTGCGCCCATGCAGTCTGTCCGGTTACGGCGATCCAGAACCGCTATTCCATGATGGCCCGATGGCATGAAGAATTGTTCCCGGGTGTGGAAGAACTTGGGATCACCTATGTGGCTTTTTCCTCTATGGCAAATGGTTTCTTGAGCGGCAAGTACAGCCAGGATTCCGTTTTTGAAAAAGGAATAGATTACCGGAGCAATATGCCACAATATACGGAAGAGGGGGTGAAAAAGGCAGGGAGCTTCTGGCCTTGCTGAATGGCCTGGCAGAGGAAAAGAAAGCTACTTCGGCACAGATTTCACTGGCGTGGATGTTATGTAAGAAGCCATTTATCATTCCGATTTCAGGAAGCCGTAAAACCAAGCGTCTGAAGGAAAATTTTGAAGCAGCCTCAGTCTTGCTGGATAGAGAAGAAATAGAGACTATTGATAAAAAACTGGACGGCATGGCGCTTCCTGTTTTTGGCGGCCATAGGTCATAAATTGTTATAGGAGGATACTTTTTGAACCAGGCTGTTGTAATAACTGGCATATCCGCCACGCCAAAGAAGGAGGAGGACATCTTTTGGCATGCACGACGGGGAGGGATGGCATCAGGAGGAAGGAAGATTCCGGGAGCAAACGAAAAGTATGGAGTGGTGTGAGCCGGCAGATGATGAAACATACGGCAGACTTTGTATAATGAATGGAGGAAATAGAGATGGCAAAGGAAGTTATGATTTTAACCGGTGCGGGCCAGATTGGTATGGCAATTGCCCGGAGAATAGGTTATGGAAAGAAGATTATACTTGGGGATAAAAAACCGGAAAATGCACAGGCAATCGCTAAGATTATGAATGAAGCCGGATTTGATGTGCTGCCGATAGAGATGGATTTATCTTCCAGAGAATCTATCCTATACTTGATTGCTGAGGCAAAGAGGGCTGGCAGGATCACTATGCTGGTCAATGCTGCTGGTGTTTCACCAAGTCAGGCTCCTGTTGAGGCGATATTGAAAGTTGATCTTTATGGTACGGCGGTACTATTGGAGGAAGTAGGTAAGGTGATCGCTCCCGGCGGCGCAGGCGTGACAATTTCCAGTCAGTCGGGACACCGTATGAAGCAGCTTGCCCCGGAGGCGGATGAGCAGCTTGCCTGTACGCCCACAGAAGAATTGCTGTCTCTGGAAATGCTGCAGCCGGAAAATATCCGCGATACGCTCCATGCCTATCAGATGGCAAAGCGCTGTAATGAAAAGCGTGTGATGGCGCAATCGGTAAAATGGGGCGAAAAAGGCGCACGGATCAATTCCATTTCTCCTGGCATCATTGTGACGCCGCTGGCGATTGACGAGTTTAACGGGCCCCGGGGTGATTTTTATAAGAATATGTTTGCAAAATGCCCGGCAGGCCGTCCGGGTACTGCGGATGAAGTGGCAAATGTGGCGGAACTGTTAATGAGTGATAAAGGGGCGTTTATCACAGGTGCAGACTTCCTTATTGACGGCGGCGCAACGGCATCTTACTTCTATGGGGCATTAAAGCCGGAAGAATAAGGGAGAGCACTGCATTGTGGAAAATATTGTCATGTCAGCATATTTCTGCCATATTCATAGTATCTGGCAGCGAATGCATGAACATCCCCTGTGGCTCTGCTTTGGAGTCAGCACCTGCAACAGCCAAGAGCCATGGAGGTATTATATTGCAGTTTCGTCTTCAGAAGAAAGTGAAGGATTGGAGGAATATACGATACAGGCGGCCACTTGGGCTATTTTTCCGGGAACAGGGACAAACCAGTCAATCCAGGAACTGGAAAAACGGATCATCACAGAATGGCTTCCCACATCAGGCTATGAATATGCAGATACCCCAGACATTGAGGTTTATCTGAATCCTGATCCGCAGAAAGCCCGATATGAGGTGTGGATACCACTAACAAAGAAAACGGAATAATGAATATAAGAACCGGGGAAATGACTGCTGAATTTCCCCGGTTTATTTGTGGATTATTCTAATCCGCCCATCTGCTTAATGGCTTTGATGGCAAAGGTCAGAGTACGTCCGCAGGCAATACCCGGCATCAGACAGGGATAGTTATTGGCAAAGAAGCTGCCGGACATATCGCCGGTAACATATAGCCCTTCAATAGGATTGCGCTCTTCATCCAAGGCTTGAGTGTTTTCATTAATGGCAATGCCCTGCTCCGTAGTAAGCAAAGATGCGCCTAGCCAGCAGCCATAGAAAGGAGCCTGGCGGACAGCGCTTAAACGCGGCGCCATCTTTCCGAAATCATCATCGCTCTGCTTGTCGAACAGCTCGTTGTAACGCTCCACGGTTGCCAGGAAGTTTGCCTTTGCATCTGCGTCAAAGCCCAGTTTGTCAGCCAGTTCTTCCAGGGTATCAGCCTGGAAAATCAGCCCTTCCTCCACATACTGGGCAATCTGTCCCTCCATCATGCCCGGAACATTGCGGGCCATGGCAGAACAGCCAATGGTGTGGAAGCGTTTTATATCTTCCATATAATTAGCGTCATGAATCTGTGCATATACGCGTCCAGGCTGGTTGCCGGCGGCATAGGAGGTGTCATTGTAAGGACTGGATTCATTGGTAAAACGCATTCCTTTGCGGTTAACCTTCAGGAAAGGCTGAGTTCCCGGATTGTACTGTTTTACTGTGCCTGGAAAAGCTTTTCCGCCAAAAGCATTGGAACTTTCAACATAACCGCCGTCTACGCCAGGGGCTACCAGGCCGCGGTCAAATAGCATGGGAGCAGCTTCCTTGTCCAGAGATGCTCCTGCCCACACGGCTGCCCGTATTCCCATACCCTGGTCGCTGGGGCTGTAGCTGCAGGCAGTGGTAACGCTGGTCCCCAGGGGATCAAGGGCTTCCATCATATAGGGGTTGCCGGGATATCCGCCGCAGGCCAGAAGAACGCCTTTGGATGCATTGATGCGTACAAAGTCCCCTGATGTTTTTTGAGCAATAATGCCTGTAATCCGGCCGTTTGCGTCCTTTTCCAGCTTTACCAGACTGGTATTGAAGTCAACGCTGTAGCCCAGCCCTTCTATGTACTGCCGGAATACCTCGTTTCGGGGGATTTCAGAGCCGTGATAGGTGTGTTCCTGCTCAGGGAACATATAATCCGGGCTGTCATCGCTTTCCGGCCAGCGGGCTTCTTCCCCGGCAGTAAAGACGCAGGTATAATTATATGGGGCGCTTTCCAGAATTCCGGCTACGAAGTCATGCATGGCAGCAGATTCATTAATCCAGGTGTTTACTACCTTCTGATCGCATTTGCCGGAAGCATAACGGCTGATTTCAGCCAGCAATTTCTTGCGGTTAACAGTAACGCCGGCTTTTTTAGACTCAGAGCTGTCAATAGCGCCATACCAGTGGCGGGTATCCTGAACCACAGGATTCTGCTCAATAATGCGGAATTTCAGGCCGTTTTGTGCTGCATAGGCAGCTGCGCACATTCCGCCGTTTCCGGCGCCCACAATCAGAATATCCGTATCCCAGGTTTCAGCGACAGAGGCATCATCGATATTGGGCTCGGCGCCCAGCCAGTCATTCTCACTTCCCTTGTCAACTGTAACCACATCAATAACGGCTTCGCCCCTTGCCTGTGCAAAACATTTGTCAGCTGCCACAATAACGGCCTGGGAAGTTATGGTGGAGCCGCTTACCCCATCGATTTCTGTGCTCTGTGCAGCTAAAAGCGCTTCCCGCAGGGCATCTCCGGCATCCTGACCGTATCCAGGAGTTTCACCGGACACATCAAGAACCACATCCGTGACTTTTTCCTCGTCAAAAGTCATGGTAACTGTAATGGTACTATGAATGCCGTCAGCAGTACCAGTATAGGTACCAGGGATATACTTTCCGACGGGAGCAGCGGTAGTTGCGGCAGTTTCAGCAGTTGTTTCTGTAGCAGTGGTACTTTCTGCAGCGGTGGCAGAAGGCTCGGTGCTGGCACAGCCTGTTAAAGAGTTGACAGCAGCAACGCCTACGACACCGGCAACACCTTTTAAAAAGCTGCGGCGGGTTAATTGTTCAGACATTTTTCATCCTCCTGTACTTCTGTTATATGACTGTTTAAAATGATTAAACAGAATTTATGGTTATTATATAACCTGAACCAGGATTTAAGTCAACAAAAGGGGATAAATTTATGATATTATTATAAAAAAAGCTTAAAAAAGCAAGAATTGTGCAGTTGTGAGGGATAAAAAAATATGGTAAAATCAACAACAGTATGACATTTGTGAAATTATTTAGTTATTGAGGAACAAATGCCTTTCTTTTTTTGGTGAGTTTCAATGCGTATAAAGCGGCGGAAAGGGAGGATATTTTTGTGGACAAACGTTATAAAATCGGTGAGTTTGCCAAAAACCTGGGGGTAAGTGCCGGGTTTTTGAAGCATCATGAGAAATATGGCCTTTTGAAGCCTCAGGTGGCAGAGTCTGGATACCGATATTATGAGTTTCATCAAGCTATGCAGGTGGTACAGTGTATCCGTCTGAAAAGCATGGGATTTACCAGCAAGGAAATATCAGATATACTGAACCATACTGCTTCGGTAGACATGCCGCAGCTGTTTAAAGAAAAGAGGGACAGGATTGTCCGAAAATGCTACTTATACAGGGAAATGCTCCGGTATCTGGATTTCCTGTCAGAAAGAGACGCAAAATGCCCTCAAGGAAAGAATGGAGGGGAGTGGAACATTCTGCAGCCTGAGCCATTTTACTATGTGGAGAATGCATGTCAGGGGGAGTTTACCGGGGGTAAAGAGGAACATGAAGCCGCCTTTAGATGGAATGACTATATGCCTATGGTAGAAACTTGTGCCAGGTTTCAGTGTCTTGATTCCAAGCCCTGTCTGGAATCGGTGGGACAGTGGCATATGGGCCTGAGAATGACTAGGGACACAGCGGAAAGGATGGATATATTCCGCAACAGATCAGTAAAACTGGTGGAACTGCGAAAATGTCTGATTTATTATGTGCAGGAAATGCGGAGACGGAATCTGGGAGACAGGGACAGGGCCTTGAGCCTGATTCTGGAAGGACCTTTGGATGTGTGCCACAGGCATGGGTTTCAGGTGGCAGGGGATATTTATTCTGTGCAGCTGTTCTGTTCTACGGCACAGGATGAGAACTATATACAGGAGATGGTAATGGTTCCGATTCTATTTTAATCAATTATGGCATATCCTTTTCTTGTAAAACCTTGTCTTTGACAAGGTTAATGGTTCGGATAAAACTGTGGGAAAGGAAATGACCTATGAATTATAATCATCCGCCTCAATTTTTAAAATTGATTATTTCTTTGGAATGCGTCCTTTTGGCCGCATTTCTTATATTGCTGACTCCGGTGGGAGATGCTGTATCAGACAGTGTGGCGGCAAGCGGCCAGGCGGCGGAGAACAGCGGGGAACATGAGGACAAAAGGGATTTTATTAAATGGGTTGATTTTCAGGTGACGAAGGAAGCCATGCAGCAGGCTTTCCGCTATGATGTGGATACCTGCCAGTCAGATATTCATCTTAACTGGATAGAATTGCTGGCATATCTTGGGGCTCGTTACGGCGGCGATTTTTCCAGATATAAAGCTGCAGATATGAAAGCAATTGCAGATAGGGTCTTGGGCGGGGAAAAAATGGAAGATATTACGGCAGATATGAAGTATTATTCCTATTATCTGGAGGCATACGGGGCGGTACTAGGCGGAATGGTGGGAGAGTTCCAAGTGGAGATTCCAGCAGCAGAGGCTCCGGAATTTGCGCTTAAAAATGACGGCACGAACAGCCAGGAACAGGAAAATGCAAAGGAGGGCAGCAAGCCATCAACAGAAGAGAAGACACAAGACGGACAAACAGATGAAGGCAAGACTGACAATGGAAATGTATGGGTGACCAAATATGGGCTGAAGGCATTTTCTCCCATAGCGAAAAATTATCCATACAATGATTACGATGATTTCGGAGTGGCCAGAAGCTATGGCTTTAAACGGCAGCATTTGGGCCATGATATGATGGGGCAGGTAGGGACACCGATAATTGCGGTTGAGTCCGGGTATGTGGAGGCTATGGGCTGGAACCAGTACGGCGGCTGGCGGCTGGGAATCCGCAGCTTTGATGGAAAACGATACTATTATTACGCCCATTTGCGGAAAAATTATCCTTATCACAAATCGCTTCAGGAAGGAAGCGTAGTTCAGGCAGGCGATGTTATCGGATATCTTGGGAGAACTGGGTACAGCCGGACAGAGAATACCAATAATATTGATGAACCCCATCTTCATTTTGGAATTCAGCTGATTTTTGATGAGTCGCAGAAAGACGGAAACAATGAAATATGGATAGACTGCTATGAACTTGTAAAGTTTTTGGCCGTGAACAGGGGAGAAACAATAAAGAAGCAGGACACAAAGGAATATTACCGGATGTACCAGATGATTGATCCGGAAATACCAGGAGGGCCGGTGGAGCAGAGAATTCCGACAGGAGAGGAAGAATGATCATTTATGTACTGGTGAAGCCTGTTAATTTATGGTACGATAGCGGTAAAGTATGTAATGCATGCTCAAAGCCTTTTTGCGTCTGGCATTGACATGCATTGTAAGAAGCAGGAGGAAATGATATTGAGGGACTTAGCGTATCTGAAGCTATTGGCCAGAGAGTATCCCAGCGTTAAAGAGGCTTCCAGTGAAATTATTAATCTGACCGCTATACAGGGGCTTCCAAAAGGGACAGAATATTTTTTCAGCGATCTTCACGGCGAGCATGAGGCATTTATCCATCTTCTGAGAAGCTCATCAGGAATTATCCGTGAAAAAATTAAAGAGACCTTTGGGTATGTGATTCCGGAGGAGGAGCAGGAGGCTTTGGCCAATTTAATTTATTATCCGGAGAATGCTCTGCGTCAGCAGGATAATACAGGGAAAGCTACAGATGAGTGGAAACGGATTAACATCTATCGTCTGGTGGAAATCTGCAAAGTCGTATCGTCAAAATATACCCGCTCTAAAGTCCGTAAAAAACTTCCGGAAGAGTTTGCCTATATTATTGACGAACTTTTACATGTGGATTATAAAGGGGAAAATAAGCGGGTGTACTACAGTGAGATTATTCGCTCTATCATAGATATTCACATTGCAGACAAGTTTCTTATTGCCCTCTGCCATTTGATCCAGAACCTGACCATAGATAGCCTTCATATTATAGGGGATATTTTTGACAGAGGACCCAGGGCAGATTTGATTATGAATGAACTGATGCAGTTTCATGATGTGGATATACAGTGGGGCAACCACGATATCTCGTGGATGGGTGCAGCCACAGGCAATCGGGCATGTATTTGTAATGTGCTGCGCATAGCCATCAGTTACAATAGCTTTGACGTGCTGGAGGACGGCTATGGCATTAACCTGCGTCCGTTGTCTATGTTTGCAGCAAATGTGTATAAACATGATCCATGTACCCGTTTTGTGCCTCATATCCTAGATGAAAATATCTATGATGTGGTGGACCCGGGTCTGGTGGCTAAAATGCATAAGGCGGTTGCCGTTATGCAGTTTAAGATTGAGGGGCAGATTATCCGGCGTCATCCGGAATACCAGATGGATGGCCGGAGGCTTCTGGAACAGGTAGATTTTGAGCATGGAACAGTGAAGGTGGATGGAAAGACGTATAAAATGCTGGACATGTCATTGCCCACAGTGGACCCGAAAGATCCGCTGAAACTGACTGCGGAGGAGGAGGAATTGCTTCATACTCTGCGACTTTCCTTTACCCACAGCCAGCTTCTGCATAAACATGTGAAATTCCTTTATTCTCATGGTGCCATGTATAAATCCTGCAATCAGAACCTGCTTTATCATGGGTGTATTCCCATGAAAGAGGACGGAACCTTTGACACTATGGAACTTTTCGGCATTTCCTACAGCGGAAAAGGGCTAATGGATATTATTGATAAACTGGTGCAGAGCGCTTATTTCCTGCCGGAGGGCAATCCCGATAAGGCGGTAGCCAGGGATTTTATGTGGTATCTCTGGTGTGGGGAGAAATCACCGGTATATGGCAAGGATAAGATGACTACTTTTGAGCATTATTTTATAGAAGACAAAAACACTTACAAAGAAGTTATGAATCCCTATTATCAGTTAAGTATTCAGGAGGAGTACTGTGACAAGATTCTGGAAGAGTTTGGGCTTCCCACAAAAAATTCCCATATTGTAAACGGCCACGTTCCGGTGAAAATAAAAGATGGAGAGACTCCCGTAAAGGCAGGGGGGAAGCTTTATATCATTGATGGAGGACTGTCCAAGGCATATCAGAGCAAAACAGGAATTGCCGGGTATACACTGATTTATAATTCCAGGCACTTGGCGTTGGCGGAACATAAGCCTTTCTGCAGAGGAAAAGAGAATACTCCCAAGGTGACAATCGTGGAGAAAATGAAGAAGCGGATTATGGTGGGGGATACGGATTTGGGAGCAGAGCTGATGGAAAAGATCAGAGATTTAAAGGAATTGGTAAATGCTTACCGGGAAGGCGTACTGAAAGAAAAGATATATTAGATAGTAACAATAAGGATGTTTTACGTTTTTTTTATGATTATTTAAGAATGTTGGCATTTACCGGAAAAGAGAATCATGGTAAACTAAACCAGATACGGCAGAGAAGCTGATAATGAAAATCAGGAGATAACATTGAGGGAGAATTGCATGAGAAAAGAAGAATTCCTTCAGACACTGCGCCGGGCGCTGACAGGGGATGTGCCGCCGAGGGTGGTGGAAGAAAATATACGATATTATGACGGATACATTACGGAAGAGGTTCATAAGGGACGGACAGAGGAAGAAGTAATAGGGGAGATTGGTGATCCTAGGCTTATAGCCAGGACGATTGAGGACACCACTGACGGGGCTGGGGACGGTATGCATGAGACAGCCGGAGGTTATGAATACAGCAACAGTGCGGATACCGGACGGGATGACGGAAAGTATGGCAGGAACCCATATGGGCAGGAACGGTCTTTCAGAATATTCAGAATGGATAAGTGGTATGGAAAATTACTGGCTCTGCTGCTGGTGTTTGCAGTCATATACCTGGTATTTTCAATTATCGGTGGAATTTTTGCATTGCTGATGCCGTTTATCGGTCCGCTTTTTATGCTTTGGCTTATTATAACCATTATCCGCAGCAGCGGAAGACGACGGTAAAATATTACAGAAATTTTAAATCAAATAGAGATTTATCTCGTAAAAATGGCTTCAAAACTGAATTGTAACAGTTTTGAGGCCATTTATGCTTGACAAAGTAATTAAAATGAAATATAATCATTAAAAAGTTAATACTTATGTAACAAATGATAATTAAAATTAAAATATCTGGTAAGGAGTTAAAATATGAAAAAAGGAAGAGTAAAATACAGACTTTGCGCCATGGCGTTATGCGGTACACTGTCATTGGGAGGGACCATGGAAGCCTGGGCAGCGTATGGAATGTCTAAAGGGCCAGGGAGCCTTGTTCAGGATTACATAGTAACTATTGAGGCGGGAACTCATTTTGTATATACATCTATTGACTCCGGGGAGACCTTGAAGCAGGCTTCTGAGGGAGAAGTGTATGAGGTTCTTTCTGATGAGGGAGATGGCTGGGTGGAAGTTCAGGTAGGAGACGATGTGGGATACATATTGGCAGAAGAGGATGGCGTGTCAGTGGAAGGGTTTGATGAGGACAGCCAGGAGGCTGATGCGGCCAGAGAATCTTTGGAGGCCCAGAAGCAGGCTGATGCTTCTGAGAGCCGCAGGCAGAACCTGGTTGATTATGCGCTTCAGTTTGTAGGAGGCAGATATGTGGCAGGCGGTAGCGACCCTCATACGGGAGCGGATTGCTCTGGATTCAGCAGCTATGTAATGCTTCATGGCGCTAATGTATCTATTGCCCGCAGTTCCGGAGCGCAGTCACTGCAGGGAACAGATGTAAGCGCTGAGCAGATGAGGCCAGGCGACCTGGTTTTCTATGGAAACGGCAGCCGGATCAATCATGTGGCTATGTACATCGGCAATGGACAAGTTGTTCATGCATCCACAGAAAAGACAGGGATTAAGACATCTCCGTGGAACTACAGAACTCCTGTAAGAATTAAAAATATGTTAGGTGATTAATTTAGGAAATAGAAAAAGAGTCCGGCAGGGGGTGCCGGACTTTTTTTGAGGGGAGTATCAATCTCTTCATAAGGATCTTGCGGGTTTAAGGGAAACCCTTACTCCTCTCTTATTATAATATAATTATGAAAAAAATGCAATCACAAGTATAAAACTTAGAGAGAAAGCCATACTAGTCCTGTAACAAAAATTATTTTTCAGGAGGTATTACACTATGGCAAGAAATAATTATAATGATATGGAAGATTCCAGAAACTGCAGAAACAGCAGCCAGAACAACAATCAGAACAACAGCCAGAACAACAATCAGAACAACAGCCAGAACAACAATCAGAACAACAGCCAAAACAACAATCAGAACAACAGCCAGAACAGCAGCCGCAACAGCAGCCAGAATAACAACCGCTAATCAGCAGATACAAAAACTCTGGCTTATATCAAGCTGCAGGCGTGTTTCTTTGGCGCCTGGCACAAGCCGCCCCGGATTTGGGACGGCTTTTTATATTTTACATATAATGGTAATAATAACAAGGACAGGTGATAGCATATGAGGTACCCTACAATCAGTATGAGGGAACTGGATTGCTGGATATCCTGCGGCAGGCCTATGGAGCTGATTGACCTGCGCAGCAGAAGCGCATTCGAATATTCCCACTTAAGAGGAGCCGTAAATATTCCCTTTGAAGAACTGGAGGATATGATAGAAGAGGATAGGCTCTTTGAGTATCAGGAAGGGCTCCCGCTGGTGCTGTACTGTACCAGAGGGAGCCAGAGCATGCTGGCATGCAACCATTTATCCATGAGAGGGTATCCTGTGATTAATGTAGCCGGCGGAATGGTGGCCTACCGTGGAAAGTGGCTGATCTGCTCATAGAATCAGTTGACAGATGCTATAGGGAAGCTTTAAAATAGTACTATTGACTTAGTAAAAATACCAGGAGGGAAATATGAAATATATGTTTGCGTCTGACATTCATGGGTCAGCATATTACTGCAGGAAGGTACTGGAAGTTTATACAAAGTCCGGGGCAGAACGCCTGATTCTTTTAGGCGATCTTCTATACCATGGCCCCCGCAATGAACTTCCCAGGGATTATGATCCAAAGCAGGTTTTTGCCATGCTCAATGAGCATAAGGATGAGATTTATGCGGTAAGGGGCAACTGTGATTCTGAAGTTGACCAGATGGTGCTGGAATTTCCCATGATGGCGGATTACGCTCTGCTGGCGTTAAATGGGAAGACGATCTATGCCACTCATGGGCATATTTATAATGAAGAGGTTCTGCCGCCTATGAGGCCGGGAGATGCATTGATTCATGGGCATACCCATCTGCCTGTGGCTAAGGCAATGGGGGATAGCTTCCTGCTGAACCCGGGTTCAGCTTCCCTTCCCAAGGACGGCAATCCTAACAGCTACGGAATGCTTGACGGCAGTGTGTTTACTATCTATGACTTTGAGGGAAACAAGGTGAAGGAAATCACATTATAATCAGTAATATTGAGGAGATGCCGGTGAAGAAGACATATGAGCTGATTGCCCCTTGTCATTTTGGCCTGGAGGCAGTACTGAAAAAAGAAATTGTGGATCTGGGTTATGAGATCAGCCAGGTGGAGGATGGCAGAGTTACCTTTACAGGCGACGATGAGGCCATATGCAGGGCCAATGTATTCCTGCGGACAGCGGAGAGGGTGCTTTTGAAGGCTGGAAGTTTTCGGGCGGAATCTTTTGAGGAACTGTTTCAGAACACCAGGGCCATTGCATGGGAGGAGCTTATTCCCAAGGATGGTAAGTTCTGGGTGGCAAAAGCTTCCTCTATCAAGAGCAGGCTGTTCAGTCTTTCGGATATTCAGAGAATTATGAAGAAAGCCATGGTAGAGCGAATGAAGACAGCCTATGGAACGGAAATATTTCCGGAAACCGGGAGCAGTTATCCTCTGCGGGTGTTCTTGTATAAGGATCAGGTGACTGTGGGGATTGATTCATCAGGTGACTCCCTGCACAAACGGGGATACAGGACTCTGGTCAGCAAAGCGCCTATTACGGAGACCTTGGCAGCGGCTTTGATTCTTCTGACGCCCTGGAAAAGAGACAGGATTCTGGTGGACCCTTTCTGCGGAAGCGGGACATTTCCCATTGAGGCAGCCATGATGGCAGCCAATATAGCTCCGGGAATGAATCGGTCGTTTTTGGCGGAAGAGTGGAAGAACCTGATTTCCCGCAAATGCTGGTATGAAGCCATGGACGAGGCTAATGAAATGGTGGATGATAAGGTGGAAACGGATATCCAGGGATATGACATTGACGGCACAATTGTAAAGGCGGCACGAGCCAATGCCCAGGCAGCAGGGGTAGAGCATATGATTCATTTTCAGGAGAGGCCTGTAAGTGCGCTGAGTCACCCTAAAAAATACGGATTTTTGATTACAAATCCTCCTTATGGAGAGAGAATCGAGGAAAAAGAGCGTTTGCCTGAGCTGTACAGACAGCTGGGAGAACGGGTGGCGGCATTGGATTCCTGGTCTGCTTATATTATTACGGCATATGAAGATGCCGAGAAATATATGGGCAGAAGGGCGGATAAAAACAGAAAGATCTATAATGGTATGATGAAAACGTACTTTTATCAGTTTGCAGGGCCTAAACCGCCGGCAAAGAAGCGGGACAGAGGCTGCGGGCCATGGGAAAAGGTCTGAGCATAAGAACTGCCCTGGCCTGTACAGCTATGGCGGGACTTCTGTGGAGTTCAGGCTGTAATCATCAGCCAAAACAGCCTGCATCAGATTATACTGGCAAAACCCAGGAGGCAGAAGCCGGGAAAGACAGCAGCCAGGACAGGAAGGATTATGTTAACAGCAGCACTGGATACGTGCAGAAAGGCACAAAGACCACTGTCAGTGAGACTGAAACAGAATCTGCCAATGCAGAGTTGATAAAGATGCCAGGCGCCGAAAGAGGGCTGCGGGGATTCAGGAAAGCAGGGGAACTGCTGGTGGAAGCGCCTAACGGGGCCTGCCAGGCGGCTTTGCCAGGAAGCGGTTCCTTGGATATACTGGTTTCGAAGGAATTTATAATGCAGGCTTTGGAAATCAGTGTGCTGGAATACACTGATTCCCGGATTTTGCTTCAGCAGGGAAATACAAAAGTGACGCTTAAAAAAGGCAGCAGAGAGATGAGATGCGGGCTTGGGAGACAGGTTCTGGAATGCGGGCCTTTCTCAGATGAAGAAGGCCTATACCTTCCATTGCAGGCAATATGTGACGGTTTTGGATATAATACCAGGACAGCAGCAGGAGATTGGAGAATCTGCCTGGAGGATGCCCTGCCTTACAAAAGCCGGAAGCTGCCCAAGACATACGATTACCGGAAAACGGGCCGCAGCACGAAAGTCAGAGATCAGGGGAGCTACGGGACCTGCTGGTCATTTGCATCGCTGACTGCACTGGAAACAGCCCTTCGGCCAAAGAATCCGGCGGAATTCTCTGCTGACCATATGTCCATTCACAACAGCTTTTCCCTGGAACAGAGAGAAGGCGGACAGTACACCATGTCTATGGCATATCTTCTGGCATGGCAGGGGCCGGTTTTGGAAGCCCAGGACCCGTACGGCGACGGTGACTCTCCTGACGGACTGGAGCCTGTGGTTCATGTTCAGGAGATACGGATTCTGCCTTCCAGGGATTATGAATCTATTAAAAATGCGGTGTTTTTTTATGGAGGAGTACAAAGCTCTCTCTATACTTCCATTACAGGTTCTGACAGCCATTCTGCCAATTATAAGGAGGAAACCAGTTCCTACTGCTATCAGGGAGATCAGGTGCCGAACCATGATGTTGTGATTGTGGGGTGGGATGATGAATACCCAAAAGAGAATTTTCAGACAAAGCCGGAAGGGGATGGCGCTTTTTTGTGTGTAAGCAGCTGGGGTGAAGCTTTTGGGGATAAAGGGTATTTTTATGTATCCTACTATGACAGCAATATCGGGGGAAACAGCCTGGCCTACACAGGGATCGAGCCGACGGATAATTATGATAAGCTTTATCAAAGCGATTTGTGCGGCTGGGTGGGGCAGGTTGGATATGGCTCGGAGTCGGCTTTCGGCGCAAATGTCTATGAGGCGGAGGAGGAAGAATTTCTGAAAGCGGCAGGTTTCTATACCACAGGCCAGGAGACTTTTTATGAAATTTCCGTAGTTCATCATGCCGCAGGAGAGGAAAGCCTTGGCAGCAGAAAGACAGTGGCCAGCGGTGTGGCAAAATACAGTGGATTTTATACGGTTTTGCTGGAAGAGCCGGAAAGGCTGCAGCCAGGAGAGCGGTTTGCCCTGGTTTTGGAGATCAGAACTCCGGGCTCGATTCACCCTATTGCAGTGGAATATCAGGCGGATGATGCCACATCGGCGGCAGATGTGGCAGATGGGGAAAGCTATATCAGCTTGGACGGAACCAACTGGGAGCCTATGGAGGGGCGGTATCAATGTAATTTGTGTCTGAAAGGGTATACGGACAGGGCGGCAGAGGGAAATGGAACTGCAGAGGCGCAGTAAGGATGAGAGGAAAGAATCATGAAACACAAGATTATATTTGCAACAGGAAATGAAGGGAAGATGCGGGAGGTACGGCTGATCCTGGCAGACTTGGGGATGGATATCTTATCCATGAAGGAAGCAGGGATATGCTGCCAGGTGACAGAGAATGGCAGTACTTTCGAGGAAAATGCAGAGATTAAAGCCAGAGCCATATGGGAGAAGGCCAGAACACTCTATGAAGCCCCGGACTGCATTGTATTGGCAGATGACTCAGGGCTGGTGGTGGACTGGCTCGACGGAGAGCCAGGGATTTATTCAGCCAGATATCTGGGCGAGGATACGTCCTATGAGATTAAAAACCAGGTGATCATTGACCGGCTGGCAGATGCAGGAGACAATGAAAGGACGGCCAGATTTGTCAGCGCAATTGCAGCAGTACTTCCAGATGGAAAGACTCTGCATACAGAGGGAACCGTGGAAGGGCTTATTGCCCATGAGCCGGCAGGGGACGGAGGATTTGGCTATGATCCTATTTTTTATCTGCCGGAGTATAAAATGACATCCGCCCAGATTCCTATTGAGAAGAAAAATGAGATCAGCCACAGAGGGAAAGCTTTAGAGGCTATGAAAGAAAGACTGAAAGTTCTGTTTGGGGAGGAAAACCGATGAAAATCCTGGTTGTCAGCGATACACACCGGAAAGACGATAATCTGCAGTTTGTAATAGAGCAGGAGAAGCCCTTTGATATGCTGATTCATCTGGGGGATGCGGAGGGCAGTGAGCAATGGATTCCGGAATGGGCCGGAGCCGGATGCAAGATGGCCATGGTTCTGGGAAATAATGATTTCTTTTCCAGGCTTGAGAGGGAACTTGAGATGGAAATAGGATCTCATAAAGCGCTTTTGACTCACGGCCATTATTACGGTGTGTCTATGGGGCCGGAGGGGCTGGCTGAGGAAGCCAGAAGCCGAGGGTGTGACATTGCCATGTACGGCCATACCCACAAACCGTTTTTAGACAAAATAAATGGTGTTACTGTGCTGAATCCGGGAAGCCTGTCTTATCCCAGACAGGAAGGAAGACATCCGTCCTATATGATAATAACGGCATATGAGGATGGACGGCTGGATTTTGATCAGAGGTATCTTTAGCAGAAAGGGAAAGCTGCTTTTGGCAGTAAAAATGTGGATAACAGGCAGGATGAAGCAAATGCTGCGGGCGTGGCAGTTTGGGAATCTGCCCCCAATAGGAACTGTTATGCCATGCAGCGAAAAAAATATGCGGAAGTGTAAAAAAGTGGTTGACAAGAAAAAGTGATTAGTATATAATAGGTCTTGCGTTGCGAAAAAGCACTTTTTGTGTATGCCGGGGTGTGGCTCAGTTTGGCTAGAGCGCCTGGTTTGGGACCAGGAAGTCGCAGGTTCGAATCCTGTCACCCCGATGATACTGAATAAATTGTGCGGGTGTAGTTCAATGGTAGAACACCAGCCTTCCAAGCTGGATACGTGGGTTCGATT